>CAZKDK010000274.1:0-5031 GCA_964551145.1 uncultured Opitutaceae bacterium | reverse complement strand
GCGCCGCCCCGATGCGTTCGTCCTTGGCGCCGACACGGTCGTTTTTGTCGCCAACCGCGTGCTGAACAAACCCCGGGACCTCGACGAGGCGCGGGCCATGCTGCGGCAGCTCTCCGGCCGCACCCACGTCGTCTGCACCGGACTGGCGCTCCGCCGCCGCAGCGAAGGCCTGGCGATCGATGCTGCGGTCGACAGCGAGGTGACATTCAAGTCGATCGATGACAACGTGATCGACCGGTATTTCGCGGGCGTGAACCCTCTGGACAAGGCCGGCGCCTACGCCATTCAGGAAAGCTCGGAGCTGATCATCGCCGGCTGGCACGGCTCCTACACCAATATCGTTGGTCTACCCGTCGAGGAAACGAAACGGATTTTGACTCGCTGCCGTCTCTACAGAGACTTAGGTGATTCCCACTGAAATGCCCACCCTGCAGGACGACAGGCCGACGACGAAGCCGCGGCGCTATTGGGTGCCCGGCTTGTCCCAGGATCCGAACCGCCGGTCCATCCAGATCGGGCTGATCTGGACCCTGCTGGTCCACCTGGCGCTCCTGCTGCTGGCCCCCCAGGTCTTCCGGAGCGAGTTCTCGCCCGGCCGGTTCGTGCGCCCCGGAACCAACGCCCGCGCGTTCGACGTCGAGCTGGCGCCCGAGACCGTGGTGGCGCCGCCGAAGCCGCTGGGGCGTTTCGTCGAGACCAATCCCGACGCGAACAACAACGTGCCGGACCACACCGACAATTTCGCCGCGCAGAACCAGCAGTCGGCGCAACCCGTGCCCGACAAGGGCAGCTCGCTGCACATGCCCCGGACCGAGGGGCGGAAGGATTTCCAGAACGACTCCCAGATCGTCACCGGCCAGCTGCAGCAGCCGCCGCCGGCGCCGTCGGCTCCGCCGGTGCAGCAGCAGGCCGCAACCAAGGCGGGGCAGGCCCATCCGAAACTGCAGGTGCCGCTGCCGGGATTCGTCGAGAACCGCGGCGACAATCCGGACGCGTTCGGCACGGAGGTCGCGAGGTTTCCCGAGCCCGCGACCGGGGCCGACCGCCACGTCGAGGGCGACCGAAACAGCCAGAATCCCAACGGACAGGCCGGCGCCGAGGCCACGCCGGCCCAGCACCCGCGGCCGTTGCCGCGGCCGCGCCTCGCCCAGGTCCGGCCCGGCATTCTGCAGGAGCGCCCGGTCGGGGTGTCGAACGCTGGCCACATCGCGGTCGACGCCCATTTCAGCCAGTTCGGGGACTATCTTCAGGAATTGATCGACATCGTTCAGATCCAGTGGGAGCGCATCATCCAGTCGAGCGCCGTCTATCCCAAGAGCGGCTCCCATGTGACCATCACCTTCCGCATCACGTCCCAGGGACAGATCGCGGAAATCCTCAAGGTCGAGGGCGATGCCGAGGAATTCGGGACCGGCGCGGCGCTGAGCGCGATCCGCGACCCGGCGCCGTACCGGCCGTGGACGAAGGAGATGGTCGCCGTCCTGGGCGACGACCAGACGATCACCTTCGGCTTCTATTACTGGTGAGCGTCCCGGTCCCCGATTGCAGGGATGACCTCCCGCTTGGCCGCGGGGTCGCGGTGATCGCGCGGGATGCGAACGGGGTGTTGGCGCTGTCCAAGCCGGCGGGCGTGCTTTCGCATCCCAACACCGCCGGCGGAGACGCCCGGGCGCTGCTGACCTGCCCGTACGAGGACGGGCCTGAGTGCTACGTCTGGCCGGGGGCGGCGGGAGCGGACTGCCGGCTGTGGCTGCTCAACCGCCTCGATTCGGCGACGTCCGGCGTGATCCTGGCCGCCGCAAACGAGCGCGTGGCGCTCGCCATCCGGCGGCAATTCGTCCGACGGCAGGTGCACAAGCGCTACCAGGCATTGGTCTTCGGCCGGCCGCGCGCCGCCAGCGAGGTCTGGCACGACCGCCTCGCGGTCGAGAAGCGCGGCGGCACCATCCGCACGCGGGCGGCGGGCAATGTGCCGGCCGAGGCGCGGTGCCTCGTGCTGGCGCAGCGCCCGGTGGTTCCGCCGCTGGCCCTGGTGCAGCTCGAGCCGCGCACCGGACGCAGCCACCAGCTGCGCGTGCAGTGTGCCCGCCACGGGCTGCCCATCGTGGGCGACCAGACCTACGGGGACTTCCGCCTGAACCGCGAGTTCGCGCGCGCCGCGGGCAGCAAGCGCCTCTTCCTGCATTCGCTGGAGACCCGCTTCAGCTACGAGCTGGACGGGCGCGTCTTCTCCTTCGCCGCGACGGCGCCGCTGCCGGACGAATTCGCGGCGGCGATGGGCTAGTCGGCGACGAGGGCGTCGCCGCTCCATACTGGGGACGCGACGCCCTCGTCGCGTGGGTCGGGGGAGTCGACCCACACACCCCGGCGTTCTGCTGGCCAGCAGGACGCCACCCCTCTTTTTAGAGGGGACTCGGCTGGCCGAATGCAGAATCCCCTCTTGAGAGGGGTGCCCGACAGGGCGGGGTGTGTGAATCCGCCGTCTTCGACCGCCAAACCGCGCCTTCAGGCATTGCTTGTTTGACAAGGTCAGGACCCAGGCCCGTCCAGGAACGAGCGGCTTATATTGCAGATGGCCGCCGGCGTTTCTCCAGTTGCCAGCCCCTGCCGGGCGGACTACTCATTGCGCCGTCGCCATGATCCTCCCCAAAGCCCCCCGCCTCACGCCCGAGCAGGTCACGGAGATCACCGGGATCGTGGAGTCTTTCGGCTGCCGCATCCAGCCCATCATCGGCGACGTGCGCACGATCTACGCGATCGTGGGCGACGAGCGCGACGAGCTGATGTTCAACCGGCTCGAGGGTCTGCCTTACATCGAGCGGATCGACCACATCCAGTCGCCCTTCAAGCTGCTGGACATCCGGTCGGACCTGGCCACCCACCGGATCGTGGTCGGCGGGGTCACCCTCAAGAAGGACCTGCTCGTCATCGCCGGGCAGTGCACGATCGACCCGAAGAATCCGAGCTTCTTCTACGAGACCGCGGCGGCCGTGAAGGAGGCCGGGGCCCACGCGCTGCGGGGCGGCGTCTGGAAGCCGCGCACGAATCCGTACTCGTTCCAGGGGGACGACAAGTCGCTCGAGATCCTGATGGAGGCCTCGCGCCGCACGGGTCTGCCGGTCGACACCGAGGTGATGGACGAGGGGCAGCTCAAGCTCGCGCTCGACGCGGGCGTGCCGATGCTGCAGGTGGGCGCGCGCAACGCGCTGAACTACTCGCTGCTGCGCCAGATCGGCGCCGCGGTGGCCGGACGCAAGACGGTGGTCCTGCTCAAGCGCAGCCTGCACATGGGCACGCTCAACGAGTTCATCTCGGCCGCCGAGTACATCGCCAATTTTGGGAATCCGAACGTGATCCTCTGCCCGCGGGGCACGGCGCCGGCGCTCGACGGCTACCGGAACCATCCGGACGAGTCGATCGTGCCGCTGCTCAAGGAGCGCACCTGGGCGCCGGTGGTGATCGATCCGTCGCACTCGACCGGCAAGGCGTCCTACGTGCCGGCCTGCGCGCTGGCGGCGGTCGCCTACGGAGCGGACGGCCTCTGCCTCGAGGCCCACGTCCAGCCCAGCCGCGGCATCGGCGACGACCCCAAGCAGGCGATCACACCCGACGTCCTGAAGGACCTGATCGTCCGCGCGCGCAAGGTCTGGCAGCTCGTGCGGTCCTCCAAGAAGTTATAGGGCGGGGTCTCCCGACCCCGCCGCCCGCCTCGTAGCAGCCGGCGTAAGGAGGCTATTTCGATTTCGGCCCGGCTTTCGCGGGACGCGGTCCGCGGGTCGCGGGCCCGGCGACTCAATCCTTGAAATCCAAGAGATTTCCAATCAGTGATATCTGCGTAGCATGCCGCGCGCGCGAGCTCGCAAAATCCGCGCCGCCGATTTGGATAGGTCAACAACCCGGCTGCGACATAATACCCTGTTGGGCAAAACAGATGAATAGAGGCAAAGCTGCAGCCCATCTTGCGATGGGCATGGCGATCGTCGCAGGTGCCGCGTTTCTCGGCGGGCGCGATGGGTACCCCAGTCTTGTCTCCACACTCAGCGTGCCCTCGATCTTGCTCCTCTGGCGATTCGCTCTGCCGATCTGGGTCTATCTAATCCTCGCCGCGCTGTTGTTTGCTCTATGGGCGTACCCGTATCCACGAGAAGCGCAGAAATCCAGACGCTCGTTGTACCTAGGAGCAGTTCTCGGCCTACTATCGCTCATTTACTTCATCCACGGATATCGCTACGCGATCGAATACCAGGGTGCCGTGTATTTTGTTGGCATGGCGATTTTCGGTTCCACGTTGTTCATCGCGGCCATCGGCACCTCAGTATTGGCTATCGGGAAAGGTGCCCGGACAATGCAGATTGTTTCGGATATACTCCTGTTCTCGTGGTTTGCATGGCTGGCGTTCCCATACATGGGAGAGTTGCCGTGACGAAGAAGCCCAACCAGCGGCCCCAGCACAACGACCCCAGCCGTCACGCCGGCTGCGGGGCAGCCGTAGCGCCAGCCGTGGTCGTGGCTGGTCCGTAATCGTTAGCAGACGCGCTTAGGGCGCCGCGGCCTTCGGAATTACCAGCAGCGTGATGCTCGGGGCGGGAACGGTCAGGCTGGCGCGATTCTCGCTGACCGGTAGATCGTCGAGACGGCTGATGGTATTGGCGGCGGTGAGCTGCCAGACCTGGGCCTTTGCGCCTGGTGAGAAGGCGGCGAAGTGAAGCTCCACCGGCGCCGTGCCCTCCAGGTCCTTGGCCACGATCATCACCGTGAGCGCGCCGTCGGTGGACCGTTCCGCGGCGAACGCGGCGAGGTGGTCCACGTCGGCCGAGTTTGTCAGGCGCACGCGCGTGTCGCCGAAGGTCGAGCGGGCGCCGTCGTAGTTCCGATACATCTGGATCGCCTTGAACGCGGGCGATCCCGCGGGCGGCGTGGTCCAGCGCGCGGCGAGATCGATGCCTTCCCGGCCGAGGACGCCGAGAACGTCGGCCTGGGCGGTCGCGCCGTTGATGTGCTGCTCGGCGCCCCAGTTGTACTCCGTCAGGC
>CAZKDK010000273.1:0-5041 GCA_964551145.1 uncultured Opitutaceae bacterium | reverse complement strand
CTCCTGGATCCGCCGGCGGCCCCTGAAATACCTCGGCTTCGGCGGCACGGGCCACCAGGTCCGCGACTGCCTGCACCCGCGCGACCTGCTGCCGCTGCTCGCGAAACAGCTCGCCGCGCCCAGGCTGGCCGCCGGCGATCGGCTCGTGAACGTGTCCGGCGGCGCCGCCTCGGCCACGTCCCTGCGGCAGCTCAGCGACTGGTGCGGACGCCGGTTCGGCGCGCACGCGGTGGCGCCCGACGGCGCTCCGCGGCCGTTTGATCTGCCGTGGATCGTGCTGGATTCCGCCAAGGCGGCGCGCCTGTGGGACTGGCGCCCGCAGACGCCGGTCGCGGCCATCCTCGAGGAAATCGCCGCGCACGCGCAGGCGCACCCGGACTGGCTCGAGATCTCCGCCCCGCTTTGATCCGCTGCCCCGATGAGCCGGCCCCCCTTCGTTCCCACCCCCTCGCCGCTTTCCCTCTACTCGGTCGTCATTCCCGCCCGCGACGAGGAGGCCTCCCTGCCGCCCACGCTCCGCGCCCTCTACGCCGCCTTCCAGCAGGCCGGCGTGCCGCATGAGATCGTGGTGGTGGACGACGGCAGCAAGGATGGCACCTGGCAGGTGCTCCAGAGCCTGCGCGCCGAGGTGCCCACGCTGGCGCCCGTCCAGTATCCGGGCCCGTTCGGCATCGGCCGGGCGATCGTCCAGGGTTTCAACCACATGAAGGGCGATGCCTGCGTCGTCATGATGGCCGACGCCTCCGACTCGCCCGCGGACGCCATCGCCTACTGGCGCCTGCTCAACGACGGCTGGGACTGCGTGCTCGGCAGCCGGTTCACCAAGGGCGGCCGGATCGTCGACTATCCCCGGGTCAAGCTCCTCATCAACCGCCTCGCGAACCTCTTCATCAAGGTCCTCTTTCACATCCCGCTCAACGACACGACCAATGCGTTCAAGGCCTACCGCCGCACGGTGATCGAGGGCTGCCGCCCCCTCATCGCGCCGCATTTCAACATCCTGGTCGAGATCCCGCTGAAGGCCATCGTCCGCGGCTTCTCCTGGACGGTGACCCCCATCTCCTGGCAGAACCGCAAACACGGCAAGGCCAAGCTCAAGATCAAGGAGATGGGCAGCCGCTATTTCTTCATCTGCATGTACGTGTGGCTGGAGAAGTACTTCAGCCGCGGCGACTACCGCCGGAAGTAGTTGCGCCGGCCGGCAGGAATCCGATTAATCGTCCCCCGCATGAAGGTCACCCCCTGCCCGCTCGAGGGTCTGCTGCTGATCGAGCCGACGGTCTTCGGGGACGGCCGCGGCTTCTTCCTCGAATCGTGGAGCCGCGAGCGGTACCGCGAGGCCGGGATCGGCGCCGACTTCGTGCAGGACAATTTCTCGCTCTCCGCCCGCGGCACCCTCCGCGGGCTGCATTTCCAGAATCCGCGCGCGCAGGGCAAGCTCGTGTCGGTCTGGCAGGGGGAGGTGTGGGATGTGGCCGTCGACCTGCGCCGCCGTTCGCCCACGTTCGGCCGCTGGTTCGGCGCCACGCTCTCGGCCGCCAACAAGCACCAGTTCTACGTCCCGCCCGGTCTGGCCCATGGCTTTGTGGTGCTGAGCGAAACGGCGCTCTTCCACTACAAATGCACCGATTATTATTCGCCCAAGGATGAGCTCGGCATCCGTTGGGACGACCCGGCGATCGGCATCCCCTGGCCGCCGGCCGGACCGCCCGTCCTGTCCCGCCGCGACGCGTCCAACCCCCTCCTCAAGGACATCCCGGTCGACCGGCTGTTCTAGCCGCCCGGCCCATCCCCGTTCGCCCCGCATGACTCCCGCGAAAATCCTCCTGTTCGGCCGGGTCGGCCAGGTCGGCTGGGAACTCCGCCGCACGCTCGCGCCGCTCGGCGCGCTGGTCTGCGTCGATTTTCCCGAGGTCGATTTCACGCGGCCGGACTCGATCCGGCAATGGATCCGCGACGCCGCGCCGGACATCATCGTCAACGCCGCCGCCTACACCGCCGTGGACAAGGCGGAGTCGGAGCCCGCCCTCGCCCTCAAGATCAACGGCGAGGCACCCGCCGTCATGGCCGCCGAGGCCAAACGCCGCGGCGCGCTGCTCGTGCATTATTCGACGGACTACGTCTTCGACGGCGCCAAGAACACGCCCTACGTCGAGGACGACGCACCCAATCCCCTCAGCGCCTACGGCCGCACGAAGCTCGCCGCCGACCAGGCCATTGCGGAGTCCGGCGGCCGCCACCTCATCTTCCGGCTTTGCTGGGTGTACGGCCCGCGCGGCGGCAATTTCATGCTGACGATGATGCGCCTGGCCCGCGAGCGGGAGACGCTCCGGGTGGTGCGCGACCAGATCGGCTGCCCGACCACCTCCCGCCTGATCGCCGAGACCACCGCGCTGGCCCTCCAGGGCGCGCGCGCCGGCGGCCCCGCGGAGGGCTCCAGCGGCGTCTTCCACCTCTGTTGCTCCGGCCAGACGAGCTGGCACGGCTTCGCCTCCGCGATCGTCGCCCAGATGCCGGCCGCCGGGCGGAAATGCCGCACGATCGAGGCCATCACCGCGGCCGAATACCCGACGCCGGCGCGCCGCCCCGCCTATTCCGTCATGTCCTGCGCCCGGCTGGCCCGCACCTTCGGCCTCACCCTGCCCGACTGGCAGGACGGCCTCCGGCTTGTGCTGGAGTCATAGGTCCCATCCGTCCTATGGGACCTATATCCACGCTCAACCATCCATCATGAACCTCCTCGTCACCGGCGGCTGCGGTTTCATCGGCTCCAACTTCGTGCGCCAGCGGCTGACCGAGTCCGGCGGGCCGCTGCGGACCCTCGTCAACCTCGACAAGCTGACCTACGCCGGCAATCCGGCCAACCTGGCCGATCTCGCACGGGATCCCCGCTACATTTTCGTCGAGGGCGACATCGGCGACGCCGCGCTCGTCGGGCGGCTGCTGGCCGATCATGCCATCGACGCCGTGGTGAATTTCGCCGCCGAGTCGCACGTCGACCGCTCCATCGATTCGCCCGAGCCGTTCGTGCAGACCAACGTCGTCGGCACCCTCCGCCTGCTCAACGCCGCGCGCCAGCACTGGGTGAAACTGCCCGCCGCGCGCCAGCGCGCCTTCCGTTTCCTGCACGTGTCGACCGACGAGGTCTACGGCACGCTGGCCCCCGACGGACCGCCGTTCGCCGAAGCCAACCGTTTCGAGCCCAACAGCCCCTACGCCGCCTCGAAGGCGGCCAGCGACCATTTCGTGCGCGCCTTCCACCACACCTACGGGCTGCCCACGCTCACCACCAACTGCTCCAACAACTACGGCCCCTACCAGTTTCCGGAGAAGATGATCCCCCTCATGATCCTCAATGCCCTCGAGGGAAAGCCGCTGCCGGTCTACGGCGACGGCCTGCAGGTGCGCGACTGGCTCTACGTCGAGGATCACTGCGCGGCGATCTGGCTCGTCCTGCAGCAGGGGCGCGTCGACGAGACCTACAACATCGGCGGCCTCAACGAACAGACCAACCTCGCGGTCGTCCGCGGCCTCTGCCGGCTGCTCGACGAGAAGGCGCCGGCCGCCGGCGGGCCGGGCCGCGACCGGCTCGTCACCTTCGTTACCGACCGTCCCGGCCACGATCGCCGCTATGCCATCGACTGCGCCAAGATCCGGCGGGAACTCGGGTGGACCCCGCGCGAATCCTTCGCCACCGGCCTGGCCAGGACCGTCGACTGGTATCTGGCCCACCTCGACTGGTGCCGCGACATCACCACCAGGAAATATGCGCGCGAGCGCCTCGGGACCGGGTCGTGAGCGACCCGGGCGTCCCGCCTTTGGGGAGCAGTTCGCCGGCTGCGCGCGAGGGTCGGCCGGTGCGACGCGTTCCAGGCTTTATATTGGCCGACGTCTCGGGTATTTCTCCCGGGACGACGCTGCTACCCTTTTGGACGAACCGCGCCGAGTATCCCGCATGCTGAATGGTCTCATCGAAAGCCTGAACCGCCCGTGAAACCGGAACCTCAGCCTAAACCAATAACCTCAACTCCGGCGCCGCGCCCGCGGCGCGGCATCGTCCTCGCCGGCGGCTCCGGCACCCGCCTCTATCCGCTGACCATCGCCGTGTCGAAGCAGCTCATGCCGGTCTACGACAAGCCGATGGTCTATTATCCGCTGTCGGTGCTGATGCTGGCCGGGATCCGCGAGATCCTGCTCATCTCCACCCCGGAGGACCTCCCGCTGTTCAAACGGCTGCTCGGCGACGGCGGCCAGTTCGGCCTGGCCCTCGCCTACGCGGAGCAGCCGCGGCCCGAGGGGCTGGCGCAGGCCTTCCACATCGGGGCCGACTTCGTGGCCGGCCATCCCTCCGCCCTCGTGCTCGGCGACAATCTTTTCTATGGCCATGAGTTCGCACAATCCGTGCAGGCCGCCACCGCCCGCACCAGCGGCGCCACGATCTTCGGCTACCACGTCGCCAATCCCGCCGCCTACGGCGTGGTGGAGTTCGCCGCCGACGGCCGCGTCTTGTCCCTCGAGGAGAAGCCGGCGCAGCCCAAGTCGAACTATGCCGTGCCCGGACTGTATTTCTATGACGAGCAGGCCGTGCCGCTCGCGCGCACGCTGAAACCCTCCGCGCGCGGCGAGCTCGAGATCACCGATCTCAACCGGCTCTATCTCGAGCGCGGCCAGCTCCGCGTCGAGCTGCTCGGCCGCGGCACCGCGTGGCTCGACACGGGCACGCACGACGCGCTCAACGCGGCGGCCCAGTACGTGCAGGTCATCGAAAGCCGCCAGGGCCTGATGATCGCCTGCCTCGAGGAGATCGCTTGGCGCGCCGGCTGGATCGACCGCGACCGCATGGAGGCCAACATCCGCAAACTCGGCAAGTCGTCGTACGGCGACTACCTGCGCAGCCTGCTGGCCTAGCCGCCCGCCGGGTTCCCGGCCTTCCGGGCCGCCCCACCTTTCGTGAAGCTCTCGATCATCACGCCGCTGTACAACCGCCTGGATCTCACCCAGGCGTTCGCCGATGCAAGCCTCGACCCGCGGGTCCCCGAGC
>CAZKDK010000272.1:0-5067 GCA_964551145.1 uncultured Opitutaceae bacterium | reverse complement strand
CCAAGCGGATCGCCGACAAGAAGATTGTGCTGGAATTCACGCCGGAGGCCAAGCTACTCCTGATCGAGAAGGGCTACGACGAGAAATACGGCGCCCGGCCCCTGCGGCGCGCGGTCGAGCACTATCTCGAGGACCCGCTGGCCGAGGCGGTGCTGCGCGGCACCGTCAAGGAGGGCGAACCCGTCCTCGTCGTGCGCGAGGGCGAGAAGCTCGAATTCCGCCAGAAGGCGGCGGCCGCCGGGGCGACCGGCGTCTCCCCATAGAGCCTTCCGGACGGGCGGCCGGGCGGCGGACCGCGGGATTCACCAAAAATTGTGAATCCAGCGCATGGATGCATCGCCGCATTGCCAGCGGTCCGGTTTTCGGTTTCGCTCCCCGGCCTCATGCGCTCGGCTGCGTATCTCCTGCTGGCCGGACTGCTGACGGTTTCCGCCGCCGGCGCCCCGCCGGTGCTCAAGGGCACCGCTCCGAAGGCGGCCCCGGGTTCGCCGACCGCGGTGGAGATCGGCGCGCTGCGGGCCGAGGCGGCCCGGACCGGGTGGGGCCCGGTCGCCCGGAGGCTGCGTGCGACGGCCACGGACCAGTACGCGCGCTCGGCGCCGCAGGCCCAGGCGTCGTATTACCTCTACCGGTGGGCGGACCTGTTTGCCGCGACCCAGGCGGACGCCACGGCGGCTTGGGCGGACCGGGTTAGCCGCGCCAAAGCCCCCTATCCGCACTTTGACGCGGGCCCGGGCGCGCAGCCGCTGGCGGATCTCTGGCCGCAGGAGCTGCAGACCTTTGCCCTGACGGCGCCAGGTTTCTCGGCCGAGTTCTTCACCCTGTTGTCGCCGCTCGACCAGCCGGTGATGGTCATGGGCATCCTCGCGGCGGTCTGGCGCCACGACCCGGCGGCGTTCCGGGAGTACGCGAGCCTGGCGCTCGCCATCGCCGTGGTGTACGACGTGCCGCCGCCGCCCGACTGGCCGCACGGGCAGGTGGGCCCCGAGGCGCTCTCGCGCCAGCTGCCGTCGGCGGTGGAGGCCTTCGACTTTTTCGTGAAGGCCGACCGGGGGGGCGCGACGCTCCAGCGGCTGAGCCGGCTGCGCGCCGCGGACCTGAAGTTCGTCGTCGACACGAGCACGCCGTTGCCCGAGCTGGTCTGGGCGCAGTCGAAGGTGCAGGCGCCGCTTGCGGGGCTGGCCCGGCTGTACGACGCGGTCCGCTATCGTCGCGACCGCGTTGAGAGCGGCGCCCTGAAGTGGCCGGATCCGACCTACCGCCTGCAGGACATCGCGGGCCAGGGCGGCATCTGCATCGACCAGGCCTATTTCGCGGCGACGGTCGGCAAGGCCAAGGGCGTGCCGACCCTGCTCTTCCGGGGCGCCGGACTCGACGGCCGCCATGCCTGGTTCGGATTCCTCGACGGCACCGGCCGCTGGCAGCTCGATTGCGGACGCGGCACCGAGCAGAAGCTGGTGACCGGCGTCGCGTTCGATCCGCAGACCTGGGGGAACATCTCCGACCATGAGCTGGCCTTTCTGGCCGAGGGGTTCCGACGGCTGCCGCTCTTCGGCATCTCGATCATGAACGAGCAGTTCGCGGAACTGTATCTCCAGTCCGGCGATTTTCCGGCCGCCGCGAAGGCGGCCCGCGTGGCGGTCAACTGCGAGCCGCGCAATCTGGACGCCTGGAACGCGCTGCTGATGGCGCATCAGCGGCTCGCCGGCGATCCGAAGCAGTTCGAAGCGCTCCTGCGCGAGGGCGCGCGGAACTTCCAGCGCTATCCCGACATCGAGGCTGAATTCGAGACCCTGATCAGCCGCAGCCTGCGGGCGCGGGGTCAGGCGAGCGAGGCCGACTTCGTCCAGCGCAGTACCGGCCAGAAATATGCCGTCGAGCGGGGCGATCTCAGCGCGCGCCAGGCGGAGGAGATCCTCCAGCAGAGCATCGCCAACGGCGACGCGGGACGCAGCATCGTCACGTTCTACCGTGTCCTGACCACCTACGGCCGCGGCGCGGGCATGGATTTCTACGATCGCGTCGTGCAGCCGTTCGTCGAACGCCTGGTGGCCGAGGGTCGGGCGGACGAGGCCCTGCAGGCGGTGGAGCATGCCCGGCGCACCCTCCGGGTGGAGCCGAACACCCAGCTGGAGGCCAACCTGAACGACCTGGCCGAGCGGGCGCGCCAGGCCAAGCGCTGAACGGCCGGCTGTGCCCGGCGATTCCGGATTTATGCGAAGGGAGCTTGTTCTCGCGATGACCCTGCTAACCGCCGCGACCGTCCAGGCCGGAACCGCCGGCTCGTTCGTCAAAGTCGAGGGCCGCCATTTCATCCTCGACGGCCGGCCGTGGTATGTGTGCGGGTCCAACCTCTGGTACGGCGCCAACCTCGGGATGCCGGGCAATCCGGCCGGCCGCGCGCGGCTGCTGCGGGAACTCGACCGACTCCAGCGGCTCGGCATCAACAACCTGCGGGTGCTGGGTGCCTCGGAGGCGTGCGCGGTGGCCGGAACGGTCAGGCCGGCGATCCAGGAGGCGCCGGGGGTGTACAACGAGGACGTGCTCGCCGGACTCGATTTCCTGATCCGCGAGGCGGGCCGGCGCGACATCAAGCTCGTGCTGTTTCTCAACAAGTTTTGGGACTGGTCCGGCGGGATCCCGCAATACCTCTCCTGGGCGACCGGCCGGCCCGCCGTCGGCCTCGGCGGACCCTGGAAGGAATGGAACCGGCTACAGACGACCTTCTACACGAACGCGAAAGCCCAGGCCATGTACCGCGCGTACATCGCAATGATCGTCAACCGCACGAATACGCTGACGGGCCGCCGCTATCGCGACGACCCGACCATCATGGCCTGGGAGCTGGCCAACGAGCCGCGTCCGGGCGAGCGCGACGAGGACAACGAAACCGTCTTCCGCACCTTCCTCGCGTGGGTCGACGCCACCTCTGCCTACATCCACTCGCTGGACCCGAATCACCTGGTGACCACGGGCAGCGAGGGCTACATGGGCTGCCTCAACACCGACGAGAACGTGCGGGAGGTGCACGCCGTCAGGACGATCGACTACCTCTGCTTTCACCTCTGGCCGAAGAACTGGAGCTGGTTCAAGGCCGACCGCTTCGCCGAGACCATCGGGCCGACGCTCGAGAAGTCCGGCGACTACGTGCGCCGCCACCTGGCCATCGGCGATGAGCTGAACAAGCCGGCGGTCTGCGAGGAGTTCGGCCTCGACCGGGACGGCGGGCCGGAGACCGGCCGGCCGACTACCGCGCGCGACCGGCTCTATGCCGAGGTCTTCGGGATGATCGAGGAATCGGCGGCCCGCGGAGGCGCCGCGGCCGGCTCGAATTTCTGGCTCTGGGGCGGCGAGGGCCGGCCCCCGGAGCCCGGCGCGCCTCCCCCTGCCGACCTCCTCGGATCCGGTGACATGCCCCAGGAGCCGCCGGGCCTGAATACGGTGCGCGACTGCGACGAGAGCACCCTGAAGGTCATCGCCGGCCATTTCCGCCGGCTGCAGCAGCTCGCCGCCGGGCAAGCCCGCCGCCCGGACGCCGCGGCGCGGCCGTAGCGCGCGTCTCCGATTCCCCCGGGACGCATCGCAAAAGCCGCCTCGCCAACCGCGGAGCGCCTCCTACGATGGCGCGACGATGACACCGCCCGTTCAGTCCCTGGCCGACCTGCGCCGCCGCGCGGAGACGGAACTCAAGGAGGACATCCTGCCGTTCTGGGTGCGGCACGCCTTCGATCCCGCGACGGGCTATCTGGTCGGGGTGGTCGCCAACGACCTGCGCCGCTTCGACGACGTGCCGCGACACGCCGTGATCGCCGGCCGCCTGTTGTGGACCTTCGCGGCGGCCGTGCAACGCGATCCGCGCCCCGAATGGCAGGAAATGGGGCGGCGAGCCTTCGCGCTGCTCACCGGGCCCTTCTGGGACCAGCAAGAGGGCGGGGTCTACTGGAGCCTGGATGCGGCGGGTCGCGTGCTTTCGGACCGGAAGCAGATCTATGGCCAGGCCTTCGCCATCTACGGACTCGCGGAGTGGTTCGCCGCCACGGGCGACGCCGCCGCGCTCGAGCGGGCCAGGACTCTGTACGCGTTGATCGAGCAGCACGCCGCCGAGCCGAAGTTCGGCGGATATCTCGAGGCGTTGAGCCGGTCCTGGGGCGAACTCGGCGACATGCGGCTGAGCGACCGGGACCTCAACGCCCCGAAATCGATGAACACCCTCCTGCACGTGCTCGAGGCCTACACGGCGCTCCTGCGCCAGTGGCCCGACCCCGGGCTGCGCGCCCGGCTGCGGGACCTTCTGATCGTGCTGCTCGACCGCGTGGTGGGCGACCGGCCGTACACACACTGCAGACTGTTCTTCGACGTGAAGTGGCGGCCGCTGTCGCCCGGCGTCTCCTATGGGCACGACATCGAGGCCAGCTGGCTCTTTTGGGACGCGGCCGAGATCCTGGGCGACGCCGACCTGGCCGAGCGCACGCGCCGCGTGTCGCTGGACGTGGCCGCGGGCGTGCTCGCCCACGGCTGCGATGTCGACGGATCGATCTTCTACGAGATCGGGTCGGACGGCATCCTGAAAACCGACAAGCACTGGTGGCCGCAGGCCGAGGCGGTGATCGGCTTCCTCAACGCCCACGCCCTCGGCGGCGATCCCGCGTATCAGGCGGCGGCGATCCGCGCCTGGACGTTCATCGAGGACCGCGTCATCGATCGCCAGCACGGCGAATGGTTCGCGGAGCTCGACCGGTCCGGCCGCCCGCTGCCCGACTATCCCAAGCACGCCGGCAGCTGCAAGATCGGTCCCTGGAAATGCCCGTATCACAACGCGCGGGCGTGCCTCGAGGTGATGCGCCGGGTGCCGGTGGCCTAGGCGACCGGACACCGGAGGCAGTTGCGTTGCGGGGCGACCCGGCTACCTGTCGCAGGCGCCATGCGCGCCATCGACGGCTACTGGCTGATAAAGCCCGGCGACCTCCACTGGCGGCCGTCGAATCTCATGCGCATCCCGAACGCGGATTATCTGGAGCGGACCGGGAGCCAGAATCTGGGTGCCCGGCTGTGTCGGCTCCCCCCGAG
>CAZKDK010000271.1:0-5068 GCA_964551145.1 uncultured Opitutaceae bacterium | reverse complement strand
CGGTCGTCGTGCGACTCGGTGTAGTTCACCGACTGGGCCGGCCAGAGCGCGAAGAACCAGGGCGAACCCTTGATGAAATAGGCGAACGCCTCGCGCGAGCCGCCGCCGCGCACGTAGTCGCGCACGAAATCGCGGAACCCGTCGTTCCACGAGGCGAGCCCCGTAGTCCGCAGGTCCTGCGCGATGTGCCCGCGGAAGCTCCAGGGCTCGGCGATGAGCACGACGTCCGGCTTCACGCGCTTGAGGGCTGCCTCGATCTCGCGCAGCACCTCCACCCCGATGAGCTCGGCCAGGTCGAAGCGGAAGCCGTCGGCGCCGTATACCTCGATCAGGTGCGTGAGGCTGTCGATGATCAGCCGCCGCGCCATCGCCGCCCCGGCGCGCAGGTCGTTGCCGCAGGCGCTCCAGTTGGCGAGGGCGCCGGCGCCGTCCTGCTCGAAGTAGTAGAGCTTGTCGATGTGCATCAGATGCGGCGGCAACCCGACGTGGTTGTAGACGACGTCGAAGAGCACCGCGATGCCCCGGCGGTGGAAGGCCGCCACGAGTTCCTGCAGTTCGCGCACCTGCGAGGCCTTCTCCGGCGCCAGGGCGTAGGCGCCGGCCGGCGCGAACCAGGCCACCGGCATGTAGCCCCAGTCGTACTCGCCGGGCGCGGCGTCGAACTCCTGGACCGGCTGGAGCTCGACCGCGTTCACCCCCAGGCGCGCGAGGTGGAAATCGGGGCTCTCCACCCACTTCCTCAGGCCCGTGAACCCGCGGCGCTCGGCCGGCGTCGCATCGACCGGCGCCCGCGCCGCCAGATCGCGCACGTGCCCCTCCGCGATCACCAGGTCCTGCCACTGGGGCGTGCGAAAACTGCGGTCGGCCGGCCGCAGGCGCGCGCGGTCGATCACGATGCCCGGTCCCTCGCGCCCCGCCGCCGCCAGCGCGTAGGGATCGAGGATGCGCCGGTCGCGCTCGAACCGGCCGAAGACGTTGGCCGGACCGTCGAGCGTGTACCAGTAGTACCAGCCGTGCAGGTTGGCCTGCAGGCGGGCCTCCCACGCCCCGTCGCTGCGGCGATCCATGTCGTAGGCCACGGCCTCGTCCGCCTTCGCCAGCCGGTCGCAGAGGTGCAGCGTCACGACGCGGGCGCGCGGGGCGAACAGCCGGAAGACCGTCTCGGCGTCGTTGACCCGGCTGTCCAGCACCGCCCCCAGCGGCGCATGGCTCCGCATCCGGAAAAAGAACTCTCCGGGCCGCAGCGGCGCGCGCTCGGAGCCCGGGTGGTCGGTCCAGATCACTCCCAGCGCCGCGGACAGGTCGACCGGCGTCGCAGTCGTGAACCGGAACAGGTGCCGGCCCGTGCGCGCCGGGTCGATGGCGTAGTTGTAGTTTCCGAGGTCGTCGCGCGCGGCGTTGGGGGCGTGGGAGGACACCGGCAGCCACCGGTGCGACCCCGTCACGAACTTGAAGCGCTGGGGCGGCGTCGCCAGGAAACGCCCGGCCGGCGCGGCAAAGAGCAGCACCGGCTCGCCGTCGAGCGACGCCGGCAGCAGGCGCCAGTCGGCGTTCCCGACCGCCTGCTCCCAGCCGTTGAAATCGCCGGCCAGATACACCGCCGTCGCCGTCGCACTGATGTCCGGATGCCGGGCCAGCTCGAGGAAGAAGAAGATCTCGCCGGCGGCGTTGACGAAGAACCCGCTCTCGCGGCCGAAGGTGTGGTCGGGCACGCGCTCCAGCGCCGCGAGCTGCGGGCCGTCCGGAACCAGCGCCAGGGGCGGTACGGCCGCCGCCGTCCAGTCGCGACTCAGCTCGATGATGCCGCTGTCCCGGGCCGTGAGCCACGCTTGGGCGATGCGTTGTTCCGGCGGGTTCATGCGGGGAACGCAGCATCAGCCGGCGCGCGCAAAAACGCCAAGCCCGAAGTGGCCCGCACCCGCGCGAATTGTCTCGACGACGCGGATCAGCCGCCGGCTGCGAACGCCTCGCGCACGGGCCGGCCGTCGAAAAAACCCGGCAGGTCCGGCCCCGGCAGCCAGCATGCCGCGGTCGCCGGGTCCTTGATCCGCATCGCTGGCCGGCCGAGTTGGGCGTGACGCGGGCCGTCCCCGCAGGGAATACGGGCCAGCCGGGGACCGGGCCGGCGCGCCGCGATCATCTTCGCCGCCTGCGCTCACACCGAGGCATCGGCGCCCCCGTCGCCCAGGATCGCGGCAAAAGCGACCGTCCTCCGCCGGACGGGCGCTGCGAGCGAGACGAGGAATTGACTCATGGAAAACGACATAACACACTGTCGAAACCGTTGCCCGACCGGGCTTCCGCCCGGGCGTTCCGCCGCCCGTTGGAACGCTGAAGGGATCTCTTCGCAAACAGTGTCTAGACATGATGATGAACCTATCCTCGCCGGCTTTGCTTTCGGCTGCCCTGATCGCGCTCCTCGCAGGTTGCTCGAGCACGTCAGTCTCTCCGCAGCCTGTCGCCCCACCCGGACCCCAGGCCGCGATCCACGCTCCACCGGCCGGACCCGAAGCCTCGCTCGAAAAGGGCATGACCGCCGCGACGGTGAGGCGGATCATGGGTGCACCGTCGGAAATCACGCCGGTGGAGTCGCCCTCGGTCAAGGCTGAGGTTTGGATCTATCGCCGAACGACTCTGGGCACTGCGCGGCAGGTCCAGGTCGGTTTCAAGACGGTCGCGGTCGATACGGAGGCCCTGCCGGACGGGAGGACCCGGGTCATGCATTCGAGGGACGAGCCCATCTTCCAAGAGGAGCTCGAGATGTTCGACGAGACCGTCCGCCTGTTGCTGTTCAACGACACGTATACCGAGCAGACCCGGTCCTTCCAGCGCCGGGTGACGCGCCGCTGATGCCCGGAGTCCGCGGCAGGCGGGTCATGTCAACAGCGTGCCGCGGGAACCCCGGCACGCCGGTCTCTCCCGGCCGTTGATCCCCGCCGCGGGCCGGCAGACCGATCGCGTTGGCGACCGCCCCGCGCCCCGCCGCGCGAGCCTTTCCGTTGCGGCCGCAGCAGAATCCGCTTTTGCTGGCCATCCTGCCCATGCGGATTCTCGTCGCGATGTCCGGCGGCGTCGACAGCAGCGTCGCCGCCCTCCTCCTCAAGCAGCAAGGCTTCGAGGTGGCCGGCGCCTACATGAAGAACTGGATCAACGAGGACGCTGTTCCGGGCGACTGCCCGTGGATGCGGGACATTGCGGACGCGCGCGCCGTGGCGGACCAGATCGGCATCGAGTTCCGGGTCGTCAATCTCATGCGCGACTACCGCCGGCTCGTCGTCGACTACCTGCTGGACGGCTATGCGCGCGGCCTCACTCCCAATCCCGACGTGATGTGCAATCGCGAAATCAAGTTCGGGGTGTTTCGCAGCTACGCCCGGGCCGAGGGTTTCGCCGCGATCGCCACCGGGCACTACGCCCGCCGGGTGGTCGCGGAGCCGGTCGTCCCTGGTGGGCGTCCTGCCCCTGCGGACCTGGCCGGCGCCCCGCCCCGCCCGGCCCTGCTCGAGGGCGCCGACCCGAACAAGGACCAGTCCTATTTCCTCGCGCTGCTTTCCGAGGAACAGCTGCGCGATGCGCGTTTCCCCATCGGCGACCTGGCGAAACCGGAGGTCCGCGCCATCGCCGCCGATCACCATCTCGCGACCGCGCGGAAGAAGGACAGCCAGGGCATCTGCTTCATCGGCGAGGTCAAGATGCAGGACTTCCTGCGCGCCTACGTGCCCGACCGGCCCGGTCCCGTCGTGCGCGCGGGCGACGGGCGCGAGCTCGGCCGCCACCGCGGCCTGCACTACTACACCATCGGCCAGCGCCGGGGCATCGGCATCCCGTCCAACGCCGATTTCCAGAAGTACGTCGTGGTCGGCAAGCGCGCGGCCGACAACGCCCTGCTCGTGGCCTTCGACGCCCCCGACGCCCCCGGTCTCTTCGTATCGGAGATCCGCGTACATGCCCTCAGCTGGATCGGCGATCCGGTGACGGCGGCGCGCCCGCTCGAGGGCCGGGTGCGGTACCGCGATCCCCGCGTGCCCCTGGAATTCGTGCCCGGGGACCCGGGCGCGGCGCTGGTCCGGTTCGTCCGCCCCCAGCGCGCCCTCGCCTCCGGCCAGATTCTCGCGCTCTACGACGGCCCGCGGCTCCTCGGCGGCGGAGTCTACGTCTAGGGCGGCCGGGAGACCGGCCGGTGCGCGCGGTGCCCGGCGCGGCTCCGCCGGCGTCCTAGCCCAGATCGGGCGGCACGGTGGCGAGCGCCTCCTCGAAGGTGGAGAGGCCCTCCTTCACCTTGACCAGGCTGTCCTGGTGGAGGGTCTTCATGCCGCCGCGGATCGAGATGCGCTTCAGCTCGGCCGTCTCGAGCTTGCTGTTGATGCCGTCGACCATCTCCTCGTTGATCACCATCAGCTCGTGGATGCCGACGCGGCCCTTGTAGCCGGTCCGGTTGCAGCGCGGGCAGCCCTTGGGGGTGTGCTTGAAGATCTCGCCGCTCCATCCGATCGCCTTCTCGAGGAGTTCCTTCTCGCGGCCCTGCGCGTCGACGGGCATCCGGCAGCTCTTGCAGACGCGGCGCATGAGGCGCTGCGCGCACACGCACAGCAGCGAGGCCGAGATCATGAACGGCTCGATGCCCATGTCCGTCAGCCGGGCCACGGCGCTCGGCGCGTCGTTCGTGTGCAGCGTGCTCAGGAGAAGGTGGCCGGTCAGCGCCGCCTCGACCGCGATCTCGGCCGTCTCCTTGTCGCGGATTTCGCCCACGAGAATGATGTCGGGGTCCTGGCGCAGGAAGGCGCGCAGCGCGGCCGCGAACGTCAGGCCGATCTGCCGGTGCATCTGCATCTGGTTGATGCCCTGCAGCGTGTACTCGATCGGGTCCTCGGCGGTGCGGATGACGACCTCGGGCGAGCTGATCTCGTTGAGCGCCGAGTAGAGGGTCATCGACTTGCCCGAGCCGGTGGGGCCGCAATGCAGGATCATGCCGTACGGCTGGCCGATCTGCTTCCGGTAGATCTCGAGGTTCTGCTCGGTGAAGCCGAGCATTTGCAGCGGCAGCGTGCTCTTCTGCTTGTCGAGGATA
>CAZKDK010000270.1:0-5074 GCA_964551145.1 uncultured Opitutaceae bacterium | reverse complement strand
CCGAAGGTCACGCACAGCAGCCAGAAACCCATGATCGTGGATTTCATCGCGCGCGGCGCCTGGGTGTAGGCGAATTCAAGGCCGGTGACGGATACGAGCACCTCGGCGGTGGTCATCAGGAAATACGGGATGACCTGCCACAGCACGTGGACGTGGCCGGGACCCGCGATCTGGATCCGCGCCTGCAGGAGAGCCACCGCGACGAATGCGCAGGCGGAGATGAACATGCCGATGGTCATCCGTTGCAGCGGTCGGAGCGGATGTCCGCGACGCTCGAGCGGAACATAAACGAACACGTTGAGCAGCGGGATGATGATCATGACCATCAGCGGGTTGAGCGCCGAGATCTGCGCCGCCAGCAGCTCGATCCGCAGGCTGTGGCCGGCCAGCAACTGCGCCGCGACGGCGATCGCGCCCCAGGCGCCGAGCGCGGAGAAGAACCACCGCGTGGCGGCCGGCGGCAATGTCTGGTTCGAGACCCAGCGGTAGAGCCACGAGGCACCGTAGAGGGCGGCGGCGACGACGGCCGGAACCAGCCAGTACGACCACAGGATCCCGGGCACGATCAGCGTCCGGTTCATCGCCTTGGCCTGCTCGACCCAGGTCGAGGCGTGCTGGTCGAACAGCGCCCAGAAAACGCTGACCATCGAGAACACGACGATGATGCGCAGCACGGCTGGCGGGCCCTCAGCGGCCTCGTCTCCGAAATGGCGGCGCGCGGGCGCCCAGAAATCCTCGCCCCGGCTGCGGTCGCCCCGATGGCGCAGGCTGTAGACCAGCACGGACAGGAATCCGCGGTCCTCGGACAGCCGCTGCCTCAGGAAGAAGAGAACCAGGCCTGCGGCGAACGCCGCGGCGCTGGCCGCCGCGTAGGGCCAGTAGTCGTTGGCCAACGCGGCGAGCGCGCGTTCGAAGGCGTCCAACTGTTCGCTCATTGCGGCGGTCACCACGTGCTCGGCCGCGGTGGCGCCGACTCCCACGAGCACGAGCAGCGGCACGGCCATGAGCGACGAGGCCGAGAAATCGAGCGCACCCAGCCGCCCGCCGGGGCGCGCCGGGGCGTGCACGAAGCGCCGGCGCCCGAACCAGAAAACAAGAGTCGCCAGTCCCATGAGGATGCCCGGCACTCCGAAAGCCCACTCGGCGCCCCAACGCTGCAGGATCAGCGGGATGAGGAACGAGGCGAAGAAGGAGCCGAAGTTGATGGTGAAATAGAAGACCTGGAAGATGCGCGTCAGCAGGTGGCTGTTGCGCGCCGTGAACTGGTCGCCGACGTTGGCCGACACGCAGGGCTTGATGCCGCCCGAGCCGATCGCGATCAGCGTCAGTCCGGCGAACATCGCCATCTGGGCCACGCTGACGGAGCCCAGCGCGCCCGCGCGGCCGGCGAACGCCAGCGCGGCGTGGCCCGCGCAGTAGACGAGCGACACCCAGAAGATGACGCGGTACTTTCCCAGCAGGCGGTCGGCGAGGATCGCGCCGATCATCGGGAAGAGGTAGACTCCCGCCATGAAAAGGTGCGTGACCTGGGTGGCGTGCACCTTGGCCTCGGCGAGCTGCCCGGCGGGGACCGCCGACTCCGCCGCGTAGCTGATGAACAGGCTCGTCAGGTAGACGTACAGGATCTGCCGCATCCCGTAGTAGCTGAAGCGCTCCGCACCCTCGTTGCCGACGATGTACGGGATGCCCGGCGGGAAGCGGTCGTCGCGTTCGGCTGCGGCCGGAGCGGGCGGGGAGGCAACGGCGTCACTCATGGGGCGGCTAACACGAAATGCACGGCGGGCGGCTTCGCGAGGCAAAACGGTCGTTCAGATTCGGACCTTCAAGGTAGGGACGGACCGCTGGGCCGTCCGCTTCGCATTCCCGGCGCGCCCGGCGGTCGCGCCCTACCGACGGCGGATGGCGGGCATGAAGCCCGCCCCACCGTGCCGGAATGCGGGCCCCGGCCCCACGCCCGCTAGGTCCCGGCCGAATCGGGGGCTGGCTCCGCCGCCGGCTCCTCGGCCGGCATCGGAAAGTCGCGCACGAAGGCGGCGAAGTCGAGGAGTTCGATCCGGCCGTCGAGGTGCTCGACGATCGCGGTCAGCGATTCGATCCAGTCGCCGGAATTCAGATAGTGCACGCCGCCGATCATCTTGTCCGCCGGGGTGTGGATGTGGCCGCACATGACGCCGACGCAATGGTGGGCGCGGGCCAGCTGCGCGATGTGCTCCTCGAATTTGGAGACGTGGCTGACGGCGGACTTGACCCGCGCCTTGATCGCCCGGCTCAGCGACCAGTACTCCTTGCCGCGCCAGGCGCGCCAGGCGTTGTAGGCCCGGTTGATCTTCAGGAGCACGTGGTAACCCCAGTCGCCGAGATGAGCCAGAAAGACGATATTCCTCGTGACCGTGTCGAAAACATCGCCGTGCAGGACGAAATAGCGGCCGCGCAGGCCCTCATGAATGTGGTCCTCGACGATCCAGAGATTCTCAAAATCAAGCGGCAGGAACTTTCCGAGCACGTCGTCGTGGTTGCCCCGGAGGTAGACCACCTTCGTGTCGCGCTTCTCAAGCATCTTGAGCACGATGCGGACAAAGTGGGTGTGGGCCTTGGTCCAGTCGCCCCCGCGCCGGAGCTGCCACCCGTCAATGATGTCGCCGTTGAGGATGAGCTTCTCGCAGCGGACGAGGCGCAGAAAATGGTTCACCTCGCGCGCCTTGCACTCGGGGGTGCCCAGGTGCACGTCGGAGATGATCACCGTGCGGACATGGAGTCGCTTCTTGTCCATGACGGATCAGGTTCTTCCGGAGGGTCGCCGGCGGCGGGACAGCCGGCGGGCACGACCAGGCGCAGGCTGCGGGGCCGGACGGAGACCTCCACGGTGGCGTCGGCCTCGTGGGTCTCGCCGTCGGTGTGAATGAGGCCGGAGACGCGGCGCCGGATGGTGAAGCGGGTGCCGCGCAGGTGGACGACGCGCGGGCTGCGATCGAACGTGCCGAGGAAGAGACGCGCGACGAGCGGCAGGGCGCTCCAGAAACCGACCGGATGCACCGCCACGAGGTCGAGCGCTCCATCGATCACCGCGGCGCCGGGCGCGAGCCGGGCGCGGTTGCCGTACTGGTCGGAATTGGCGACCGAGACCAGGAACGCCTCGAGCGTGGCCGGCGGGCCATCCCCGGCGGCGACGGTGATCTGCTGGGCGCGCCGGTCGCGGAAGGCCTCGAAGCCGGCGCGGGCGTAGGCCGCCGGGCCGCGTCGGGGGAGGGCATTGAAGCGCCGGCTGATGTCGGCGTCGAAGCCGAGCCCCATGACATTGAAGAACGGGAATCCGCCGGCCGTGCCGGAATCGATGACGGCGACGCGCGCGGCGGGGTCGGCGAGCAGCGCGAGCGCGCGGCGCGGCCGGGTGGGGATCCCGAGGTGGAGGGCGAGGCCGTTGCCCGAGCCGCAGGGGATCAGGGCGAGCGCGGCCGGCGTGCCGGCGAGGACCTGGGCCACCTGGTTCATGGTGCCGTCGCCGCCGACGGCGACCACGCGCTCGCAGCCCTCCGCGAGGGCATTGCGCGCCAGTTCGGTGGCATGGCCGGGGTGGTCGGTGCACACGAGCGCGGCGTCGAGCCGCTGTTCCGCGATGAACGTGCGGATCAGCCGGGGGAGGCCGGCATAGCGGCGGCTGCGGCCCGAGCGGGGGTTGAAGATGAAGCGGGTCTTCATGAGCGGCACTGGCAGCCGCGATCGTGCGGAAAGATCAGGCGGCTGGCAATGGCGCGGCTGGCATCGGGGCGGGCGAGGGGGGCGAGGGCCGCGCGCCACTGGTTCCAGACGGCGCCGCGGTTGGCGAACGCCCGGCGGAGCTCGTCGATCGCCGCCGCCGGTGTGGCCACGAAGGCACCGACGCCGTGGCGCCGGAGCAGCTCGTAGTTGCCCTCCTCCTGGCCGGGCACGATCTGGGTGACGAGCATGGGGCAGCGCGCGGCGATCGCCTCCTGGGTGGTGGCCCCGCCGGCCTTGCTGAGGACAACATGGTGCGTCATCAGCAGGCGGGGGACCTCATCCGTCCAGCCGAGGATTCGCGCGGGGCGCGGCCGGCCGGCCGCCAGGGCCTCAAGCCGGCGGCGCAGGCGGTCGTCACGGCCGACGGCGAGGGTGACCTCCCAGTCCGGCTCCGCGAGGAGCCGGCGGGCGGTTTCCCAGGCCTGCCGGACCCCCGAGTGGATGATGTGAAGCACGCGCGGGGCCGTGCCGTCCGCCAGGTCCGGCGGCGCGAGATCGCGGGCGTGGTCGTGGAAGAAGGCCGGCACGGGAAATCCCAGGGCGTGCAGCCGGTCCGAAGGCACGCCCATGGCGCGCATGACCTCGGCGGTCTCGTCATTGGGCACGAACCACCCGATGCAGGCGGGACGGGTCCAGAGCGAGTTGATGCTGAGGGAATCGGTGACGACGTCGTAGAAGGGCACGTTCAGGCCGCCGGCGCGGGCGAGGCGCTCGAGCAGGAACCCGTAGAGGGGATAGGTAGCGGCGATCACGTCGGCTTGCTCGCGTCGGAGCAACCCGGGCAGCGCGCGGTTGGCGCCGCGCAGCAGCCAGAGGTGGCGCGGGAACACCTGCGAGCGGTCGATCCAGCGGTAAAACCCGCTCCACAGCCGGGGGGCGCGGTTGATCGCCGCGAGATAGGCGGCCCGGGCGATGCGGTCGACCCGCGGCGCGGCCAGGCCGAACAGGTCGACGACAGACACGGACCCGGGTCCGGCCAGGGCCCCGGCGGCGGCGGCCAGGTTGCGGGCCGCGGCATTGTGTCCCTCGCCGTAGCTGGCCGTGAGAATGAGCAGCTTGGTCATCGCGCGGCCGCCGCCTGCAGGTCGGCCTCGAAGCGGACGATGACGGCCTCCCAGGATTGTTCAATCAGCGATGCGGCGGCGGCGCGGCCGAGACGGGCCCGGAGCGGGGGGTCGCGCGCCAGCAGGGTCCCGGCGGCCGCAAGCGTCTCCGGCTGGTCGCACGGGGCGAGCAGCCCGTTCTCGCCGTGCCGGATGAACCGGCGGGCGGCGGCGTAATCGAAGGCGGCGACGGCGAGGCCGCTGGCCATCGCCTC
>CAZKDK010000269.1:0-5091 GCA_964551145.1 uncultured Opitutaceae bacterium | reverse complement strand
AGCTGGTCCGTTCGCGGGCGATCAGCTCGGCGCACCAGGCCTCGATCTCGTCCCAATCGAGTGCGTCGCTATGCAGTCCGCAGAGGCCGACATTGACCAGCGATGGAATCGGGGCGCCCGCCAGCCGGGCCAGGAGATCCCGGCTGTAGCCGTACGACTCGCGGCAGTCGACCGCGTGCAGCGGCCGGTCCGGGGCGGCGAGCCAGTCGAGGAGGAATTCCGGGCGGCGGAAGAAAAGCAGGTCGGAATCGAGCACGAGCTTCCAGCCGCCGCCGGCGGCATGGACGTCGATCAGTTTGCGCAGGTTCGGGTAATGCAGCCAGCGCTCGCGCAGCACCGGGAAGCGCGCCGCAGGCAGGCGCCGGTCGAGCTGGGCCCGCTGCGCATCGGCCGCGTGGATGCGCGCCCCCGGGCCGAGGCGGCGGAGGCGTTCGGCGCACGCCGCATCGATGGTGCCGTCATCGTACAACTCGGCCCGAACGTTGACCGCGGCCGCGCGGGCGAAGGAGTGCAGGCAGAACAGCGTCTGGTACCAGAAGGCCGCGCCGGTCATCAGATGCAGGGTCACGGCCGGGGCGCCCGGGAACTCCGGCAGGGCGGGCAGGCGCGCCGCGGCCGTCTCCATCGCGCGCTGGTGGCGGCGGGTGATCCATTGCGCCAGCGGGCCGCCGTTGCGCAGCGAGTCGCGCATCCGGCCAATCGGCCGGTAATATCCGTGGAGCAGCACTCGGCCCAACCGGCTCATGGTCCAGGTTCCCCTGCGGAGAGATGGCGGATCAACCGGAACAGCTCGAGGGGAAGCGGGCTGATGAGGGCGATCTTCACATAGACTACGTGCACGGCGGGCATGACCAGCTGCGCCAGCACTAGACAGGCCACACGCGGCCCCGCGACCGCCGGAGACCATCGCAGCCATGCCCAGATGACCGCCGGCAAAAGGATCGCCGCCGAACGGCTGAGATCGGATGCCAACAACGCGTTGAGGCCCAAGGTCAGTGATGCCAGAACCAATCCATTGCGGGCCGTGCTCGGCGAACGGATCCACAATTCCCATCCGGCGGCCACCAGGGGAAGCCAGCCAACCCGCCAAGCCATCCACCAACCAAGCGGAGCATAGGGCAGCCACGTGAGCGAACCGCTCAACTGCGACGCGAGGAATCCGGCCGACGTCGACTCTCCCGCGAACATCATGGAGGCCAGGCGCACGGCAATGTACGGCAGCACTCCGCTTACCGCCAGCCAGTCGGGATCGCGCGGCTGCTCCTGCCGGCGTACCCACAACGCCAGGGGGAGCCCAAGGAGGAAGCGCTCATCCACCCAGGGACCCAGCAGGCAGGCCAGCGCCATCCAGCTTCTTCTCCGGGCGAAGGCCGTGGCGAGCAGCGCCAGCCACACCCAGGCATCGTTGAGGCCGAGCCAGCCGAGTGGCACCAACAATGCGGAGGACGTCGCCGCCAGAACGGTGCCCAGCAGAGCCCGTCCCCGTGCCTCGGGCCCGGTGTCCAGCACGCCCGCACAAGCGGCGACCAGGGCAACGGCGCCAAGCCAGGGCAGTGCGAGCGCCTCCCAACCCCTCAGTCCGAGCCAGTGACAAATGAGCGGGGGAAGGAGCCGCCATTCCATTGCTGGTTCCACGTCTGTCCGGAACGGAGCCTCGCACTGGGCGAGGAAGGAATGGGCCCGGGCGGTTTCGAACGGCTGGGTCAGATGCAGATCCCACAGCTGCAGCCGGGGCGCGAAGACGGTGAGGGTGACGACGATCGCCACCGCCGTGGCGAGGCAGAGAAACGCGCCGCGCGAGCATCGCGCCAGCCGGCCATCCAGAGTCGTCCAGGCATCGTCAATTCGCATGATCGGAGGCTGTTGCATCGGCTCCTCGGGTGAGGTCGGCCTGGCCTTCAAACCGGCCGCAATGGCCCTGCCAGCGCACCCACTCGGCCGGACCGCGCCAGGCATGGGACCGAAACCAGGACCGCCAGCAACGCGGCGGCACGGCGAGCGGATGGATGGCGCGCCATGGCCGGATGCCGTGCAGCGCCTGCACCCGGACCCACGATCGGGCGATGGCCCGGTTGAGCCGGCCGAGATATTCGCGGGTGCAGCGCGCGGCGGGGATGAGATGGGTCAGGGTCAGGCCGGGGTCGTAGGCGACCGTGTGACCCGCCTCGAGCACAGTCATGACCAGGTCGTTGTCGCCGCCGGAGGTCAGCCGGGCGCCGGTGCGGTCGAGCGACCGCCGGCGGGGATCGTTGCCGAGGGCGGCGGCGTACGCGGCGGCTCCCTCGCGCCGCAGCGCCATGCCCGCGCCGATCGGGGCGCAGAGCGGATACTCCCGGGGCCGGCCCTCGCGCCAGTCGGCCTGGAGCGGCGCCGGGCCCAGGTCGCGCAGCGCCAGCAGGCCGTCGAATTCGCGCGCCCACGCCGGGGGCGGGGACTCGAAGTCCGGCACCGAGCGACCGCCGAGGGCCCCGAGATTCGGATCGACGCCGAAACGCTCGAGGACACGGGCCAGGTAATCCGGCGACAGGACATTGTCGTCGTCGACCATCACAAGGACGCCGCCCTGAGACTCAGCGATCCCGCGGAGGCGCGCCGCCGTCAGACCCAGGGTCCTTTCCTCGATCCGCCGAAAACGGGACAGGCCGGCCGCCGCATCCGTGGGCGTCTCCCAAGGGTCGTCGCTGGCGTTGTCGATCAGCAGAACCTCCCAGCGGTCACGCTCCAGGGTCTGGGCCCCGAGGCCATCAAGGGTGCGGCGCAGGCGGCCGGGGTGCGGATCGTGCGCCGGAATGATGACGCTGAGTTCTGGCGAAGCCATCATTGGCGCTGGCGGACCACCTCGGCGGGCACGCCGATCGAGATCGAATAGGGAGGCACGTCATGGGTGACGACCGCTCCAGCGCCGACCACGCACCCGTCGCCAATGGTCACGCCCCCCAAAACGGTGACACCGGCGCCGAGCCAGACGTCACGGCCGATCTTGGTGCGAAGGTGCACGTCGGGCTGCGTGCGGATCGAAGTGCCCGGCGAAGGCACCGCATGGTTGGAGGACAGAATGCGGCAATGCATCGAAACCAACGTCTCCTCGCCGATCTCGACGCCCCCGTGGCCGTAGATGACGGCATAGGGCCCCAGAAAGACGGCCGGGCCGATGCGGATCAAACCTCCGTAGGCATGGAGGACGACTCCCTGCTCGATGCCGGCGCCGGTTCCGATCTGAATGCGCCCGGGTGCAGTGAGAAAACCGCGCCGGCAGTCGATCGCGGAACCGAGGTAACGCGGATGAACGATTTCCACGCCGAGCAAGCGGAGACGTTGCAGTCGAAGCCACCGCAGCGCGGACCGGATCAGACATCTGCTCATTGGTCGGGAGCGATCAGTGCGAGGTAGTCGTCCGGGCGCTGCCGGGCGCCGGCCTCAGCGGCCGCGGCGCGGCCCATCTCACGCCATTGGGCGCGAGTTTCCAGAGCCCTGCGGATCGTGCCGGCCAGCAGTGGCACGGTCGGAGCCGGACAGAGGAAGCCGGTGACTCCGTCGCGCAGCCAGTCCTCGGCGCCGCCGACGGCGGTGGCAAGCACCGGCCGGGCGCTGAGCATCGCCTCGGGAACGGTCATGGGGACCCCTTCATCACGGGCGGGCGAACACAACAGCTGATTCTCAGCCCAGATCGCTCGCAGTTCGCCAACGTAGCCGCGGAACCGCACCCGGCCCCCGAGGCCAGCCTGCGCTGCGGTTTCGCGAAGATACGGCTCCTGGGGACCAGTGCCATAGATGCTGAGATTCCAGTCCGGGAGATCGCCCCCGGCGATGGCCAGGGCATTGAGGAGGAGATCGAGGCCTTTGACTTCCTCCAGCCGGCCCACGGTGGCCAGCAGGCAGACGGGCGACTCCAGCCACGGCGTCACATCCGCCGGCCGCCACCGGAGTGGATTCTGGATGACGCGCGCGTTCGGGAGCGAAGCCACCAGGTGGCGGCGCGTCACCTCGAGATTGCGGGTCGAGACGAAGTTCACGCTCGACGCCGCGGCGAACAAGGTGCGCGTAAACACAAGATCGGCGGGAACGAGGTGCGGATGCTCGTGCTGAAAGTTGGCGATGATGCGGAAGCGGACCCTCGTCGCCAGCATCCACGCCGCAAGGCTGCGATAGAGGACGAGGTCGTAGGTCCCCCCCAGGCTGAACACGATCAGGTCGGGTCGGAATCCCGAGATCTGCGCCACGAGAGGGTCGCGCGATCCGAGCCGGCAGCGGAATGCCTTCCACGCGCGTGACCAGCGGTGGCCCGGATACCGCGGGGCGGAACGCTCGACTACCCTGGCGCCCCGGGCCCGGAGCGCGGCGATGCGTGAATGCGCCGCCGTCAGGGGCGAGATCGCGAGCAGCAGTTCATCCCCCCGGAGCGCGGCCGCTTCGGCCGCCTGCGTCCAGAGCGCGTCGGCGCCGCCCCAGGGGTAGTCGAGAACGGTGGAGATGAAGGCGATCCTCATGGACGCAGCCAAGCGGTTGTGTCCGGACCATCGGTCGCCAGCTCGTACCCGAACTCCAGCAGCATACGGTAGCAGGCCAGCCGCCGGTCCGGATCCACGCAGGCATGTTCGAATTGAATCAGGCGCGGACGCCGCTGCCGCAGATCGGCGGCTTCCAGCAGCGTGACATCATGGCCCTCGGTATCGATCACGAGGATGTCGCAGCGCCCGCCCGGCAGTTGCCGCCAGACTTCGTCCCACGTGACGGTCGCCACGGACTCGGCGGCGATCGCCGACTCGGGCAGACCGAGTTCGGTGGCCGACTGGAAAACGCGGGCGCGATCAAAGGACCCGAGTCCCCACGCCCAGTCGGGGACGGCAGGGGCCAGATCCTCCCGCAAATGGAAAAGTTCCCGGCGACCGCCGTGTCGATCCACGGCGGCCGGCAGCAGGACGAGGCCGGTCTGGCCGGCGTAGGTCTCCCGCAAACGGCGGAACAGCGACGGCAGCGGCTCGATCACCACGCCGCGCCAGCCGTGATGCGTGACGAAATCGTGGATTGGATCCGCGCGCAGGCCGTCGTTGGCCCCGACCTGGACGAATGTCAGATTGTCCAGGCGGGGAA
>CAZKDK010000268.1:0-5097 GCA_964551145.1 uncultured Opitutaceae bacterium | reverse complement strand
CAGAACCTCAGCCCGAACGCCGGGGAGAACCAGACGCTGAGCGCCAGCATGTAGATGACGCCGAGCGCGAAATGCCCGGCGTTGCGACGCCAGCCCAGCGTCTCCCACAACACGCCCGCCACGTTCATCACCACCACCGTGGCGGCCGCGGCGAACAGCCAGGCATGCCACTCGAGCAGCGCCAGGCCGGCCAGCTCGATTGCCGTCTTGGTGCCCCACAGCCGCCAGTTCACTTCACCCTCGCCGCGCATGTGGCACCACAGCCGGGTAATCAGGACGAGATTGGTGAAGACCAGGAAGACTAGGCTCATGAGGGGGCCGGATTGGAGGTTGGCGAAGCGACCGGCGTATTCATCACAGAAACCGGCGCCGCCGTCCAGCCTAGGAACCGCCAGGAATCGGGCGCACGTGGATCCGCCCCGATTCCTTACGACTAGGCTTTTGAACGTTCCGCGTCCATAGTACGCCCATGCTCACTCCAGCCTTTGCGGAGCAGATCCGCTCCACGCTCGCCGGGATCGACCAGGCCGGATTGTTCAAGCGGGAGCATGTCCTGACGACACCCCAGCGCGCGCGGGTCGAGGTCGGGTCCGGCCGGCCGGTCCTCAATCTCTGCGCCAACAACTACCTCGGCCTGGCCGATCATCCGGCCGTCATCGCCGCCGCCCACGCGGCGCTCGACCGCTGGGGCTACGGTCTGGCCTCCGTGCGCTTCATCTGCGGCACCCAGGCGATCCACAAGGAGCTCGAGCGGCGCCTGAGCGCGTTTCTCGGCACCGACGACACCATCCTTTATTCCTCCTGTTTCGACGCCAACGGCGGCCTGTTCGAGACGCTGCTCTCGGCCGAGGACGCCGTCATCAGCGACGAGCTCAACCACGCCTCGATCATCGACGGCGTCCGGCTCTGCAAGGCCCGGCGCTACCGCTACCGCAACAACGATCTCCCCGACCTGGCCGCCCGCCTCGAGGAGGCCGCCGGCGCCCGCACCAAGCTGATCGCCACCGACGGCGTGTTCTCGATGGACGGCACCATCGCGAATCTGCGCGGCATCTGCGACCTCGCCGACCGGCAGGGTGCGCTCGTGATGGTCGACGACAGCCACGCGGTCGGCTTCCTCGGGCGGCGCGGACGCGGCACGCCGGAGCTCTGCGACGTGGCCGGACGCGTCGATCTCATCACCGGCACGCTGGGCAAGGCGCTCGGCGGCGCGAGCGGCGGCTACACCAGCGGCCGGCAGGCCCTCATCGACCTGCTGCGGCAGCGGTCGCGCCCGTATCTGTTCTCCAACTCGCTCGCCCCCGTCGTCGCCGCCGCGTCGATCGCGGCGCTCGACCTGCTGGACCGCTCGACCGAGCTGCGCGACCGGCTCGAGGCCAACACCCGCTTTTTCCGCGAGGAGCTGACCCGCGCCGGACTCACCCTCAAGCCCGGCACCCACCCCATCGTCCCGGTCATGATCGGCGATGCGGCGCTCGCGCAGAAGGTGTCCGCCCGCCTGCTCGAGAAGGGGGTCTATGCCGTCGGCTTCTTCTTCCCGGTCGTGCCCGAGGGCGCCGCCCGCATCCGCACCCAGGTCTCGGCGGTGCACAGCCGGGACGACCTGGCTTTTGCCGTCGAGCAGTTCGCCGCGGTCAAGCGCGAGTTCGGGTTGTGATCGCGGCGGTTTCCCTCAGACTGGCCGCCGCCATGAGCCTCGCCCCCGCCGATCGCCGCCGTCTGCTCGCCGCCGCCCGCCGGGCCGCCCGGAGCGCCTATGCCCCGTATTCGAAGTTCCGTGTCGGCGCCGCCGTGCTGACGCGGTCCGGGAGGATCTTCACCGGCGCCAACGTGGAGAACGCCTCCTACGGACTCTCCAACTGTGCGGAACGCACCGCGATCTTCAGCGCCGTCGTCGCGGGCGAGCGCCGGATCGAGGCCGTCGCGGTCTACACGCCCACCCGCCGCCCCACTCCGCCCTGCGGCGCCTGCCGCCAGGTCATCCGTGAGTTCGGCCGGCGCGCCACCGTCGTGTGCGCGTGCGCCTCGCGCGAGCGCCTCGAAACCACCCTCGCCGCGCTGCTGCCGGGCGCGTTCGGACCGGGCAGCCTGCGGTAGCCGCTTCGCCGGCCGGCGGAAAGAATCTGCCGCCGCCGTTTGCCAGCGCCGGCCAGGCCGCTAGGCTAATGGCGGGAGAAAGTGGCAGATGTATGCGCTAACGGCGGGACGCTTTGTTTTGACCAGCCTAGCGGCCGGTGTCCTGGGCGCCGCCGCCATGGAGGCGACGATGGCGCTGATCGCCCGCTTCGGCTGGGCGCGGGGCAACATGATCGTCGCGCTGGGAAGCCTGGTGACCAGGGAGCGATTCGGAGCCGCCCGCGTCGGCGCGGTCGTTCACACGATCTCGGCGCTGGTGTTTTCCGCGCTCTATTTGGGGCTGATGCTGCGGGTGGGCGCATCCGGCCTGTCCGCCACCCTGATGCTCGGCAGCGGGATCGGTTTCCTGCACGGCATGGTCGTGAGCCTGCTGCTGATGTGGATCGTGGCCGAGCACCATCCGCTCGCCGAGTTCCGGGACGCGGACCTGGCCATCGGGCTGAGCCATCTGGCCGGTCATGTCGCCTTCGGCGCCATGGTCGGGATCGTCGCCGGAGTCGCCCTGCCGTGAGGTCCGGCTAGCTCCCGAGGTCGCGCAGAAAATCCGCCAGCGCCTGCCAGTACTCCTCGCCGGCCGTCTCGATCAGGTCGTTGTGGCCGGCGCCCGCCACCCAGAGGTGCTGCCTGCGGCCGGGCGCCGCCGCCAGGAGCCGCCCGCCGTGGGCGAACGGGATCAGCGTGTCCGCCGTCCCGTGGATCACCAGCACCGGGCACCGCACGCGCGGCAGCTTCGCCAGGTTGTCGAACTTGTCGAACGGCAGCAGCCGCACGCTCAGACGGACGCGGAACGCGCTGGTGAAGGCGCTCTGCAGGATCAATCCCGCGCACGGCCGGCTGGCCGCGATCTCCACGGCCGGGCCGCCGCCGAGCGAATGCCCGTAGGGCACCAGCCGCCCCGCCGGGATGCCGAGCGCGTCGACGGCGTACGCCGCCACCACGCGCGCATCGCGCAGCGTCGCCGGCTCGCCGGGAACGCCGCCGGTCAGCCCGTAGCCCCGGTAGTCCCAGGCGAGCACGGACACCCCCAGCCGGTCGCGCAGCTCCCGCAGGCGCGGCTCGATCTGGCCCAGATCCGTGGCGTTGCCATGGCAATAGACCAGCGTGTACCGCGCGTCCGGATACGGGAGCCAGCGCGCGGCCAGCCGCGTGCCGTCGCCCGCCGGGATCCAGAGGAGGTCCGGGCCCGCGGCATAGCTCGCCGGCGGCGGCAGGAAGATCATCCGGTCCGAATACTGCCAGGCGTAGAACGCCAGCGCGGCGTAGGCGACCACCAAGGCCGCCGCGGCCCAGAGAAGTCCGGACGTCAGGGCCGATCGCAGCACGTCAGGCCCCCGCGAGGAAGTCGCGCACGGCGGCAACGACCTGGTCGCGCGGCACCTCGCGCTCGCTCCGGCCGGCGAGGTCGCGCAGCTTCACCTGGCCCCGCGCCAGCTCGTCGCCCCCGTAGATCAGGGCGAGCCTCGCGCCGGACTCGAGCGCCGCCTTGAACTGCTTGGCGAACGCCAGCGGCTTCAGCGGATACTCGACGCGATGGCCGGCCGCGCGCAGCGCGTGAATGTCGCGGAACGCGGCCTGGCGCTCCGCCTCGCCGCCGAGCACGACGTAGACGTCGGCCGCCTGGACGAAGCCGGGCAGGAGGCCCCGCTGCTCGAGCAGCAGCTCGAACGTCATGTCGCCGATGGCAAATCCGGTCGCCGGCAGGTCGGGCCCGCCCAGCTTCTTCACGAGGTTGTCGTAGCGGCCGCCGCCGGCGAGCGCCCGCAGGTCGCCCTTGCGGTCAAACGCCTCGAAGACAAACCCCGTGTAATAGGCCAGCCCGCGCACGACGCCGAGATCCACCGCGACAAACGGCCCGAGTCCCATCGCCGCCAGGCTGTCGAGCAGCTTCCGCCAGTCGGCCAGACGCGCCGCGAGTTCCGGGTTGTCGGCCGGCGGGAGCGCCGCGACGAGCTGGTCGAGGCCCTTGATCTGCAAAAACGCGAGCACCTGTTGCTTCGCGCCGGATTCGAGGGGCCCGAACAGGTCGGTGTAGGCCTTGAAGGCGTCATCCCCCTGCTTGGCGTAGCGGTCGACCGCCACGAGCAGCGCGTGGATGCGCGGCTCGTCGAACCCGAGGGATTTCAGGTAATGCAGCCACAGGTCGCGATCGCTCAGCCGGACCTGGAAGTCCTCCGCCGTCAGGCCGAACGCGGCGAGGCACTGGATGAGGAGCGCGATCAGTTCGATCTCCGCCTCGACACCGGGCTCGCCGAAAATGTCGGCGTTGAGCTGGAAGAAGCTGCGCCCGCGCCCCCGCTGCATCCGCTCGTACCGGAAGAACTCGGCCACGCTGAACCATTTGATCGGGCGCTTGAGGCTTCCGGCCTTCGCGCCGACCAGCCGGCACACGGACGGCGTCATCTCGGGACGCAGGGCGACCTCGCGGCCCCCCTTGTCCGTGAAGCTGAACAGCTGCTGCTCGATCTCCTCGCCCGACTTGGCCTTGTACAGGTCCAGCGGCTCGAGGACCGGGGCGTCGTATTCAACGAACCCGAACGACAGCGCAGTCCGTCGCCAAAGGCGAAATACGTGATTCCGGCGGGCGAGGGCTTCAGGCAGGTAGTCCTGAAAGCCGGGCAGGGACTGAAACAGGGGCATGCAACCACTCAGGGTGCAGGCGGGGGCGGCGCTTCGCCACCCTTATTTTGCATCGTGGCCAGATCCAGCTTCTTGAGCTTCGCCTTGAGGATCTTGCCGGATTTGAATTTGACCACCGCACGCTGGGGAATGATGACTTCGGTCTCCGGCTTGTTGGGGTTGCGGCCCACGCGCTGCTTGCGGACTTGCACCTCCAAAACACCGAAGTTACGCAGCTCGACGTTCCGGCCCACCGCCAGCGCATTCATGATGATGTCCAACGTCATTTGCACCGTGGTCTGCACCTCTTTCTGCGGAAAGCCGGTCTTCTCGTAGATTTGCAGC
>CAZKDK010000267.1:0-5117 GCA_964551145.1 uncultured Opitutaceae bacterium | reverse complement strand
TGCATCCGATGACGGTGAAGCCCTCCCGCTCGAATCGGTCGATCACGTTGCCCACGTGCCGCTGCTCCATGCAGTCCGGCTTGAAGATGATGAGCGTTCTCTGCATCAAGCGGTCCACCATAGTGCCGGACCGGGGGTTGGGAAGTCCGGAGTTGCGCCGGCCGGGCGCGACGACCGGCGGGCATAAAGCCCGCCCCACCGAGGAGGCGCAACATGGATTGAGTGGTGGAGCGGGGTTTGTCCCCGTCAAGGCCCGATGTCAGAAACGCCGCTCCGGGAGGCGACCGGCCGGCCGGCATCCGATGTTGGTGGGCGGGTTCTCCAGAACCCGCCAAACTCTTTCGGCCGGTTGCGGGCCGTCCCGGCGGGGTCGGGAGACCCCGCCCTACAACGGCTGAAACCGGACCGGTCGCGGGCATGCTCCCCCACCGCCATCGTTCCCCCCTAAAACGTGGCCTGCTCGCCCCGACCAGCCGGGGCGAGCAGGCTTCAACACGCTTTTTCTTACCGCTGTCCTTTCACACAGGGAACCAGGATGGGGTCCCCAAATCAACCGGGTGGGTCGGGCGGGAGTGCGATTTCATCGTGCCGGCGCGGCATAGACCGTCTCGACCGCCGGCAGATTCGCCGCAGCGATCGCGACTGGTGCCCGACCCACGGAGTTGAAAGTGGCATAAACGATTCCCAGCAGGTTGCTGCCGTTGACCACGGTGCTGTCGGCCCGGTCGTTGTTGTAGCCCTTGACCTGCCAGCCGCCCTCGACCGCGCCGATGATGCGGTGCGCGACCTTGTCGCCGAAGCGGTTCACGTAGACCGCGATCATCCCCACCCGCACGCGCGCCGCGTCGATCTTCCTGACCACGACCACCGTGTTGTCGCCGAAATACGGGAGCATCGACTCGCCGGCGACCCGCACCACGCTCATTCCCGGCCGGTTCGCCACGAGCGCCAGCGCGTCGGACAGCGCGGCGTCAACCTTCGCGCCCGCCGGAAGCGAACCCGCGGCGCGGACCGGAACCGCCGCCAGGATCGCGCAGAGCGCGGCACCTGCAAGGAGACTTCGGCGTGTCGCGGTCTTGTTGAGCATGCGAACATCATAGCTTTCCCCGGCGATTTCCGGCAGACGGCCTCCCCCTCAGACTATCGCCAACGGTTCCTTAATTGGGTCCCGTCTCCCGCCCACGCGCCCCGGCTCCGCCGCCCGGTTAATGCAAGTGGATTACCCAGAGACGCTGGGGGGCCATTCCCTATATTTTTACCGGCTTGGCCCCGGTGATTACAAACGCCACCGATGTACGATTCAATTGCCTATCAATAAATGCCTTAAGAAACACAAAATCAGATGAAACGCGCAGTCTTGGCAGCCGAGAACCCCCGCCCGACCGCCGGTTCGACCCCGGATTTTACAGGCGGTTTTACCGGCGTCGCAGCGCTTCGCGGACCGACCGGCGCGGCGCCGCCCCGGCGCATCCGGTGTATCCGGACTCCTGTTACGGATCGGTCAGCGCGGCGCGCAGGGCCCCGTCCAGGTCCGGGTGGGTGAAGGCGAAGCCGGCCGCCGCCAGGCGCCGCGGCAGCACCCGCGCGCTCGCCAGCAGCATCTCGTCGGCCATCTCCCCGAGGAAGGTCCGCAGCACGACCGCCGGGACGGGCGCGAAGGTGTGATGGTGGAGCGCCCGGCACAGCGCCGCCGTGAAGTCGGCGTTGCGCGCCGGCGCCGGCGCGACCGCGTTCACCGGCCCGCCCAGTCGCGTCTCCTCCAGCCCCATGCGCACCACCCGCACCAGGTCATCCAGCGCGATCCAGCTCATCCACTGCCGGCCGTCCCCGAGCTGGCCGCCCAGCCCCGCGCGAAACACCGGCCGGAGCTTTGCCAGCAGGCCGCCGCCCGGCCCCAGCACCACCCCGATGCGCAGCAGCACCGTGCGGATCCCGACCGACTCGGCGATCCGCGCCTCCTCCTCCCAGGCGTGGCAGACGTCGGCCAGAAACCCCTCGCCCTGCCCGCTCGCCTCGGTCAGCTCCTCCTCGCCGCGGTCGCCATAATAGCCGGTCGCCGACGCGCTCGCCAGCACCCGCGGCGGATGATTCATGTGGGCCAGCACCGCCACCAACGCGCGCGTGCTCTCCACCCGGCTCCGCAGGATTTCCGCCCGGCGCTCCTCCGTCCACCGGCCGGCCGCGAGGTTCGAGCCGGCGAGATTGACGACGCCCTCGGTCCCTTCCAGCCGTTCGCGCTGCTCCACCTCGCCCGAGGAGGGGTGCCACGTGATCTCCGCCGGCCCCTCCGCCGGACGCCGCACCAGCCGCACCACCGTGTGGCCGGCATCCTCAAGATGACGCCCGAGCGCGCTCCCGACGAATCCCGAGGCGCCGGCCAGGGCCAGTTTCATGGCGGCAGTCTCGCACCGATCCGGGATGTTTCCAAGCCGCGAGACGATGGACGGCGGATCGTGGTCACCACCAATCCAAACTAATGGCCATTAATCGCGTGCTCGAGCAGCGGCCGCTCGGATTAGCGCGCATCGGCGGTTTCCCAAAAAGGTCCGCCATCCGCGCCGTTCTCAGATCGTCTCCTCGTACAGCCGCACATAGGCCGAGGCGGCGTTCTGCCAGCTGAAGTCGCGCGTCATGCCGCGGCGCTTCACCGCGGCGAGGCTTTCCTTGTCGGCGTACAGAAGCAGCGCCCGTTCGAGGGCCGCGCGGAAGCCCGCTTGCGTCGGCGGGCAGAAAATGCCCGTGCCCTCGGCCGGCCGCCGGTCGATGTCCACGACCGTGTCGATGAACCCGCCGAGCTCCGTCACCACCGGCACCGTTCCATAGGCCTGGCTGTACATCTGGTTCAGGCCGCAGGGCTCGAAATGCGACGGCATGAGGAAAAAATCGGCGCCCGCCTCGATCAGGTGGCTCATCTCCTCGTCGTGCCGCGTGTCGAGCGCGATCTCCTGCGGGTGGGCCTGGGCAGCCTCGCGGAGGCCCTCCTCGAACTGTTTCTCGCCGGTGCCCAGCACGACGAGCCGGCAGTCCTGCTCCGTGAAGAAATCCCGCGCGCCGAGCAGGAGATCGAGACCCTTCTGCTGCGTCAGCCGGCATACCATCCCGAAGATCGGGCCGGCGTAGTCCTCCGGCCAGCCGTGCCGCTGGAGCAGCGCGGCGCGGCAGGCCGCCTTGCCCGCGGGATCCTGCGCGGTGTACCGGGCCGGCAGCAGCCGGTCGCGCCCCGGATTCCAGACCTTCGGGTCGATGCCGTTGACCAGCCCCACGAGGTCGTCGGCCCGGTTCGCCACCACGCCCTCGAGGCCGCAGCCGAACTCGGGCGTCTGGATCTCCCGGGCGTAGCGGGGGCTGACCGTCGTCACCCGGTCGGAGAACAGGATGCCGCCCTTCAGCAGATTGAGCTGCCCGTAGAACTCGAAACCGTCGATGCCGAGCAGCTCGTCGGGCAGGTTGGTCAGCGCGAACGAGCGCAGCGGAAACAGGCCCTGGAACGCGATGTTGTGGATCGTGAACACCGTCTTCATCGCGAGGTTCTGGCCGCTGCGCCGCTCCTCGGCCCGCACCAGCAGCGGCAGCAGGGCCGTCTGCCAGTCGTGCCCGTGGACGATGTCCACCCGGATCTCGGCGATGCGCATGACCTCGACCACCGCCTTGCAGAAGAAGATGAACCGCGCGTCGTTGTCCTCGTAGTCCCGCTCGCCCGTGCCGTACGGCAGGCGCCGGTCGAAGAACTCCTCGCGCCCGATGAAATAGATCGTGAGGCCCTTCCGGACCGGCAGCACGCGCACCTCGCCCGTGCAGTAGCGGTCGCCCATCTCGATGCGCAGCCCGAGCCGCCGCTCCGCACGCGCCACCTCCCGGTGCTCGAGCGCGCTCCGATACGCCGGCACGAAGACCGACACCTCATGCCCCTTCTCCGCCAGCGTGGCGGTCAGCGAACCGACCGCATCGGCCAGCCCGCCGGTCTTCACGTACGGGTAGAGTTCGCTCGCGGCATGAACTATCTTCATGCTGGAAATCTAGCGACAGCCCAATTGCTGGCCAGCCGAAACCCGCCGCGCCCGCCCGAATCCGGCCTCCGCATCACCCGTTCGATTAATCGTTTGCGGCAACCGCTTTCGTGCGACACCGTTGCGGGGATGAAGCTTCGCGAACGCCTGCTGGATCTGCTGCGCGCGCCCGCCTACGTGCCGCTCCCCGAGGCCGAGATCGCCCGCACGCTCGGCCTGGGCCGCAAGGAGCGCGACTCGCTCGCCTTCGAGGTCCGCCGCCTGCTCGGCGCCGGCGAGATCGTCCGCATCAAGGAGGACCGGCTCTGCCTGCCGCAGGACGCCGATCTCGTCACCGGCCGCATCCAATTCCGCCAGGGCGGCTCCGCCTACGTCATTCCCGAGGCCGCGCCGGGCCGGCCCGAGCCGGCCACGGTCCAGGTCGCGGCCGAGGACACCGGGGTGGCCCTGCACGGGGACCGCGTCGTCGTGCGCCTGGCCGAGGGGCTCACCCGGCCGCGCGGCCCGCGCGGCGTCGGCGGCGGCGAACCCATCGGCCGGGTCATCCGCATCCTCGGGCGCGGCCGCGAGACGATTACCGGCAACCTGCAGCGCACCCGGCTGTTCTTCTTCGTCGCCCCGGACGATCCCCGCTTCCTCCACGACATCTACGTGCCCGACCCGGCCAAGGGCGCCCTCCGCCCCGTGCCCGCGATCGGCGACAAGGTCGTGGTCAAGCTGCGCGAATGGAAGCAGCGCCACGTCAACCCCGAGGGGGAGATCGTCGCGCGCCTCGGCCGCACCCACGAGCCGCGCGCCGAGCTTGCCGCCATCTACCACAAGTTCAGCCTCGCGCCCGATTTTCCCGACGACGTGCTGCGCGAGGCCGCCGCCCTGCCCGCCCGCGTCAGCCCGGCGGAGCTGGCCGGCCGCCGCGATTTCCGCGCGGTGCCGACCTTCACGATCGATCCGGACGACGCCAAGGACTTCGACGATGCGCTCTCCGTCGAGACCCTGCCGAACGGCGACCGGTGCGTCGGCGTCCACATCGCCGACGTCTCGAACTACGTGCGCCCCGGCACCGCGCTCGACCGCGAGGCCCAGCGCCGCGGCAACTCCACCTACCTCGTC
>CAZKDK010000266.1:0-5145 GCA_964551145.1 uncultured Opitutaceae bacterium | reverse complement strand
CGCTGGTGCGCTTGCGGCTGCCGGCGAGCTGGCGGCCGTCGAGGTCGATGAGCGCCATGTCGTCGGGGGTCATGAACCCCTTGCAGATGAGGGTGGGCGTGCAGAGCACGAGGTTGTCGCCGACGCGGACGGTGATGTTGCCGCCGTTGCCGTCGGTGAAGTCCTTGAGCCAGAGGCGGCGGCCCATGTCGCAGATCCGCCGTTTGAGATCCTCGATGGCCGGGGAGGTGAAGAAACGCTGGATGTCCTCGGGCGTCCGGGGATCGGAGCCGGGCCGCCATTTGAACTCATGGTCCGGCACGGTCGCGCCGATCATGGGGCCGACCGGGCCGGGCGCGGGGGTCGCGACGACCGCGGGCAGCGCGGGGACTGGGACGGAGCGGGCCACGGGCGCCGGCAGGTGCCGGCGCTCTCCGACGAGGTCGCGGGCCGTGGGGGTGAGCAACGCGCCTTCCGGGATGGGCTGACCGGAATCCAGGAGAGCGGCGACGTCGCGGGCGGTGAGAACTTGCGGCATGAAGGGGAAGGGTTGGAAAAGGGGCGCCGGGTGCGCTCAGCGCGGCGGCTGGTAGTCGATCCGGGTGACGATGCAGGCGAGATAGGCGTCGACCGGCGTCGGGCGGGCGAACGGCTGGGCGGCCTCGGAGCCCTCGGTGAAGCCGACGATGCTGCCCTGGCCGGCGCCGAGTTCGTCGTAGACCACGAGGCTGGAGCCCGGGGCCAGCGGCACGGCGGGGGCGCCGGCGAACTGCGCGCGCGACAGCGGCTGGACGATCAGGAGGCGACCCCCTGCATAGGCGGGCTCCTGGAGCGTGAGCGTGACGCGGCCGATGACGGTTCCCAAGCGCATCTGAAGTTTAAGGTTTAACGTGTAAGGTGTAACGTGAGGGCGAAGCGTGAAGAGATCAGGTATCGACGATGCCGATGATCAGGTTGCGGAGCGGGCTTTTCGGGTCGCCGACGAGCTTGCGGGTGGCGGAGCCGTCGGTGGTGAGGACGACGCGCTGATGGAGCCCGGCGCCCAGCGGGTCGATGGCGAGCACGGGGGTGCCCTCGTCGCGGCCCTCCGCGTCGAGCGGCTGGCAGATGACGGTGCGGTGTCCCGCCATGCTGGGATGGCAGGCGCTCGCGACGATGGTGCCGTCGATGCGGGCGAAGAGCATGGGTCAGTAGATCCGGAGGTTGTCGACCATCACGCAGCGCCGCGTGCGGGTGAAGGTCTTCGGGTTGGTGATGCCCTCGCCGGTCGTGGTCGCGATGGAGTAGCTGAGATAGCCCTCGCCGCCCAGGCCGAGGCCGGCCATCGACGGGCCGTTCTTAACGAACAGCGTGGTGTCGAGCGCGCGGGCCATGAGGGTCATGTGGTCGACGTTGAGCGAGTGGATGATGGCGGAATGCTTGTAGCCGTGCTCGGCGCGAGCCGCGGCGGCCACGCCCTCCTCGACCGACTTCACGCGCACGACCGGGATCATCGGCATCATCTGCTCCTCGACGACGAAGAGGTGGTCGGCGGCGGTCTCCGCAAACAGGAGCTGGGTGCCGGCGGGCACGTCGACGCCGGCGTGGCGGGCGAGGACGGCGGCATCGGCCCCGATGAGGTCGCGGTTGAGCACGGCGTGCGAGCAGCCGCCGGCGCCGGCCTTGATGGAAAACGCGGCGGCCGTGAGCCGGGCCAGCTGGCCGGCGTTGAGCTGGCGGGCGCCGGCGCGCTCCAGCGCGGCGATGAACGGGCGCGCGACGGAGTCGAGGACGAAGATCTCCTTCTCGCCGATGCAGAGCAGGTTGTTGTCGTAGGCGGCGCCCTGGATGATGTCGCGGGCGGCCTTGTCGAGCGACCCGGTGCCGTCGACGAGCACCGGCGGGTTGCCGGGACCGGCGCAGATGGCGCGCTTGCCGGACTTCATGGCGGCGGCGACGACGGCTGGTCCGCCGGTGACGCAGAGGAGGCGGATCTCGGGCGCCTGGCAGAGCGCCGCGAACGAGTCGAGCGACGGCTGTTCGATGGTGCAGACGAGATTCTCGATGCCGAGGTCGGCGGAGATGGCCTCGTTGAAGGCGGCGACGGAGAGGGCGGCGGAGCGCGCCCCGCCGGGGTGCGGGTTGAAGACGACGGCGTTGCCGGCGGCGACGATGTTGATGACGTTGCCCGCGAGGGTGGGGATCGAATGCGTCATCGGCAGGATCGCGGCGACGACGCCGAACGGCGTGTATTCCTCGAGGGTGATGCCATGGTCGCCGCTGCGCGCGTCGGGATGCAGCCACTCGACGCCGGGCACGAGCTTCACGATCTGGAGCTTCTCGATCTTGTGGTCGAGGCGGCCGATCTTGGTCTCCTCGTACTCGAAACGGCCCCAGGCCGCGGCGTTCTGCGCGCAGAGGGTCTTGACGATCTCGACGACTCGGGCGCGCGCGGCGACGCCCTTGGCCGCGAGCTGCAGCTGGGCGGCCTGCGCGGCGGCGCAGGCGGCGGGAACGTCCTGGAAGACGCCGGTGCGGCGGGCCGGCACGATGGCGGCGGGCGCAGGGGCGGGCGCGGCGCCGGACGGGGCGGACGGGGCGCGGACGAGGGACCGGACGACTTCTTCAACGACGCTGCGGACCAGCGCCTCGTCGATGGTGGAAGTGGAGGACATGGCGGTCGGAGGCGGTTCAGGCGAGCTGCTTGCCCAGCACCTCGACGGAGTCGACGATCCCGACGACGACGGCGTCGACCGGGAGCGTCTTCATGCCGGAGGCCTGGCGGGCGGAGCTGCCCTGGCAGAACAGCACGAGATGGCCCTCGCCGGCGCCGAGCGCGTCGACGGCGACGATGGTGTTGGTGCCGCCGCGGAACTGCGAGGGCTTGGCCTCGTCGACCAGCATCGGGCGGAGCAGGAGGAGTTTTTGGCCGCGCATGGTCTCATCTTTCTTTGACGAGACCACCGAGCCGATGACGCGCGCGAGGAACATGGCGGGAGGAAGGGAGGGTGAAAGTGAGGGTGAGAGTGAGATTCCGGCGGCCGGGGATGGCGGCTTCCCCGAGCGACCGGTCAGGAGCGCGCCGGATGGGGGAGCGCTCCGGCGAGTCACTTCTTGGCGGCGGCGGGGGGCTTGGGCAGCACGGTGGCGAGATCGTCGTGGGGGCGGGCGATCACCTGGGCCGCGAGCACCTCGCCGTACTGGCGGGCGGCGCCGGCCCCCGCGTCGATCGCCGCTTTCACGGCGGCGACGTCGCCGGTGACGATGGCGGTGACGATCGCGTTGCCGACCGATTTCATCGGGCCGACAAGCGTGACGTTGGCGGACTTCAGCATCGCGTCCGTGCCGGCGACGAGTGCCGTGAGACCGCGGGTTTCAAGTAGACCGATGGCAGGTTGGGACATGGCAGTTGTGGGTTTGGATTGTTGGGATGTTTTTTGGGAAAAGGGTCAGGCAGCGATGCGCCGGGCGGCAAGGAGCCGGGCGGCCTCGCGGGCGACGACCAGCTCCTCGTTGGCGGGAATGACGAGCACGCGGGTGGCGGATCCGGATGCGGCGAGGTCGGCTTCGGGTCGCGCGCCGGCGTTGGCCCTGGAATCGAGGCGGAGGCCGATGCCCGAAAGGCCGGCGCCGACGGCTTCGCGGAGCCCGGGGGCGTTTTCCCCGATGCCGGCGGTGAAGGCGAGGACGTCGCAGCCGCCGAGCTCGAGCCAGAACGCACCGATCCAGTGGCGGATGCTGTGGACGAACACGTCGATCGCGAGGCGGGCCCGCGCGTTGCCGCGGTCCGCGGCCGCCTGGATGTCGCGCAGGTCGCTGCTCACGCCGGACAGGCCGAGGAGGCCGCTCTCGGCGGCCAGTTGCCGCTCGGCCTCCGCCATCGTGAGGCCGAGGCGGCGCACGGCGCAGGGGAGCGCGGCCGAGTCGAGGTCGCCGACGCGACTGCCCTGGGGCAGGCCGGACTGCGGGCTCAGGCCCATGCTCGTGCCGATCGCCACGCCGTTGCGGATCGCGGTGACGGAGCTGGAGCCGCCGAGATGGCAGGAGATGACGCGAAGCGGGGCGCCGGGCAGATCGCGCGGGCCGTCGAGGTAGAGGCGCCGGGCAACGGCGGCGACATCCTCCCGGCCGAGCAATTCGGCGGAACGTTCGGCGACGTACTTGTGGCTCGCGCCGTGGAATCCATGGCGGCGGATGCCGGCGCGAAACCAGGGGTCCGGCACGGCGTAGCGCCGGGCGGGCTCCGGCACCCATTGGTAGAAGGCGGTTTCGAACAGGGCCACCCGCGGCACGCCCGGATGGCGCTCGCGGAAGATCCGCAGCCCCTCGGCGTACGGCGGGTTGTGCGCGGGGGCGAGGTCCGCCGTGGCGCGGAGCGCCTCTTCGACGCTCTCGTCGGCGAGCACGCAGCCGGTGAAATCGCCGCCGAAGACCGTCTTGAAGGCCACGCCGTCGAGATCGGCGGCGCCGCGGACGTGGCCGCCGGCGGCCAGTTCGCCGAGCCCCCGCTCGATGGCGGCGGCGTAGTCGGTCACCCGCTCGCTGCCCCCGCGCGCAAGCAGGCGCGCCTGACCGTCATCGACGGCGAACAGGCGGTACTTGAACGATGTGGAGCCGAGGTTGGCGACGAGGATGCGCATGGAGGCGCGGGCCGGCGCCGGTCAGGCGGAGGCCCATTTGCCGAGGGCGCCGAGCTCGTCGTGCGGGCGCGGAATCACCTGGACGGCGACGACTTCGCCGACGCGCTTGGCGGCGTCGGCGCCGGCGTCGACGGCGGCCTTCAGCGAGGCGACATCGCCGCGGAAGAAGGCGGCGACGTGGCCCGAGCCGATGGCCTCGTAGCCGGTCATGGTGACATTGGCCGCCTTGAGGGCGGCGTCCGTGGCCTCGAGGAGGGCGCACAGGCCTTTGGTTTCGATCATTCCGAGAGCGTCTGATGCCATGGGAGGAAGGGGTCTTTTCGAATTTTGGTTTTCGGTTTTCGAGTCTGGGACTCTGAGTCCGGGACTTGGAACTTGGAACTTGGGACTTCCAAGTGGGGGGATCAGAGGGAGAACTGCTTGATCAGCTCGGGGTGGGGGCGGGCGATGACGTGGGCGCAGACGAGCTCGCCGACGCGCTTGGCGGCTTCGGCGCCGGCCTCGACGGCCGCCTTGACGCTGCCGACGTCGCCCTTGACGACGACGG
>CAZKDK010000265.1:0-5152 GCA_964551145.1 uncultured Opitutaceae bacterium | reverse complement strand
ACGTCACCGAAAACCATTTCGACACCGCCTGGCAGTCGATGGAGCGCTGCCGCGAGCGCGGCTACAAACGCGTCGGCATCGTATTTCCGGACGGCAACGACAGCCCGCGCGTCGGCCATCGCTGGCTCGGCGCCTACTTCACGCAGCAGTTCGCGTTCCCCGCGTCCGACCGTCTGCCGGTTTGCTCCGAAAAACCAACCGACGAGGAACACTTCCGCGCGTGGTTTCTGAAGCACAAACCCGACGCCATCCTCGTCAACAACGCCCGGCTTCTCATCGAGTGGCTTGAGCACATGGGCCGCAAGGTGCCGCGCGACGTCGGCATCGTCAGCCTGGAGCACCGGCGCGATTTCGACTGCACCGGCCCATATTATGATCCGGCCAAGATCGGCGGTCTGGCGGTGGAGATGCTCATCGGGCTCATGCATCGCAACGATACCGGCGTGCCCAGCGTGCAGCACGAAGTGCTCCTGACTGGCGAGTGGCGCGACAACGGCACGTTGCCGCCGCGCGTCTGAGCGCCCGGACCGGGCAGCCGCCCCCGGCCCGATTGGCGCCAATGGCCGCGGCGCGGTGCGGAATTTGGGCCCCAGTCAACGATGCGCGCAACACGGCGATTGTCCCATCCCCGGCGCGGCTTTGCTCTCATCACATCCGAGACGGTCGTACCATATCCCAAGGCCGCCAAGGACCCCTGCTGTTAGCGTTCTTATCCCCCCGCATGCTGAGCGTGTTCCGCGACGAAGAGTCCCTTCGCATTTCCCGGATCATGATTGTCTCCCCCTTCACGCCGCCCCGTGCTTCTTGCCCCCCTTTGGGAAGCCGGCTTTTCCGCGGCCAACCGTGGATTTCCAACCCAGCACACCATCCGCATACCATGAGCTCCCCCCTGCCTGCCCGCACCCTCCGCCGGTTCTTCGCCGGCCCGGTCTGCCTCGCCGCGCTCGCCGCGTTACCCGCATTCGCCCAGCAAGCAACCCCTGACAACAGCGCCGCCGCCGCCGCCGCCAGGGAAGAAGTCGTCCGGATGTCGCCTTTCGAAGTCACCGGCGACACGCAGAAGGGCTACTACGGCGCGAACACCCTGTCCGGCACCCGCTTCAACACCCGACTGGCCGACCTCGCGTCGTCCGTCACGGTGCTGACCAAGCAGCAGATGACCGACTTCGCGATGCTGGATATTAACGACATGTTCCTTTATGTGGCCGGCGCCGAGGGCACCGGCACGTTCACGGACTACGCGATCGACCGCAACGGCAGCGTTTCGGACAACGTCCAGGCCAATCCGACCCAGGCGAACCGGGTGCGCGGCATCGGCTCCGCCAACGTCTCCTTCGACAACATCGAGACGATGAACCGGGTGCCGATCGACTCGCTTGAAGTTGAGGCGGTCGAGGTCAGCCGCGGCCCCAACGCAAACGTCTTCGGCCTCGGCAATCCGTCGGGCACGGTCAACATCGTGCCGATTGCAGCCAATGTGACGCGCAATCGCGCGGCGACCGAGTTTCGCGGTGACAGCTTTGGCGGCTACCGCGCGAGCCTCGACGTGAACGAGGTCCTCCTCAAGGACAAGCTGGCCGTCCGCGTGACCGGCATCTTCCAGCACGACGGCTTCGAGCGGAAACCCTCCGGCGTCGATACCGAGCGCTACAAGGCCATGGTCCGGTACCGGCCATGGAAGAATACGACGATCACCGCTTCCGTCAGCGGCTATCACGCCTACGGCAACCGGCCCAACACCATCCCGCCGCGCGACAACCTCTCGTACTGGATCGCGAGCGGCCGGCCCACTTGGGATCCGGTGACCATGACGGTCCACGTGAACGGCACCACGCTCGGGCCCTATACCGCCGCCACCTACAACGGGCCGGACTACTTCAGGTCGGATTATCTGGGCAACAACCACAACCAGATGTTCATCGATCAGAGCGGGCTGGTTTATTGGTCCGCGCCGCAGGTCACGACCAACACCACCCCGCTCGCCGGCACCACGGTCGCGGGTCCGACTGGGAATTTCACCGCCAACCATCTCCTCCAGGCCACGGCGGCTCCCGGCGCGACATTCTCGGGCACGGCGCCGCGACCGTTTGGGCAGCCGCTCTTCAACACCACGCCCACGATCAGCGACCGGAGCATCTATGACTGGACGGACATGAACATTTCCGCCCCGAACCGTTTCTGGGACCGCACGACGACCTATTACGTCAAGGTCGATCAGATTCTCCTGGATACGCAGATGCAGACCCTGGCGGTCCAGGGTGCTTTCGTGCGCGAGGCTTCCGACCGCTGGACCCGCAATCTCTTCGGCGTCGCCAACGACAACGGCCAGTCCGGCCAGCTCACGGTGGACATCAACGAGCGCCTGATCGATGGCTCGGTCAATCCGTTCTTCATGCGGCCCTACGTTGCGTCGGACAAGCCCCGCACGCAGGAGAACCCGCAGACGTGGGACACCACGCGCGGCCAGCTGGCCTACCGGCTGGACCTCACCAAGGAGAACAATGCGCTCAAATGGCTGGGGTGGTTCCAGGTCACGGGCTATGGCGAATACAAGTACCGCATCAACCGCCAGTATTCCTGGCGCGATGCGTTCGCCTCCTCGGTTCCCTGGGTTGCCGCCGGCACCTATGTGGGAACCCAGAGCGCCCCGACCGGCACCCCCACCAACATCACGGTCACCCAAGGTGAATATCGTTACTATGTGGGCGCGGCCAACAGCACCCAGGTTCAATACGCGCCGGCCGACTTCAGCTACGGCACTTATCCGTTCATCTGGGTCAGCCGCACGGGCGCCGGCACCACGGTTTCGCCCTATGTCTACACGACCCACACCGAGAATATCGCGCTCGGTCAGGTGGCCGCGGACAAATCCGGCGGCAGCCTGAACAGCAGGACCACCCTGAAGACCGCGGGCATCGTGGGACAGAGCCACCTGTTTGGCGACCGTCTGATCACGACCCTCGGCTGGCGCAATGACGCCACCTGGACCGCCTTCGGCAACGCGGGCCAGCCCAACACCAACCAGTACCTGAACGGCGACGGCATGACGTTCAATTACGGCATCATCGACCACTGGTCGACGACCGTCTACAAGAACACCGGCCACACCACGAACGTCCAGTTCGTGCTGCGTCCCTTCGTGAACACGGCCTTCGTCACCAGGCTGGAGCGCAATGGCGGAGCCGGGCATTTCCTCGGCGATCTGCTGGGCGGGCTGTCGTTCTACACCAACCGGTCGAACAGCTTCCTGCCGACCCTTCCTGCCCAGGATCTCTACCGGAACCTGCTCCCCAACACGACCGGCTCCGAAAAGAGCTGGGGCCTCGGCCTCAGTCTCTTCAACGACTCCCTGCAGATTCGCGCCACGCGGTACGACGACCTCCAGAAGGACGCCCAGACCAACGACATCAGCACGGTGGCCCAGCGCGTCCTGCGCATCGACTTCAATCCGACCGGCTCGGGCAACCCCACGCCATTCCTGAACCTCTACTCCGACGCCACACACTGGGTCCAGTTCGCCAATCCGACTTGGTCGGCAGCCCAGATCGCCACCGAGGTCCAGACCGAGATCGGATTCAGCGCGGCCGACGCGGCCTACTACCAGAACGCGGTTCCGCCGGTCGGCGCCACCACCAATGTCCGTTCCGTCGGAACGGAGATCGAGATCAACTACAATCCCACCCACTATTGGACGGTGGCGATCGCGGCCACCAAGCTCGACCAGACCAACACCAATATCTCCACTGCGCTGGTGAGATGGCTCGCTGACCGCATGCCGATCTGGACCACCGTCGTCGATCCGTCGATCACCACCGCCAATGCGGTGGCGGAAGGCAACCCGGGCAAACTCTGGTGGAGGCACAAGTATTCCGCCCTTCCCATCGCCGGTGCCGCCGCCTCGTATTCTGCCACGGCCCAGACCCCGGCTGACAACTTCAATGCCTTCGTGTCCGCGCCCTTCGCGATCATGCGTGCGCAGGAAGGCAAGACCAGCCCGGAGATTCGTCCTTACTCGTTCCGGCTCAGCACGAGCGTCCAGCTCGCCCAATTCACCGACAGCCGGTTCCTCAAGGCCGTCACCGTCGGCGGCGCCATTCGCTGGGAGGACAGGGCTGCCATCGGCTACTACGGCGTGCAGCAGTTGCCCGCGATCGTCACCGATCTGGATCCCAATCGCCCGATCTACGACAAGTCCCACTACTATCTGGACTTCTTTGCCGCTTATAAAACCAAGATGTGGAGCGACAAGGTGGGCGTGACGTTCCGGTTCAATGTGCAGAACCTCGGCGACCACACCCGGCTGCAGCCCATCGGCGCGTTCCCCGACGGCACGATCAGCACCTACCGCATCATGGATCCGGCGAAGTACATCTTCACGGTCAGCTTCGATCTCTGATACGCTTCGGTGCGGCGGGCCCTGTGCCCGCCAACGCTCAATAGGGCGGGTTGCCAACCCGCCCTATTTCTTTTTCGGCCGTGTCGTTCTCCGTGGCCATGCGCCCGAACGGCGGCGGCTGCGCATCCCTGATCGTGGGGTCTTTCTCCGCCGCGGCCGTCGCGTCGCGCAACGCGACCCCGTGGTCCGTCGTTCCGGCCGCACGGCACTGGCGCGCCGGAACCGGGGGCGGCCGGCGGCCGATGGAGCGCGCGCCGCAATCGTGAAAACTCTCGCACGGCCGCAGCCGCGCGCTAGGTTGCCTTGACTGGCCGCCCGGCCCATCCCGCACCATGACCTCACGTCCCGGCGCCCTCCGGCAGACCATCCCGGCTCAGCCCCGGAAGCCCTCGCCGGTGTCGCGCAACCTCTGGTGGTGCGCGCTCGTCCTCGCCGCCACCCTCGCCGCGTACGCGCCCGCGTTGCGCGGAGGTTTCCTCTGGGACGACTCCGGCCACGTCACGCGCGCCGACCTGCGCCCGCTCGCCGGCCTCGGCCGCATCTGGTGCGAGATCGGAGCCACGCAGCAATACTATCCGGTGCTTCACACCGCGTTCTGGATCGAGCACCGGCTCTGGGGCGATGCCGTACTCGGCTACCACCTGCTCAACGTCCTTCTGCACGTCACGGCCGCGTGCCTCTTCGCGCTCGTGCTCCGCCGCCTCGCGGTGCCCGGCGCCTGGTTCGCCGCGCTGCTCTTCGCGCTTCATCCGGTCT
>CAZKDK010000264.1:0-5189 GCA_964551145.1 uncultured Opitutaceae bacterium | reverse complement strand
GCGTTGAGCAGGTGCGTCGCGTAGCTGTGCCGCAGCTTGTGCGGCGTGATGTCCGCCGGCAGCTCCGCCAGCGCCAGGTAGCGCTTCAGCAGCAGCTGCACCTGGCGGACCGGGAGGCGCTCGTGGCGGGCGTTCACGATCACCGGCGCGTCGGGCCCGGTGTCGCGGGCGAACTCGCCGCGCCACCGGGCGAGCACCGCCGTGGCCACGCGCCCGAGGGGGCAGATCCGTTCCTTGCGCCCTTTGCCCATCACCCGCGCCACGCCGCGCTCGGGATCGATCTGCCCGTAGTTCAATCCCACCAGTTCGCTCACCCGGAGGCCGCCGCCATAGAGCAGTTCCATCACGAGGCGGTCGCGCCAGGCGGTGAACGCGTCCACGCTCCGGTTTCCCAGCAGCCGCTGCGGCCCGGACAGCAGGGCCACCATCTGCTTCTCGGTCAGGAACCGCGGGAGCGGCTGGCCCAGCTTCGGCAGGGGGATGCCGGCGAAGGGATTTTGGTCGAGGCGCCCGCGCCGCCGCCAGAACCGGTAGAAGGCGCGCAGACCCGAGGCGTGGTTGTGCAGCGTCCGCCGCCCGAGCCGCCGCTGGCTCTCGATCAGGAAATCGCGCACCTCGCGCGCGCCGACTCCGGCGGGGCCGCCGCCGGCCAGGCCGCTGCGCGCCAGCCAGCGCCAGAAACCCTCGAATGCCTGGCGGTAGTTGCGCACCGTGTAGCCGGAATACCGCCGCTCCTTCGCCAGGTAGTCGAGAAACGGAGTCAGCCACTCCGCGACGACCGGCGGCGGGAGCGCCTCCAGCGCCGGCGGCAACGTCGTTTCCAGGGCGGACTTCAAGGCGGTTGATCCGACGCCGGGGAACCGCTCGTCCGGCGATTCCCGGCCTCGGGGTTTCGACAGGAACATGCGCGCCGGCCGCAGCCGACTCAATCCTTCGTTTCGCGCGCCGCGGCGCGCCGCTCGACCTCCGCCATCACCCGCGCCGTCTCCTGGCGCAGGGCGCCCTCGGGATCGAGACCCCGGGCCCGCGCCGCGGCGGCCAGCTCGAAGAGCCGCCGGCCGAGCGACGCCTCGGTGAGACCGGCTTCCAGGCCGCGAACCCGGCGGGCGTCCACCAATCCGTCCGCCGGCAGCTTCTTCTTCCCGATCTGTTTCCAGACCGCCTCGGCGAACATCAGCGCGGGCAGCCGGGGCGGCAGCGCCTTGAAGATCGGGTCCTCCGTCCGGCCCGTCGCCGTCTTTTCCACCTTCTTGATCGCGTCCCACTGCACGAGCACCTGGGCCGACGTGTCGAGGTGGCCGTCGCCAAAGACGTGCGGATGGCGGCGGATGAGCTTCTCGTTGATCTCGCGCGCCACGTCGTCGAGCGTGAAGTCGCCGCGCTCCGCGGCGAGCTGGGCATGGAAGACGACCTGCACCAGCACGTCGCCAAGTTCCTCCCGCATGTGCGGCAGGTCCTGCCGGTCGATGGCCTCGAGGAGCTCGCTGCACTCGTCGATGAGGCAGCGGGTCAGCGTTTGGTGGGTTTGTTCGCGGTCCCACGGGCAGCCGTCGGGGGCGCGCAGGCGGGCGACGGTCTGGCGGAGGTCATCAAGGGCACTCATGAGTCGTAGGCCGCAGGAAGGCACAGAATCCGGAAAAGATAAAGCCCGGCCCAAACCGTGCTCAAGGTTGACCGGGGATTGGGCTGAGGCCACTCCGCTGCTCCCCGCCGGCGGCAGCCCGAACCGTGGTCAAGGTTGACCAGGGTTCGGGCAGCGAGGCGGCCGTCTTTTTTTGCCTGTTTATTCGGCCAAAAGCCGCTTTGCTCGGCGGGTTGATGGACAAGCTGACCGAGATCATGGCGCACAAGCGCCGCGAGATCGCCCCGCAGCTGCGCCCGGTGACCGAGGCCGAGCTGATCCGGGCCGGTGCCGCCACGCCGCGTCCGCCGTCCTTCGCCCGCGCCCTGCAGCGGGCCGACGGCCGGCTCGCCGTGATCGCGGAGATCAAGCGCCGCTCGCCCTCGGCCGGCGAAATCAAGCCCGGCATCTCGGCCGGCTGCCAGGCCCGCCGGTACCAGGCGGCCGGCGCCGATGCGCTCTCCGTGCTGACCGACACCCGCTATTTCGGCGGCACGATCGAGGACCTGCGGGCGGTCACCGCCGGGGTTCGCTCCGCCCCGGGCCTCCCTGCCGCCGGTCCGGCGGATCCCCTGCCCTGCCTGCGCAAGGACTTCATGGTGCACCCCCTCCAGGTCCTGGAGGCGCGCACGGCCGGCGCCAGCGCCATCCTCGTCATCGTGCGCGCGCTCACCGACGACGAGATCGCCGCGCTCCTGGCCGCCGCGGCCACCGCGGGGCTGGACGTGCTGAGCGAAATTCACGATGAGGCGGACCTCGCGCGCGCCCTGCGCCACGGGGCGAAACTCGTCGGGGTCAACAACCGCGATCTCACGGTATTCCGGACGGACCTGGCCATCAGCGAACGTCTGATCCCCCAGCTGCCCCGCGATGTGATCGCGGTGAGCGAGAGCGGCATCGTCACGGGCGCCGACGCGGCGCGGATCCGCGCGGCGGGCGCCCGGGCGGCGCTGGTCGGCGAGGCGCTGATGCGGTCTCCCGATCCGGCCGAGCTCATCGCCGCGATCCATGCCGCCGGCTGACCCCGGCCCGACGGTTGTCCATGGCCCTCACCCCCACCGGCACCCGCGCCCTCCTGGCCCGCCTCGGCCTCCGTCCGAAGCGTCATCTCGGCCAGAACTTTCTCACCGACGGCAACATCGTCCGCAAGTCGCTCGAGCTGGGCGCGGTCCGGCCGGAGGACGCGATCGTAGAGATCGGCCCCGGCCTCGGCACGCTGACCGCCGCGCTGCTGGAGGCGGGCGCCGAGGTCTGGGCGATCGAGAAGGATCGCATCCTCCACGAGCACCTCGCCGCCACCCTCGCGCCGCTGCATCCCGCGCGCCTGCATCTGGTGGAAGGCGACGCCCTGGAGCAGCCCCTCGCCGGACTGCCGGCCGGCCGGGCCGCCGCCGGCTTCAAGGTCGTCGCCAACCTGCCCTACGCCATCTCGACGCCCTGGATGGACGCGGTGCTCGCGGGACCGCTGCCGGAGCGCCTGGTGCTCATGCTGCAGCGGGAGGCGGCCGCCCGCTATACGGCCCGTCCGGGCACCAAGGATTTCGGCGCGATCTCGGTCTTCCTCCAGGCCGCGTTCGACGTGGAAACCGGCCATCGCGTCAGCGCCTCCTGTTTTCACCCGCGACCCGAGGTCGACTCGATCCTCCTGCCGCTGGCGCGCCGTCCCTCCCCGTTCGTGTTTGCGCCGCCCGTCCGGGCCCTGATCCGCGCCTGTTTTCAGCAGCGCCGGAAGCAGATCGCCTCCCTGCTGCGGAGCCGCGGCGCGGATCCGGCCGCCGCCGCCGCCTGGCTGGCGCGGCTCGGGGCCGCCGGCCTCGGGCCCCAGTCCCGGCCCGAACAGATTCCCGTGGCACTTTGGCGGGAATTGCGAGTCGCATGAGTGCGGTGGCGGCATGACACCGGGCCTTGAAATGTGCTGGCGCCACCATTCAATCGACCACCGGCCATGAGAGTGAACACCATCCCGACCCTGCTGGCGGCAGCCCTCTGCCTTGGCGCCCCCGCGCTCCCCGCGCAGACGGCGGCCGGCGCGGACCCCGACGCCGGCGCCTCGATCGAGCTGCCGCCGGTGCAGCTCTATGGCCGGATCGATGGGGATTTCTACGTGTCGCCCACGGGGGCCTTCAGGATCAACATTCCGGTCCGCCCGGAACTGGGCGGGGCGCTCAGCGACTCGCCGAATGTCGTGACCTTCGATGACGATTTCGACACCCATTGCAGCGTCGGCGCCTTCCCGCTCTCCCCCGAGCTGCAAGCGGAATTCGAGAGCCGCGGGACCCAGGGTTTCCTCATCTATTTCTTCACCAAGCTGGTGATGCCTGATTTTGCCACGCGCTATCCGGGCGCGACGATCGAGGACAACGGCGCGTTTCTTCCGCAGTTCCAGGGGGGCGCCATGCTGATCTTCACGCGCCTGCCCGGCGGCTCGCTTTTCGCCCCGCGCGCGGAGATCTGGTTGCCGTCCGAACCCGTGGTCGCCAAGCGTGGCAACCTCTGTTTCGTCAGGAACCATACTGTATTCGTCATCAGCATGGAGCTCGCCGAGCGCTCGCTGGAACGGCTGACCTACGACCTGACCCTCACGCAGGAGAACGCACTGTTGAAGAAGCGGCTGCTGGCCCTCGTGGCCCGCATGGAAATCGCCGCGCCGCCGGAGGCCCCCCATTGACCCCGCCGGCGCCGTTGGTCGCGGGACCCGGCGCAGGGCCGCTCCGGCCGCGCCGCGCCGCCCGCCGGCTCGCCTGGCTGCCCGTCGCCGGCGCGTGCCTGCTCCTCGGGGGCTGCATCTACCTCCGGCTTCTCGAGCTTCGCAGCCAGCTCGCCGATTTCGGCCGGTACTTCGACGTCGACCTGCGGCAGGGCGTGACGATCGTCTGCCGGAAGCCGGTCCTGCTCGACGAGGACATGGCGTTCTTCCACCTGGCGCCGGAATCCCGGCACCGCCTGGGCAACGTCGAGCGCTGGCAGTTCCGCTGGGTCAAGGCGTACCAGGCGCCGGGCGAGGACCCGCGCAACTACGAGGTCTCGTTGGACTTCATGTTCGTCGATCATAAATTGGTGCGTGTCCTGCTGCCCGAGCGCATGTTCATGTTCGTCCCCAAACATTTCCTCCTGACGATCGTGAAGGCGTTCGGCCACTCGCAGATCGACCGGACCCGGCGTACGGCCAGCGCCAACGTGCACGAGGACTTCGCGCCCGGTGTCATCCCGCCTCCGCCGAGTGACGCCGACCTCACCGCGATGCTCGGCGCGCCCGAGGCGAAAAAGGAAACCGCGGCCGGGAGCGTCTGGAATTACCGCTACCAGGCGGCGTCGCCCGACCAGCGCTCCGGCCGCATCGAGGTCAGCTTCACGGTGAACCCCGCCACGCACAAGGCGCGCCGCATCCAGGCGCGGATCCTTGACCTCACCATGGACGTCAACCTTCCCGATGTCGTCACCCCACTAGGCCCGCCGCCCGCCACCCATGACGCCGTCCGCTGAGTCCTCCTTCCTGATCCGCGATGCCGTGGAGTCCGACCTGCCGGCCATCGTCGCCATCTACAACGCGACCATTCCCGGCGGCATG
>CAZKDK010000263.1:1254-5200 GCA_964551145.1 uncultured Opitutaceae bacterium | reverse complement strand
TAGGACAGGAGATTCTCAATCTTCAAACCGGGGTTCGATTCCCCGTGGGGGCGCCAGCCTTCGCTTTCCGATCCGGAAAGCTACGGCTCGGCAAGCCTTGCTTCGCTGAAGCTACGGATGGCACGCCAATTTTCGCTTTTGCATCCAGGAAGCAAGAAGCTGGGGATCGACGGGCCAGCTATCCGGCGGGACGCTTGGCAATGCGGGGCGTTGGCGTGAATGCCGCCCTGTCGAATTTCGTTACAGGTCACCGCTCCTGGTTTCGTCTCCCTTAAGGTGCTCCGCATCAGGCGCCGAAGAGCCGCCGGGCCATTGCGGCCCGGCTGAATGCGTCAGTGATTCTTACACCTCCTCCAAGGAGTAGGCCGATTCACGCGAGACATTAGACGACATTGACCAGTCAAGAATTTTAGAGGCAGCGGGTTGCGGATATCTTCAAAATTCCTCAAATTCCTCGCTTTGGAGCACGCCAAATGCTTCATTCGCGGAAGCGCCCCCCTCGTTTGCGGAGCTGAGCCAATCGAAATGAAAACAATCCCTGCTTTTTTGGTCTCTCTGATGTTGGCAGGACAGGCGGGCGCCAGCGTGATCCTGCTTACGGACAATCGAAGTGTGCGTGTTTCAGGGTATGTCAGCGATACCGCGACGTTTGCCGATACGCAGATCCCATCGGCGCCCTTCGAAGAATTTGACGCGTCTGTTAACGGTTTGGCCAGTTCAGAGGGGGAGCATTCATTTGCCAGCGCGGGTCAACAGTCAGTGATCACGAACGAGCGCTTCAGTCTCAGTGCCGTTGTGAGCGGGAACTGTACCTCGGGTGAAGGCTACGCGGCCTCCATATTTGGAATCGGCTTTTTGGTGGAGGCGCCGCAGCAGTACACACTGACTTTGTACAGGGAAGGGTTTTCTGCCGCGGAACGCCCAATGCTCTTATCCTCCACGGGCGACGTTTTGCCGCCCCCTATCCCGGGATACCCGTACACCTATGTTGATTCTCCCTCTTCCATGTTCAGCACCTATGAAGGGGTCCTGAGCCCCGGCGTCTATGCCCTCCGACTAGATGAGGAGATTCGACCTCGAGGAGAAATGCATGACTCCATTTGGTCAATGGATTTCAAGGTGTCCGGCGTCCCGGACTCGGCCTCGACCGGCCTGCTCCTGCCGCTCGCGCTCTTTGGGCTAATTGCGATTCGCCGCAAGGTGACGGCCTAGGGGACTCCGTTTGTCCAGGCGCCGCGCTCCGACGGTCTTCGCCTCATTTGCGTATCGAGCGTCAAGCTCCGCCGGCGGACGGCGGAATGGTCCCAGCGAGTCGGGGCCTTTCCGCACCTGATGACTGGCGCCATCGGCTTCGATGCCCACAACAAGGTCTGCGACAGCGCATTCTCCGTATACGGCGCGGTCACCCTCCAAAACGGCGTGGCCAAACGCTGACTTGGAGGCGCTCAGGGCGGGTCGAGATGACCTTGCCGGCGCAGTTCGTCTGGGCGCTTTCGAAAAACGGATAGTGAGGCGCAGTCCGTTTCCGAGACGAGGCCGGCTGGCGCGATCAGGAGTACGGAAGCCGGCAGTCCGAGGGCCGCACAACGGCGAATCAAGGGAACAGCGTTGCTTCACTCTTGCGGCCCCTTGCGGCCGGCGCCGACAGAGCAGGCGGCGCCAGGAGGAACATCAGGAGCTCGCAGGGCATGCGGTTGGATATGCCGTCCGGGCCCGGGAACTCAAAACGGAAAACCGGAGCGGCGCGGCGTCCGCCGCAGCGGCGCCGGGAACTCAGCTGCGGCCGGTAAAGCGAGGGAGGCCGCGAAGTCCGCCGCGCGCCGTCCTCATGCACCGTTCCGCCCGGTTTCGCGGGCAGGGCTGGTCACGGCTTTCTGGTGCCGTGCTCGATCGCTCCAACGGCCGCCGCCGCGCAGAGCATCACGGAATCAAGCGTCAGGTCGTGTCCCGAGCGCGACTCGCTGCGAAAGTAGGCAAGGAAGCTGACGGCGACCACGATGCCGACAACGATGAAGAGGGGTATCTTCACTTGGAGGCTTTCTGGGGGGCGCCCTCTCGTCTGCATGAAGCGGCGGCGGGATGCAACCGCAATTACCCAGAAAAAGGATTCATCAATCATGTCCGGTCGCGCCATTCGCCGCAGGTGGCATCGGAGCGGCGCATGGTGAGACCGCGAGCTGTTCTCCGCGCCGGTTGATCCCGTCGTCCCCGCATATCCCGCGGACTGGCAGCTGGTCGCTTACTGCCGGCAGCCAGGCGAGCCGGCGGCCGCTTCGCGCCGCGCCTCGTACCAGAAACCGGCGGCGGCGAGCAGGGGGTAAAGGACGGTGCGAAGCGCGGCCCAACCGGTGACTGGCATGGGTGCAGCGCCGCCGAAGCAGCCGCAGGAGATGTCCAGCCCGCGCAGCCAGGCCGAGCCCACAAAGACGGCGAATCCGGCACCCAGAAGAAACGCCAGAAGCCAGCCTCCCAGGCGCAACGGCCGGATCAGCAGCGCGGCCGCGGAGGCGATCTCCACCCAGGGAACTAGCAGGCCGGCACCGTACGCGACGATCGCCGGCACCAGCCGGTAGTTGTCGAGGTCGGCGACGAACCGGGCCGGATCCAGGACCTTGGCGACGCCGGCGTAGGCAAGGATCGCGGCGAGCACGCCGCGCAGCGCGCCGTGGAGGAGGACGCCTATTTTTGCCGGCGCTGCCATTCCTCCCAGCCTCCTTTCAGAACGTACACGTCCGTGAGCTTGAGCTCGCGCCGGAGCCGCACGGCGACCGAGCGGCTCGTTTCGCAGCTGCCACTCCCGCAATAGACGACGACCGGCCGGCCGGGCCGCCACACGTCAACCAATCCGGCGAGGCTCCGTTCCCAGTCCGCCTCGGTCACGTTGATGGCGCCCGGAATGTGCTGCGCGGCGAACGCCCGGTCGCTGCGCGCGTCGGCCCAGATCACCGGGTTGGTGCGGGCGAGCATCCATGCATCCATGACGGAGATTTCCCGGATGTCGGCGCCCGCCCCGGGCCAGGCCGGCCGCCGGGGATGGAGTCCGCCGGTCAGGATGGCGGGCACCAGGGCGACCAGAACTAGGATTGCCGCCTGGCGCGCGGCCCGGCGCAGCAGGGGGCTGGATTCCCGTTTATCGGACCAGGGCATAGACCGAGACGACCTGAGGAGGGAAACCTGCGGGCTCGATACGAAGGTCCACGCGGGCGCGCAGCACGGCCTTGGTTGAAGCCGGCTGGATCGAAAGCACGTAGTCATGCCCTCCGGGCCGGGCGACAAGCCTCGCGCCGACGCCGGTCTCGTCCAGGGGCTCAAGCGTGACCACGCCCTTGAGCGCGGGATTGATGGAAATGGCGGCCTGCTTCTCGACCGGCGCGTCGCCGATCGACCACCACAGCAGGCGAGGCGAGATGGTGTAGAGTTCGGGAATCGTCACCCGCGCGACGAGCACCGTGGGGACGTCGGGTGCGTCGCTCGTGGTGACGCTGACGGTCTTTTCCTGCTGACCGACCTGGCCGCCAAACCGGTACGTCACCTTGAGATCCCCGCTCTCGCCAGGTGCGAAGACCTGTTTGGCCAGTGCGGCCGTCGTGCAGCCACAGCTGGTCTGGATGTAGGTGATTGTGACCGGGGCATTGCCCGAATTCCTGAAGTGAAAAGTGAAATCCTCCGACGGTGCGCCGAGCGCCGCCACGCGTTCGATGACGAGCGCATCCCAGGACAACGCGGCGGCGGCGGGCTGCGCCAGAAGCGCCAGCCAGAGTCCGGACAGCCAGACGCGGGCGGCCCGGGGTCTGCCGGCGGCAGACCCCGGCGGAGTCGGTGGGTCAGGAATCATCTTTCGGTCGGGCATACCCGAAACACACGGCGTCAGAACTCGACGCGAGGGTCGCCGGAAGTTGAGCAATTGACTCGATCTTGTCCATCTCGGGCACGGCGAGACTGCCGA
>CAZKDK010000263.1:0-1154 GCA_964551145.1 uncultured Opitutaceae bacterium | reverse complement strand
ACGGCGGGGAGCGGACAGACGACGATGATCCGGGAGGCGCCACCGGGGTACGTCGAAGCCGGCACGCCGCCGTTCGTCATCCTTGAGCCGGAGGCGCTGGGATTGAGCGGGGCGCCGGTCGATATTCAGAAAATGCCGGACGGCAGGCTGCTGGCCGTCGGCCGGCGCGAGTTCGCCTTGGGCGACGGCGTGCGCTGGGAGGTCTTCCGCCAGGCCGATAGCGATCCCATGACCAACATCGCAAGCGTGGCGGTGGATTCCACGGGGCACATCTACGCGGGCGTGGCCGGCGGCTTCGGGCGGGTCGCATTCGATCCCTCCGGGCGATGGCGGTTGGTCCGAGTCGCCGCCTTGCCGGCGGACTTCGCGCACACGTCCGGCGCACTGACCTCCGTTTCGATGGTGGGCGCGGAATGGTATTGGTCCTGGGATAGCGGTCCCATCGTCGCTTGGCATCCTGGCGTCGGCGCGAGGACGGTCGGCGAGTTGAATGCCGCCGGGCGGATTTTTGCTTTCGGCGACACGGTGAATGTCTGCGACTGGTCCGACGGCGCGCTGTACCGTCTGGAAGGCGACCGCTTCCGCCCGGTCCCCTGGCCCAACGACCGCTATGTCAACCAGTCCATCACGTGCGCCGTGCCGTTGCGCACTGGCGCCACGCTGCTGGGCACCATCGGCGCCGGGCTTTTGCGCTACGAGGGAGCCACGCCCCGTCCGTTTGTCAACCAGGGTCCGCTGGCGGGGGCCAATCGGATCAGCGACCTGTGCGACGTCGGCCACGGGTTCGTGGCCGTGGCGCTCGACAACGCGGGCATCATGTTCATCGACCAATCGGGGCGGATCGTCCAGTCCCTCGATCGCTCGGTCGACGGTCGCCTGGCCCGGGTGAAACGGTTGCTGGCGACCCCGGGCGGCGTGGTCTGGGGCCTGCTCGACCGCGGCATTGTCCGCATCAGTTTCCCCGCCCAGATCTCCTCGTTTGAGGCCCTGGTGACGACGAGCCTGATGTTCTCGCAGCTCAGCCGCTTCGAGGGCCGGCTTTGGCTGGTGTCGGATGGCAGGGCCCACCGCGGAGTCTACGATGCGGCCAACCGGCTCATTCGCTTCGAGATCGACACGCCGGGTCCGCGCCTGAGTTCCCTGATCGATCTCGG
>CAZKDK010000262.1:0-5207 GCA_964551145.1 uncultured Opitutaceae bacterium | reverse complement strand
TCTCGATGCCCACCTGCCCGCCGTGCTGGCGCATGATCCGCTGCACGATCATCAGGCCCAGGCCGTGCCCGCCGGGCTTGGTCGTGTGATAGGGCTGGAACAACCGGGAGAAATCCTCCTGGCGGATTCCCCGGCCGGAGTCTCCAAACATCAGATACACCGCCTCGTCGTCCGCCCGCGACTTGATCTTGAGCCTGCCGCCCGGCTCCATCGCCTCGATGGCGTTGGCGATCAGGTTGAAGAACACCTGCTTCAGCTGGTTCCGGTCAGCCAGAATGGGCGGCAGGCTGGCCTGGGTCTCCGCCTCGACCACGATGCGGCGGTTCGCCAGTTCCGCCGCCTCGAAGCGCAGCACCTCGTCGAGCACGTCGACGACCTGGGTCTCCGCCAGGTCGGGTGGGCGCGGACGGATCGCCTCGAGGAAGTTGGTGATGATGCCATCGAGCCGCATCACCTCCTGCTGGCAGATGCCGATCGATTCGCCGAGCGCGGCGGTCTCGCGCCCGGCCTTGAGTTTCTTCAGCTTCCGGGCGATGAGCTGGAGGTGGATGGTCAGGGAGTTGAGCGGGTTGCCGAGTTCGTGCGCGACTCCCGCGGCGAGCAGCAGGATCGACGAGGTCCGCTCGTCCTCGATCAGGCGTTCGGTCGTCTGCTTCTCGCCGGTGATGTCGGTGAGGATGATGGCGAACCGGCGCGACTTCTCCCGCAGGCCCTCGACCTGGAACGGCACCATGTAGAGGCGGACGGTCCGCGCCTGCGGATAGGTCAGTTCGACCTCCCGGGCCATCACCGGCACCGCGGCGTCGTCGGCCAGCGAAGTCTCCAGCGACGGCCGCAGACCGGGCACCAGGCGCCAGAGGGTCGCCCCCGCGAGTTCCCGCTCGGGAAGGCCGATGAGCCGGCCCGCCGACTCGTTGGCGTATTCGATCGCGCCGTCGGCATTGATGACGAGGATGCCCTCGTTGATGGTGTTGAAAATGGCCTCGAACAGGCCGCGCTCCCGGGCCAGGCGCTGGACGAGGTTCGCGAGGTTGACGGAATCGAGCGTGTCGAGGCGCCCGAGCACGCGGTCGAGGGAGCTGTGTTTCCGGCCGGCCATGGATCATGGTTATCAAGTCCGCCCCGCCGCCAGCAACGGCGAAGTTTTGCCACCGGAACGCCTTGCCGGCCGGCGGGGAACGTGTAGAAACGGGAAAGACGGCCTCCCGGCGGTTGGACGCTTCCGCACCGGAACCGGCCGACAGCTTTCCCCATGCACCTAAAAACGGAACGGCTCCTGCTCCTGTTCGCCATTCCGCTGATCGTCGTGGGCGCACCCCTCGCCGTGCTGCTGAGGCCGGCGGACATGGCGTTCGTCTACCGGCATCTGGTCTTCGTGCTCGCCCTGTTCCTGTCGATTCCGCTCACCCTGCTGGTGACGATCTGCCTGCGCTGGGTGGGCACCGGCCAACTCGGGCGGCTGCTGTGGATCAAACAGCCGAGCGTCTCCCTGCGCACGGAACCCGCCGGGTCGCTCGCGGAAATCGCGGTGCAGGTCCGGCAGCGGCTCGCGGCCGGAGGCTTCGCACGGAAGGAGCAGGCCAGCCCGGTCGGCGACGTCCTCATCGACTTCACCAAGCAAAAAGCGGCGAAGCCCCAGAGTTTCGTCGACCACGCGTTTCGCGGAACCGTCAGCCTGAGCTCGACCGGCCCGCGCCCGGAGACGGCGATCACGGTCATCTTCGACGGCATCATCCTGATCGAAACGGGAGAGTATTCGCGGCTGCGCGCGCTGGCCGGTTATCTGCTGGGCACCGAGGCCACCCTGGTGGTCCGGCAGCCGCCGCTGACGCTCCTGACCGGGGTCACCCTGGCCGTGGCCAACCTCGTGGCGCTGATCCTCGGCCTTTTGGACAACCCCAGCTGGGTCCGGCCGACATTCTCCACGTCGCTGGCGGCGGCCGCGCTCTGCATCTGGGGTCTGGTGATCGTCCTCCGGGATCGCAGGAACCTCGAAGGCCTGGGCCTCGGGGCGCTCGGGCTGGCCGCCGCCGCCGTGCCGTTCCTGATGCTGGTGTGAGGCGCCCCGGCGCCCTAGTCGAACAGGCGCATCTGCGCCGGATCCACCCGCCCGCGCATCAGGCGGCGCAGGAACGTCCGCCGGTGGATCGCGCAGCGGCCCAGGCGCAGAATCGCGTCGCGGTGTTCGTCGGTTCCGTACCCCTTGTGCTGGGCGAAACCGTAGCCCGGGTATTCCGCCTCGAGCGCCCCCATCGTCCGGTCGCGCGTGACCTTGGCGACGATCGACGCCATCGCGATGCAGAGCGAGCGGGCGTCGCCCCGCACCACGCCCGCATGGGGATAGGCGAAGCTGCGCAGGGCGAGTCCGTCGATCAGGATCCGGCAGGACACCTGCGGCTGGAAGGCGCGGACCTCCTCCGCGCTCGCGAACAGGTCGGGCTCGGTCCGCTGCGCAAACGCCGTCGAGGGGTAAAGCCCCTCCAGCGCGCGGCGCATCGCCAGCTTGGTCGCGCCGAGGATGTTCAGCTCCTCGATCTCCGCCACCGAGGCCTCGCCCGCCGTCGCGTACAGCTGGCCCGCCCGCGCGAGTTCGTCCACCGCGGCGAAGACTTCCTCGCGCTGCTCGGGCGTGAGCTGCTTGGAATCGTTCACCCGCCCGCTGTGCGCCACCGCCCACCGCCCTTCCAGGAACTCCTGGGTGACCAGCACGGCGCCGGCCACCACCGGGCCGGCCAGGGCGCCGCGGCCGGCCTCGTCGACCCCGATCAGCTCGGCAAACCCCTCGATCTGCTTGAGGTCGAATGCGCGGAGTTGGCGGCGCTTGGGCATGGCTCAGGCGCGCGGAATCCACCCTGCCGGATCGCGGCTGGGCTGTAGGGCCGGTGTCTTGCACCGGCCGGTGTCCGACCGGCGCCTGCAAGATAGGCGCCCTACATGGATTCCGGATGAGGGCACGCCCCCTGATAAAATCACCGATGCCATTCCACCCGCTCCTTCGGCTTCGGCAGCGGCAGCTCGGCCAGCCGGCCGGCGGCGGCCACCGCCTCGTAGGCAGTGCGGAAGTGAAGCTTGGCGAACTCGCCCAGGGCGGGCGCGCCGAACTTCGTCATGATCTGCGCGGCCTGTTCCCGGACCCGGCTGCCCGCGCCCTTCTGCAGCGGCCCGCCGAATCGCTGCGAGAGCTTCCGCATCACCCGCACGTACTCCGCGCGCGCCACCACGGAGGCCGCCGCGACGACCGGATCCTCCTCGGCGCGCACCCGCATCCTCAGATCGAAGTTCTTGACCGACTTCTTCGCCAGCTCGCGCTGGGTCAGCGGCTGTTTCGAGAACTGGTCGAGCAGGCCCCAGGGCACCCATTTCTCGTTCAACGCCTGCTCCAGCGCCGTCGCATGCTGCCAGGCCAGCAGCCGGTTGAGATTCGCGCCGGGTCGCCGCATCAGCTCGTTGTACTTCGGCATGCCGCAAGAGCAGGTCTTGGCGACCGCGCCGGTCGTCTTCCGGATGAGATCGTCGAGCTTGAGGATCTGCGTGTCGGCGAGCCGCTTGCTGTCCTTCACGCCCGCCTTCAGCCAAGCGTCGATCGCCGGCTTGTCCGCGATCACCGTCGCGGCGATGACGGGACCGAAGAAGTCGCCCTTGCCGCTCTCGTCGAGCCCGGCGTGCGGCTCGAACCGTTCGGGATGGAGCACCTCGTCGTAGCCGAGGCGCGGCGCGGCCGTCACCTCCGTCTCCAGCGTGTTGAGGACGAACTCCTCCGTGCCCCTGCCCGCGATCACCACGATCCGCCGTTTGTCGTAGGCGGTCACGTTGACGTCCGGCCCGCGAAAGGCGAAGCGGGCGTAGGCCACCTCCATCGGCTCCCAGCCCTTTCCCGCGCAAATTGCGCGGAGCTTCTCAAGCTGCGCGTCGTCCAGCTTGATCGTGTAGGTGCTCAGCTTCTGCGGCGCCTCCGCGGCCTCGTCCGGACGTTGCTTCATCGGCGTCCAGTGCCGCAAAAAGCCGCCGAAAGCGCAAAGCAAAAGCCGCGGGGAGCGGCCGCGCCGGCCGGACCGGACGTCCCGCCCGCCGCCGAAATGTCTTCCCGGCCCGGCCGGTTCCCGCACGATGGCCCGATCCCGCCGCCCGTGCCATCGCCCTCCCGCCTTCCCGCCCGCGCCGCCGCCTTCCGGCGCGCCCTGCTCGCGTGGTACCGGACGCACCACCGCCGGCTGCCGTGGCGCGAGGCGCCGTCGCTCTACCGGACGGTGGTCTCGGAATTCATGCTGCAGCAGACGCAGGTGAAGACCGCCCTGCCCTATTTCGAACGCTGGATGCGCGCGCTGCCCGATTTCCAGTCGCTGGCCGCCGCGCCCGCCGGGCCGGTCCTCAAGCTCTGGGAGGGCCTCGGTTACTACTCGCGGGCCCGCAACCTGCACCGCCTCGCCCGGCTGCTCGCCGGGCGTCCCGCGCCGCCCCCCACCCCCGAGGCTTGGCGCGACCTGCCCGGCGTCGGACCGTACACCGCCGCCGCCATCACCAGCCTGGCCTTCGGCGCGCCGGCCGCGTGCGTCGACGGCAATGTCGTGCGCGTTCTCGCCCGCCTCACCGCCGAGGGCGCGGAGTTTCGCGACGGCGCCGCGGCGGCCCGCCATTTCGCCCCGCTGGCCGGGGCCTTGCTCCCGCGCGCCGATCCCGGCCGGCACAACCAGGCCATGATGGAACTCGGCGCACTCGTCTGCCGCCGGCACGACCCGCGCTGCGGGGTTTGCCCGGTGCGGGCTTTCTGCGCCGCCGCGCACCGCGGCGCGCCCGAACGATTCCCGCGCCTGGCGGCGAGGACGACCCGGGAGCGCCAAGTCGTGCGCGCGTGGTGCGAGCGCGGAGGCCGCCTGTTGCTGCACCGCGTCGCGGCCGACGCCCGGCGCCTCGCCGGACTCTATGAACTGCCCGAGGCCGCCACGCTCGGGCTGGATGCCCGCGCGGTCCGGGCGGCCCCGCTGCTGGCGCGCAACCGCCGTGGGCTGACGAACCATCGCGTCACCGAATCGATCCACGCGGTGGTCCTCACCGCTGCCCGGCGCCGGGCGCTGGCCGCCGTGCCGGCGCTGCGCTGGGTGACGCGGGCCGGCCTGAAGCGCCTCGCCCTTTCGGGCCCGCACCGCCGCTGGGTGGGGGAGATCCTGCGCCGCGGCATCCGCCGTCCGCGCGTCCTCCCGTCAATCCCC
>CAZKDK010000261.1:0-5213 GCA_964551145.1 uncultured Opitutaceae bacterium | reverse complement strand
TTCACCGTGCCGGCGATCGACGCCACGATGCCCAGCGGGGAGCAGCGCATCACCCCCAGGGTGTTCATGCGCTGCAGATAGTGCCCGAGCAGATGCGGCGATCCGCCCGACGCCGCGTAGAGGCCGGTGTCCCGGTTGGACACCTCGGCGGCCGACAGCTTCGCGTCCGCGATGGCGTCCAGCATGGCGCAATAGGCGTACAAGCCGTGCGGGGCCATGCCCCGCAGGATATCCCGCTTGACGGCAAAACGGCTCGGATAACGCCAGTCCTCGCAGTCGTAGGAATCCGTCTCGTAGCCCTTGATCGTGCCGACGACCTTCACCGGCACATCCGATTTCTGAAACGGAGCGTAGACCTCGAAACCATGACGCAGCTCCCGAAGACTCTCGGACACGGCCGCGACATCATTGCCGATGCTGGTGACGAGTCCGATGCCGGTGATGTAGACCTTCCTCATGGGCAGCGCCGATCAAGACAGGTTCGGCGGCATCCGCCAAGCCCTGCCGCGCCCCGGTTCCGCAGGGGTCCGGTTTCGCACGCCGGCCGGCACCGGCATCCCCGCGCGAGGCGGCCTCATGGCGGGCGGCGCGCCGTCCCTCAAGCGTTGACGGCGGTGGGCAGCGTCGCCGGTTCGCCGTTCGAGGCGGCCGTGGGCTGACCCGCCTCCACGGCGACCTCCTCGGCGTAGCCGAAGGTCAGGGTGATCTCCTCGGCGATGGCGGCCTTGTCCTGGCCGACCCGAATCGCGCCTTCGAACGTCGCGAGCGGGATCTTCAGGCGCTTCGGCTTGATCGAGAGAACGAGCACCTCGCCCGGGCGGCACATGCGGTGGCAGCGCACGCCCTCGCAGGACGTGAAGAAGATCGTCTGCGGGTTGACCACCTTGCCGGGCTCGACTGCGTTTCCCTCCAGGAGGAAGAGCACGGCCAGCTGCCCGAGCGCTTCGAGCATGATCGAGGCGGGCATCACCGGGTTGTCCTTGAAATGTCCCTGCAGAAAGAACTCCTGGCCGCTGATCTTGTACTTGGCGCTCGCGCCCTGCGAACTGACCGAGGCCTCGTTGAGGAAAAGGAAGGGCGGCTGGATCGGCATGACCGACGCGATCTGCTCGATCGGCAGAAACTTGGTTGGTTGCGGCAGCGGCAGGCCGCGCACCTTGCAGTCGATGAATTGCTTCACATCTCCCAGCGTCCGCAGGTGCCGCAACTCCTCGTTGTTGATCGACATCTGCAACACATCCTCCACCAGGATGACGATTTCCATCATCGTGAGCGAATCGATCCCCAAGTCTTCGATCAGGCGAAGGTCGTCGTCCGGGTCCTTGAGCTTGGCGCGCAGGTCCGGTTCCACGTACCGCTCGATTATGCCCAGGACGATGGCCGGCAGGTGTTCGGTATTCCGCGTCTTGCGAAACTGGCTCGCCGCTTCGTAGGTGGGCGCCGAGCAGCGTTTCAACACCTCGCGCAGGTACGCATCGTCCTCGGCGGAAAACGGTTTGGCGGGCCCCGGAACAGGTCTGTTGGCGCCCGGATCGCTATCGGATGCTTGTGCCATGTCGCGCAGTTGTAATTTGCGGTCGTTCAGAATGTAAATCCAAATTTTCTACGAGAAATCCACCGGCGAAGTCAGTTGCGACGGATTCGTGCAGATCCCAATATGGCCCAACGGTAAGGCGGACGCCCCAAAAGTTCCAGATTATACGTGAATCCACCCGCGCTCGCGCTCAGATTGTCACTTCCGGCCGCCGGTCCCGCTCCGCATGCGGGACTTTCAGCGACGGTCAAACAACCGTGAATGTCTCCGCCGATCCGATCGGTGCGCTTCCGACCCCGGGGAATGACCGCGGGTCCGTCCCCGGGCGGGCGCCCGTGTTGCTGATCACGCATGAGTTTCACCCTCATTATGGGGGAATCGCCACGTTTGCGGAGGAAATCGCCCGTGCCGCCGCGCGCCTGGGGTACGATCTCGAGGTCTGGGCCCAGGCGGCGCCGCCGGGAGCGACTGAGCAGGCCTGGCCCTTCCGCGTGCGGCGCCTGCCGTTGAAAGGCACCCACGACCTCGCCTGCGTCGCGCGCCTCATGCGCGAGATCGTTCGCCATCGCCGACGCCTGCGCCAGGCGATCGTCTACCTCCCGGAACCCGGCCCGATGCGGGCCCTGATGGCGCTGCAGTTCATCCCGGCCTGCCGGCCCTGGCGGCTGGTGCTGACATTCCACGGATCCGAGATCCTCAAGTTCCACCGGAATCCGCTGGCGCGGATGCTGACCCGGAGGCTCATCCGCCGTGCCCATCGCATCAGCGTCCTGACCGGTTACACCCGCCAGCTGCTCTGCAGCCGCTTTCCCGAGGCCGCCACCAAGACCTTCCTCACGCCCGGCGCCCTCCGGTCGGATCTCACGCCGGCTCCCGACCGGCCGGCGCCGGCTCCGGGCGACCCCATCGTGGTCCTCACCGTGGGCCGCCTGCACCCGCGCAAGGGGCAGCTCATCATCATCGAAGCCCTCGCGGCCCTCCCCGCCGCCCAGCGCGGCCGGATCGAGTACTGGCTGGTCGGCGGCAACAGCAAGGAGAACTATGAGCAGCGGCTGCGCGAGGCCGCCGCCCGCTCCGGACTTACCGTCCGCTTTCTCGGCAATGCGCCCGACGAGGAGCTGGACCGGATCTACGCCCGCGCCGACATCTTTGCCATGACGAGCATCCACCACCGCCACAGCGTCGAGGGCTTCGGGCTGGTCTATCTCGAGGCCGCCGCGCATGGCCTGCCGGTCGTCGCCCATGCCGTCGGCGGCGTGCCCGAGGCCGTCGTCGACGGGGTGACCGGATTGCTCGTCCCGCCCGCGGACCCGCCGGCGCTGACCGCGGCCTTCGCCCGGCTGATCGACGAACCCGCGTTGCGCCAGAAGCTCGGCGAGGCCGGGCGCACCTGGGCGCTCCGCAACAACTGGCTGCGTTCCGCCGACCTGCTGTTCAACAACGCCGACTGGGTCATCACCGACTGAGCCCGGGGCCGGCCCCGCCACCCTCGCTTCCCCCTGATGATCCAATCCCGCGTCCAAGTCACCGTCCGCTACGCCGAGACCGACATGATGGGCATCGTCTATCACGGCAGCTACCTGCCCTGGTTCGAGATCGGCCGCACCACCCTGCTCAAGGAACACGGCATCGCCTATCGCGACCTGGAGGCGGCCGGCTACCGCCTGCCCGTGCTGGAAGCCGCGTTGAAGTACCTCAAGCCCGCATTCTACGACGACGAGCTGACGATCGTCACCACGCTGGCGGAAAAGCCCCTGCTGCGGATCAAGCTCACCTACGAGGTCCGGCGGAAGGATGAACTGCTGGCGACGGGCCACACGGCGCACGCGTTCATCGACCGCCAGGGCCGCCCCGTGCGGCCGCCGCCCAATTTCACCGAGCGCATGGGCGCCCTGTTCAAGTAGCCCGCGATTCGACTTCCGCCGCGGCGTATTCCGCCAGCACGGCCGCATCGGTTTCGCGCGCCCGCGCCGCGGCCAGCAGACCGGCGGCTGCCGCGCTCCCCGCCACCCGGAAGACCGCCCACACGGCGTGCACCCGCACGACCGGCATGGCGTGCGCAGCCAGCCCCACGAGCGGCGCGATCAGCTCGTGCGCGGGGCCGGCCGCCGCGGCCAGATTTCCGGCTACGACACACGCGTTGCGCAGCAGCCCCGCCAATTTCAGGCGCTTGATGGGAGTGCCACGGAAGGTCTCGGCAAAGCGCGCCGGCGTCATTTCCAGGAGCGCGCGCAGGTCCAGCTCCAACAGGCCCGGCCGCGCCGCCAGCAGCATGCGCCGGCCGGCCCGGGCGAAACGGTTCCAGGGGCACACTTCGAGGCAGACGTCACAGCCGTAGAGGTGACCGCCAATGCCCGGTCGCAATTCGCGCGGGATCGCGCCCTTGTTCTCGATCGTCTGGTAGGAGATGCATCGGCGCGAGTCGACCTGCCCGGGAAACGGGATCGCCTGCGTCGGACAGGCGTCGAGGCACCGCGTGCACCGGCCGCACCGCAGGCCGGTCCGGTCCGCGCCCGCGCCCGCCCGGCGCGGGCCCGTGAGCGGCGGATCGGGCTCAAGGTCCAAAACGGTCAGGATCGCCGCCAGCAGCAGCCAGTTGCCGGATTGCCTTGAAATCAGCATGGCGTTCTTCCCCAGGAATCCGATGCCGGCCCGCTCGGCCCATCCGCGTTCCAGCACGGGGCCGGTGTCGACGTAGTAGCGATAGCCGGTACCATCCACGCCGTAGAGTTCCTCCAGCAACCGCCCCGCCGCCACCAGCGCCGGCTTGATCGTGTCATGATAGTCCTCGTAAAGCGCGTAGCGGGCCCACACGGGCCGGTGTCCCGCGCCGGCGCCTTCGTCCTCCGGTCTCCGCCCCCGGGAGTCCGGGTCGTCCCCCCAATAGTTGACCCCGAGCGCGATGATCGAATGCGTGCCGGGCAGCACCAGTCGCGGATCCCTCCGCTTATCGCCCGTCCGCTCCAGCCAGGTCATGTCGGCGTGAAACCCGCGGTCCAGCCAGCGGTCCAGGCCGGCGGCCGGCGCCGTGTCGGCCCGCGCGAACCCCACCTCATCGAAACCCAGCGCCACCAGCCGCCGGCGCAGTTCCTCCTGCCGCGCATTCATAGGCGTTGCCCCGCGCCGTTCACCGCGACCGGTCAGCCGCCGGCCAGTCCGGCCGGTCCCGGCGCCCCGGCTCCCGTCCGGTCGACCCGCGGCGCGACGGATCCGTGGCCCCGTCCCCAGTCCCGCACCTCACGCCGGTAGGTGCGGAGGACGTGCAGCACGACGTCGTGCAACGGCCGGGAGTCCGTCAGGATGACCGTGCCTGCGCGCTGGTAGATGGTTTCCCGCTCGGCATAGAGCTGCCGGATGCGCGCCTCGGGGTCGTCGACATTGAGCAGCGGCCGGGTCCGCGTCGCCGCTGTGCGTTGGAGGATCGTGCCCACCGTCGCATGCAGGCAGATCACCACTCCCTTCGCGCGCAGGAGCTCCAGCATGCCCGGCGGCACGATCAGTCCGCCTCCGCAGGCCACGACCACCCCGTGACCGGGATGGCCGTCATCGACAAACGCCCGTTCCCGCGCCCGAAACGCGACCTCTCCTTCCTCGGCGAAGATCTGCGCCACGGTCTTGCCCGCCAGCCGCTCGATCTCGTAGTCGCTGTCCAGCGCCTGGAAGCCCAGCCGCTGCGCGA
>CAZKDK010000260.1:0-5222 GCA_964551145.1 uncultured Opitutaceae bacterium | reverse complement strand
GCGCGATCGGCGCGTTCACCGGCTGGCAGGGCGCGGTGGCCGCCGTGTTCGGCGGGGCCGTCATCGGCACCCTGTGGTTTGCCCTCGCCTTCCTCTGGCAGGCGCTCGTCCGCCGTCCCGCCCCGCCCGCCGGCCGGCCGGCCGGGGAGGCGTCCGGAGGGGAATCCCCGGCCGCCGCGGCGCCGGTGGGATTCGGCGTGCACGTGCCCTTCGGCCCGATGCTGGCCATGGCTGCGCTCCTTTACTTTCTCGTCGCGCACCGGTGGATCGACGCCTACTTCGCCGGCGTCGCGGAGATGCTGTGACCGCGCCATCCGCCGCCGCGCGGCCCGGCCGCGGGTCCGGGGCGCCGGCCGCGCTCCCACCCGGGATCAGTCCCCGAGCGAAGTCCCGACCCGGCGCGCCGCCTCGAGCCATTGATGGTCGGCCGGCACGATCTTGAGTTTGCCCGCGACGTCCGCGATCGGCACGGCTTTGACGCCGTCGCCCCGCGCCGCGACCATCACGCCGAAGACGCCCTCGTTGATGAAGCCCGCGCACGCCGTGCCCAGGCGCGTGGCCAGCAGCCGGTCGGCGACCGACGGCGTGCCGCCGCGCTGCACGTAGCCGAGGATGGTGACGCGCGCCTCGAGGCCGGTCAGCTCCTCGAGCTGCCGCGCCAGACGCAGCGTGTGGCCCGCATGCCGCGTCTCCAGGGCGGCCAGCTCGACCCGCGCCTGCTCCTTTTCCAGGTCGGTCCGCGCGTTCCTCCGGTGGGCCTCGGCGGCGGCAAAACCAACGGCGTCGTGCTTCGACATCGCGCCCTCCGCCACCGCCACGATGCTGAAATTCGTGCCGCTGCGGGACCGGCGGCGGATGGCCGCCACGACGCGCTCGACCTCGTATGGAATCTCGGGAATCAGGATCACGTCGGCGCCGCCCCCGATTCCGGCGCCGAGCGTCAGCCAGCCGGCGCGGTGCCCCATGATCTCCGCAATGACGATGCGGTGGTGGCTGTGGGCGGTGCTGTGCAGGCGGTCGAGGGCCTCGGTGGCGATGTCCAGCGCCGTGTTGAATCCGATCGTCGCATCGGTCAGGGCGACGTCATTGTCGATCGTCTTGGGAAGGGTGATGATGTGCAGGCCCTTTTCCATGAGGCGGAGCGCGTTCTTCTGGGTGCCGCCGCCCCCGATGCAGACGAGCGCGTTGAGCCCGAGCTGCCGGTAATTGCGCGCGATCACGGCGGTCATGTCCCGCACCTGTCCGTCGATCTCCATGCGGTGCGGCTTCTCGCGGCTGGTGCCCAGGACCGTGCCGCCCACCGTGAGGATTCCGGCCAGCCGCGCCTTGTCGAAACGCATCCAGCGGTTCTGCGCCAGGCCCAGGAAGCCGTCGCGGAATCCGATCATCTCCCAGCCGTATTCGCCGATGGCGGCCTTGCCGACGGCGCGGATGGCCGCGTTCAGCCCCGGGCTGTCGCCCCCCGCCGTCAGGATGCCGATCCGTTTGACCCGTTGCTTGCTCATGCGGCTGGTAGATCCACGGCGACTCTGGCGAAAAAGCGGCCGGCTCCAAGAAAAACCCGGCGACGCCCCGCGCGCCCTAGTGACGGGCCACCCACAGGCCGACCGCGGTCGCGGTCATGGCGATCACCGCCTTGATCAGCGACTCGCCGGCGATCAGGCCGGACGCGAGCGGAACGGTGTAGGCGGACGCCGTGCGCGTATGAAACCGCCCCCACAGCCACGCGATCAGGGCGCCGATGGCAAAGGCCTGGCAGTTGCTGAACGTCAGGACCCACGACAGGCCGAGACCCATGGCCGAGGGCAGGTAGGGCGCGGCCTTGGGCCACAGCGCACAGAGCAGCGGCAGGACGACGCCGACGAAGGCGCCGGCCACGATCGCGATCTTGGCGCTGTCCGGAAGCTGGGAGAAACCGCCGCCGGCGAGCACCTCGGCGACGGCGCGCCACATGTTGGTCGCGGGCGGATTGTATGACTCCAGGACCGCCTTGTTCGGCACCATGAGGTACCAGGCCGGGACGACGGCCAGGACCCCGAAGAAGACGCCGATGAACTGCGCGATGAACTGCTTCCGCGGATTGGCCCCGAGAAGATAGCCGCTCTTCAGGTCGGTTAGCAGGTCGGCGCTCGAGGCCGCGGCGTTCGCGCCGGTGGCCGCGGCCATGAGATTGTGCTCGAGCGAGACGTGCACGCTCGACGCCGCCGGCGGCGACAGGACGGCAAACAGCAACTGCATGACCTTGCCCATGGCCCCGATGGGCGTGGTGTCCGTTTCCCCGGTGGCGCGGCAGGCCACCAGGCTGAGCACGAACGCCATCCCGACCGCGATCAGGCCCAGCCAGATGCTGATGTGAAAGGCGATGTACTGGATCGCGAGCAGCCCGATGGTGATCGGCACCAGTCCCGCCACAAGCCAGCTGAGAGGCACCTCCACCGCAGCCATGCGGCGGTCGAAGTCCGTATTCCCGGCGGCCGGGGCGCTCCGGTTGCGCCGCAGGAGGCGGAAAGACCGCGCGACGGTCCGCCATTGGAGCGCAAGCGAGGCCAGACTGGAGAACACCATCACGGCGGTGCCGCCCCAGAGCGCCCAGCGGGGCAGATGGTAGATCGTGCCTCCGCCAATCAGCGGAATCGAGATCCGGTAGGCCGTGTCGCCGATGTGGGCGGCATCCATCGCGATGAGCGCGGGGCCCACCCAGACATAGAGCAACAGGGCCCCGGCGAGCATTGAGAGGGTGACGCGGAGGCCGATGATCATTCCGGCGCCAATGAGGAGCACGCTGGGTTCGAAGCCAAAATTCAGAAGCTGACGGCCGTTGACCGTGGCATAGCCGGCCGCCGGCACGAGGTCGGGCAGATGCAGCCTTGTCTTCTCAAAAAGCCGGTCGAGGGCGGTGAGCGTGCCCGTGCCGGTGTTGAACACCCCGACCACCAGCCCGGCCACCAGGCCGCCGATCAGCACATAGGCCTGGCGGATGGCATCCCGGCCCTCGCTGTACAGGCTGCGCAGAGTCGTCGCGGCGGCCATGCCCGAGGGGAATGGCAGCCGCTCCTGGTTCACGAGCTGCCGCTTCATGGGCACGGCGAGAAACACGCCGAGCGCGCCGGAGAAGAGCGTGAAGGCGGCGACGATCCACACGGGCTGGTGATGCCCCTCGATCAAGAGCAGGGCGCCAAAGGCCGTGGCGATCGTCGCGCCCGTCGAGTACCCGGCCGCCGACGCCGTCGACTGCATGCAGTTGTTCTCGAGAATCGACATCGGGGCCAGCCGGCCCCCGGACAGCGCGCGGAGGGAATTCCAGATGACGTATGACAACACGCAGGAAGTGATCGCCACGCCAAAGGACCAACCGATCTTCAGCGTCGTGTAGAGGTTCGCGGCGCTCATCAGCATGCCCAGCAGCGCACCCATGACCACGGCGCGCGGTGTCAACTGGCGCACCTTGTCGCCCTGGTAGACGTGCCGGAACCAGTCCGCCTCGGTGCGGCCCGGGTCGTTCGCCGCGGCCAGCAGGTCAACCGGCTGCTCGGGCGCGGATGACGGAGCGGGGGGCGGAGCCGGATCGGAACTCATGCCGGGAGGATGGACTGGGGTTTGGGCGGTGCCGCTGGAGGGACGCTCCCGAGAACCCGCGTGCCTAGCCGACCGGACTGGCGTTGGCGAGTCGGAACCTCGCGGCCCGGCCGGCGCGGCCTGCGGCCCGCCCCACCCGCCGGTTCCGGTTCATCGCGGCAGAACCGACGCCGTGGCTCCGTCGCCGGTCTCGCACGGCAGCACCTCGGGTTTGGAGCCAAACCGGCGGGCGCAGATCGCGACCACCTCGGCGGCCTGGTCCGGCGAGAATTCGCGATCGGTCAGTGCCATGACCGCGCCGCCGAAGCCGCCTCCGGTCAGCCGGGCGCCGTAGACGTGCGGCATGGCGGTGAGCGTGTCGACGAGCAGGTCAAGTTCGGGGGTGCTGTTCTCGAACTGGGATTGGGAGCTGCGATGCGAGGCGGTGAGCAGCCGCCCGACGGCGGCCAGGTCGCCGCGGCCCAGCGCCTCGCGGGTGCGGGCGACCCTTTCGATCTCCTCGACCACATGCCGGGCCCGCCGGTAGGCGGTCTCGGAAAGCCGGCTCCGGCGTTCTTCGAGCTGACCGGAAGTCAGATCGGCCAGGAGGGCGACACCGAGGGCCGCCGCGGCCTCCTGGCACTCGCGATGCCGGGTCGCATAGAGGCTGTCGACGAGCGCGTGCCTCAGGTGGGTGTTGAACACCCAGAAGTGCGTCCCGGGAGGCAGCCGCACGTGTTCGAAGCGCGGGCCGCGGCAGTCGATGAAAACCAGATGATCCTTCTTCCCGAAGCCCGACACGCCCTGATCCAGGATCCCGCAGGGCACGCCGACGAATTCGTTCTCGGCCCGGCGGGCGAGCTTCACCACCTGCTCGCGGGTCGGCTGCTGGCCGGTCAGCGCGAGGAAGGCCAGGGCCGAGGCGAGCTCGATGGCCGCGCTGCTGCTCAGGCCGGCACCCACCGGCAGGTCGGAATCGGCCAGGTAGTCGAAGCCCGCCGGGCGGGCCAGGCCGGACTCGCCCAGTTTCAGCCACACTCCCAGCGGATAGTTGATCCACCGCCGGGATCCGGTCTGCCGCGACGGATCGCTGGTCGAGACCGTCTCGATCCCCGGCTGTGAGGTCGTCGCAAATCTCAGGCTGCCCTCGGGCGCCCTGCAGACGGCCACGCGGACACCCCGGTCGATCGCCGCCCCGAGGACCGTGCCCCCGTTGTAGTCCGTATGATTCCCGATGAACTCGATGCGCCCGGGCGCCCGGGCGAGAATCTCCGGGGCGTGACCGTACAGCGAGTTGAACCGTTTGACGATGGGGTCTTGCATGCAGGGAGGCGGGGAGGTCCGTGGCCAGGACAGTGGAAGCGGTCTGACTACCCGGCGAGCGCGATCGGGGGCCGCGCCGATGCCGCCGTCCGGCGTCGATCGGCAGTCGTTTCTCGCGGCCGGGTCCACAATCTCATCGGGAAAAGCAGAGCGACTTTTTAGCCCTTTGTCATGAGTCAATATCCATGGACCTATCCTATTTCAAAGGAATGAGATGCATATCGCGAGCCCTAATAGCTGAACTTTTGTTTGACGAACGGCAGATCGTGAGGATTGTTATGGCGTTCGAAACACTTTCCACTTCTCCCGCCTAGCGGGAGTTTTGGGGTAACTAAGAAAGCAAT
>CAZKDK010000259.1:0-5227 GCA_964551145.1 uncultured Opitutaceae bacterium | reverse complement strand
GGGGGCCGGCGGGCTTGACGGTGAAGTCGAAGATCTCGCCGGGCTTGAGCTCGATCGGCACGGCCAGGTCGCCGGTGCGGATCTCCGGCCCCTTGATGTCCATCATGACGGCGATCTCCCGCCCGGCGTCGCGCGACACGGCGCGGACGCGGCGGATGATCTGGCGCGTCCACTCGTGCGTGGCGTGCGCCATGTTGATTCGGCAGATGTCGGCGCCGGCGCGGATCACCTGCTGCAGGACCTCCTCGCGCTCGGTGGCGGGGCCGATGGTGAAGATGATCTTGGTGCGCCGGGACGGCGGGTTCATGGCGGGAGGGACACTATGGGATGCGCCGCGGCGCGATGCAAATCCCGCGGGGCCGGCCCGCCTCAGAACTCGAAGAACGGCGAGCGGGCGCCGGGTGCGACGATGGAGAAGCCGCAGTGGATCGCCGCGAGGAAGTCGGCGCAGGCGGTTTCGACCGCGGCCGGGCTGTTGCACTCGCGGCTGAGGTGGGCGAGGACGACGTGGCGCCACCGGGGCGAGTCGACCGAGGCGAGCAGCTCGCGGGCGCCGTCGTTGGAGAGGTGGCCGTGCCGCCCGCGGATGCGCTGTTTGACGGACCAGGGGCGCCTGGGGTCGTCCTCGAGCATCCGCGGGCAGTAGTTGGCCTCGACCACGATCACGTCGGCGTCGCGGATGTGTTCCCGGACGTGCTGGGGGGCGTGGCCCAGGTCGGTGAGCCAGGCCAGGCGGTGCACCGGCGATTCCGGGACGTCGGCCCGGTGGGCGAACAGGAACGCCACGGGATCCTGCGCGTCGTGCGGCACGGCGAAGCTCTCGACCTCGAGGTCGCGAAAACGGAAGCGCGCGCCGGTCTCGAAGAACTGCCAGTCGGGGCGGAACTTCAGACCGGCCTGGATGGCGCGGGCGGTCGCGCGGTTGGCGAAGACCTTGACGTGCGGATGGCGCGCCAGCCCGCTGATGCCGGCGCTATGGTCGCCGTGCTCGTGGGTCAGGAAGACGGCGTCGATCCGGTCGAGCGATTCGCCGACCGCGGCCAGCAGTCCGGTGATGCGCCGGGCGGAGAACCCGGCGTCGACGAGCACGCGGGCATGCGCGGTCTCGAGCAAGGCGCAGTTGCCTTCGCTGCCGCTGCCGAGGATGCAGAATCGCGCGCCCATGGGATCCCCGATGCAATGGGCGCCCGGCGCGGCGAAGCAAGGGTTTTTGGCCGCGGAGCGCGCGTTCCGGCCGTTTCCGGGGCCACCTGTCCGCGCGTCCCGCCCGCTCATCCAAAATGGCTGCAACCGGGGGCTCCGGGGCGGTGTCATGGAACGCGTTCCTTCCCGTCGGCCCGGTTGCCGGTGCCCGGCTCTCCGGTTGGCCTTGGCCGGCGGCGACGCGCGCTGCTTGCATCGATAGGCCTGTTCCGCCATGTCTGACCATTTCACCGCCCTGCCCATGACTTCCCTGCCCCCTGTCCTTCCCGAATACCAGTCGGCGTCTCCCACCGTCCCGGCCCGCCGGAAATCCCGCCGCGTCTGGTGGATCCTGGGCGCCTGCCTGGTCGTGCTGGTCCTCGCGGTCGCCGCCATGATGAAGAGTCGCGGGGCGGTCAAGCCCGTGACGGTCACGGTGGAAAAGTCCGCCGTCCGCACGCTCACCCATCTCGTGACCGCAACGGGCAAGGTCCAGCCGGAGGTCGAGGTCTCGATCTCGCCGGAGGTAGCCGGCGAACTCGTGGCGCTGCCGTTCAAGGAGGGGCAGGCCGTGAAGAAGGGCGACGTCATCGTGCGGATCAAGCCCGACTACTATGTCGCGCTGGTCGCGCAGCAGGAGGCCGCGCTGGCCTCCGCCCGCGCCGCCAGCACCCTGAACAAGGCCAACCTCGACCAGGCCGAGCGGGATTTCCGGCGCTCCGACGACCTGCACCGCAAGCAGCTGGTCTCGGACTCCGACTACACGGCGGCCCAGACCGGCCTCGAGGTGGCGCACGCCAACTATGAGGCGTCGCTCGCGGCGATCCGCCAGACGGAGGCCTCGCTCAGCCAGTTTCGCGACCAGCTGGGCAAGACCACCATCTACGCCCCGATCGACGGAATCGTCAGCCTGCTGAACAACGAGGTGGGCGAACGCGTGGTCGGCACCGGGCAGTTCGCCGGCACGGAGATCATGCGCATCGCCGACCTGGGCGCCATGGAGGTGCGGGTGAAGGTGAACGAGAACGACATCACCAACGTGAAGGTGGGGAATCACGCGGTGATCACGATCGACGCCTTCCCGGGGCGGCGCTTCACGGGCACCGTGAGCGAAATCAGCAGCTCGGCCATCTCGGCCGGCGGGACCGGGGCCAGCAACAGCCAGGCGGCGCTGGCCGCCTCCGCGTCCGACGAGGTGACCAATTTCCTGGTGCGGGTGCGCATCGGCGACCATGAACCCCGGCTCCGCCCGGGCATGAGCGGCACGGTCGACATCGAGACCGAGACGGTGCGCGACGTCGTGTCGGTGCCCATCCAGAGCGTCACTGTCCGCGCCGAGGGCGGCCAGACGACGGAGGAGCTGCAGCAGCAGCGGGCGAAGGAGGCGAAGGAGCGCACCGGCAACGATCTCGAGCTGGTCAAGGAGCGGGAGGAGGCGCACCGCAGCCGCGAGAAACTCCAGCAGGTCGTTTTTGTCCGCCACGGCGATGTCGTGAAGCTGACGCCGGTCGAGACCGGCGTCGCCGACAACACCTACATCGAAATCCGGAGCGGTGTGAAACTGGACGAGGAGGTCGTCTCCGGCAGCTACGCCGCCATCAGCCGGACCCTGAAGGACGGCGCCCGGATCGTGATCGAGAAGCCGGCGAAGACGGAGAAACACTGAGCCGCCCCCGCGCATTCCCGGAATCGCCCCGCCCATGATACCGCCGCCTGCCCCCGCGATGAACGCCCGCCGGGTCGTCCGCCCGCCGGGGCCGCTCGTCATCGACATTCGGGACGTCACCAAACTCTACCGCATGGGCGAGGAGATCGTGCACGCCCTCCGGGGGGTCACGCTGCGCGTGCACCGGAACGAGTACCTGGCGATCATGGGACCGTCCGGCAGCGGCAAGTCCACGCTGATGAACATGCTCGGCTGCCTGGACACGCCGACCGGCGGGCACTACCAGTTCAACGGCCGCGATGTGTCGAGCATGTCCGACGACGAGCTCGCCGCGATCCGGAACCGGGAGATCGGCTTCGTCTTCCAGACGTTCAACCTGCTGCCGCGCTCGACCTCGCTGCACAATGTCGAGCTGCCGCTCATCTATGCCGGGGTGGCGCCGGCCGAACGGCGGGAACGGGCGCGCCAGGCGCTCGGGAACGTGGGTCTGGGCGACCGGACCCTGCACAAGCCCAACGAGCTCTCCGGCGGACAGCGCCAGCGGGTCGCCGTCGCCCGGGCGCTGGTCAACCACCCGTCGATCCTCCTTGCCGACGAGCCGACCGGCAACCTCGACTCGAAGACCGGCGAGGAGATCATGCAGCTCTTCGACCAGCTCTACGAGCAGGGCAACACGATCATCGTCGTCACCCATGAGGAGGACATTGCCCGGCACGCCCGGCGCACGATCCGCCTGCATGACGGCCTGATCGCAAGCGATCAGGTGGCGGCGCTGCCGCCGGGCTGAACCGACGCGGACCATGAATGCCTCCGCCCGCCTCGTCTACGAGCTGAATGAGTCGTTCCGGATCGCCTGGGCGCAGATCCGGGCGAACAAGATGCGGTCGGTGCTCACCGCGCTCGGCGTCATCATCGGCATCGTCGCGGTCACGCTCATGGGGACGGCGATCCGCGGGATCGACACCGGCTTTCAGGACAGCCTGGCCATGCTCGGCAACGACGTCTTCTACGTCGAGAAGTGGCCCTGGTTCGGCGCCGAGGACTGGTGGAACTACATCAACCGGCCGCAGCTGCGCGTGGCCGACGCCGAGAAGCTGAACCGCATCATCGCGGACACGCCGAATTCGCTCCTGGATGTGACCGTGCCGCGCGTGGGCCGCATGTGCTCGGTGAAGTACGCGGACGGCCGGGTCGACGGGGTGATCGCCTTCGGCACGAGCGCGGCGTACGCCCGGATCAACAACGTGGACTGCGCCGAGGGGCGGCTGTTCAACGAAGTCGAGGCCAACGCCGGCCGCGCCGTGTGCGTCCTCGGGTTCGACGTGGCGCAGGCGCTGTTCCCGAACGGATCGGCCCTCGGCCGGACGGTGATCGTCGACGGCCATCCCTGCCAGGTGGTCGGAGTCTTCGCCCGGCAGGGGCAGTTCCTGGGGCTTTTCAGCTTCGACAACCAGCTGCTCATGCCGATCACCGCGTTCGCCAAGTTCTACGGCGTGCGGCGGGGGATCCAGCTGCAGGTGAAGGTGGCGGACAAGAACCGGATGCCCGCGGCCCGCGACGAGCTGGTCGGCGCCATGCGGCGGGTCCGCGGCCAGCTGCCCGGCGAGCGCGACAATTTCACCATCAACGAGCAGCAGGCCTTCAAGGCGCAGCTCGACCCGATCAAGACCGGCATCGCCTTCGCCGGGCTCTTCATCACCGGGCTGTCGCTGTTCGTGGGAGCCGTGGGAATCATGAACATCACCTTTGTCAGCGTGAAGGAGCGGACGAAGGAGATCGGCACGCGCAAGGCGATCGGCGCCCGGCGGCGGACGATCCTGCTGCAGTTCCTGGTGGAGGCCGTGTCGATCTGCCTGATCGGCGGCGCGGTCGGCATGGCCGTCGCCTACGCCATCTTCCTCGGCATCCACTTCCAGATGCCGAATTTCCCGGTGCGTTTCTCGCCCGACCTGGTGTTCCTGAGCATGTTCCTGTCCGTGATCACGGGCATCCTTTCGGGGTTCATTCCGGCCTGGGGCGCCTCGCGCCTCGATCCCGTGGTGGCGCTCCGGTATGAATGATTTTCGGATGTTGATTTTTGCTTTTGGCTTTGATTCATAAAATAGAATGAACGAGCAGGAACTTCGCAGCCGCACGAAGCTGTTTGCCCGACGGATCCTGAGCCTAGTCGAGGCGCTGCCGCATACCCGGTCAGGAAACATCATAGCGGGGCAGTTGGGTCGTTCGGGCACATCGGTGGGCGCCAACTATCGCGCGGTCTGTCGCGCGCGCTCGACAGCTGATTTCATTGCCAAACTCGGGGTGGTGGAGGAGGAGGCCGACGAGAGTGCGTTCTGGATGGAACTGGTGATCGACGGGGAGATGCTGCCGGTCGATCGC
>CAZKDK010000258.1:0-5273 GCA_964551145.1 uncultured Opitutaceae bacterium | reverse complement strand
GCCACGAACAGGGCGCCGGCTTCATCGCCCAGGGCATGGCCCGCGTCACCGGCCGGGCCGGCGTCTGCCTGGCGACTTCGGGGCCCGGCGCGACCAACCTGCTCACCGCCATCGCCGACGCGCGCCTCGATTCGATCCCGCTCGTGGCCCTCACCGGCCAGGTGCCGCAGGCGCTCATCGGCAGCGACGCCTTCCAGGAGGTCGACACCTACGGCCTGACCCTGCCGGTCACCAAGCACAACTTCCTGGTCCGCGATCCGGCCGAGCTGCTTGAGGTCGTGCCGCTCGCCTTCCAGATCGCGGAATCGGGCCGGTCGGGCCCGGTCGCGGTCGACGTGCCCAAAGACGTGCAGAACGCCGCGGCCGAGGTCCACACCTGGCCCGAGCCGGGCGGCCCCACGCCGATTCCGCCCTGCCCGGAGGACCGCATCGACGCCCTCGCCCGCCAGCTGGCCGCGGCGCGGCGCCCTGTGCTCTACCTCGGCGGCGGCGTCATCACCTCCGGCGCGTCCGAGCTCGCCCGCACGCTCGCGCACCGCCTGTCCGCCCCGGTGGTGTGCACCCTCATGGCCCTCGGCGCGCTGCCGCCCGACGACCCGCTGTTCATGGGCATGCTCGGCATGCACGCCGCGCGCGGCACGAACTGGCTGCTCGAGGAGACCGACCTGCTCGTCGCCATCGGGGCGCGCTTCGACGACCGTGCGACCGGCAAGGTCGCCGAGTTCTGCCCGCACGCCGCCATCGCGCACATCGACGTCGACGCCGCCGAGATCGGCAAGATCAAGCCCGCCTTCCTCGGACTGGTGGGCGACGCGGCCGCCATTCTGCGCAGCCTGCTCGACCGCCTGCCGCCGCAGGACCGGCCGGCCTGGCGCGCGCGCGCCGCGGAGCTCCGCCGCGCCCACCCGGTGTTCCATCCGGCGCGGACCGAGGACCCGCTGCACCCGGTGAATCTCTGCCGCTTCCTGGGCGAGGTCCTGCCGCCCGACACGATGCTCACCACCGACGTCGGCCAGCACCAGATGTGGGTCGCCCAGGCCTACCCCGTGCGCCGCCCGCGCACGCTCCTGACCTCGGGCGGCCTCGGCACCATGGGCTTCGGCCTGCCCGCCGCGATCGGCGCCGCGCTCGCCCTCGGCGAAGCCGGGGGACCCGCCGGCCGCGTGGTCTGCGTGAGCGGCGACGGCTCCATCCTCATGAACATCCAGGAACTCGCGACGCTGGCCGAGCTCGACCTGCCCGTGGCCGTCCTGATCTTCAACAACGCCCAGCTCGGCCTCGTGCGCCAGCAGCAGGAGCTGTTCTACGGCCGCCGCTACGCCGCCGCGCATTTCGCATCCGTGCCCGATTTCGCCGCGCTCGCGCGCGCCTTCGGACTGCGCGGCGTGCGCCTCGATCCCGACGGCGACCCACTCGCCGACCTCGCCGCCGCGCTCGCCGCCCCCGGCCCCTGCGTCATCGACATTCCGATCCACGAGGCGGCCAACGTCTATCCGATGGTGCCGCCCGGCGCCCCCAACCGCCAGATGATCGCCGAACCCGAACTCGCCTCCGCCCATGCCTGACCATCCGCCTGCATTGTCCGCTCCCGCGCGCTCCGTCCCGGCGGAATGTCAACCAATAGTTGACATGTCATCCCGGCCGGATTCCTCCCGCTTCCCGGCAACTTGTCACGCCATACGTGACAATCCTCCGGAGAGCGCCAGCGACGTTTGTCATCTATTAAATGACAAACCGCCTGAAACCGCCGACACCCCCGCGGGGTTGACGATCGATCCTTGTCATTTATCAGATGACAAATCCGATCGGCCGACGCCCGCCGCGACGGAAACGACTTGTCATTTAATAGATGACAACTGCGTTCCGCCGGTTCCGGTGCAGAGGGACGGTCTTTGTCATCTATTGAATGACAAAGATGGTTCGTCGGGGCCTGCCGCCGCCGTGCTCGAACTGCGGGTGCGCAACCACCCGGGCACGATGTCGCACATCACGGGCCTGTTCGCCCGCCGCGGCTTCAATCTCGAGGCTATCGTCTGCGTGCCGGTCGCCGACGGCGCCACGAGCGCGATGCTCCTGCTCGTCGCGGACGAGCCACGCCTCGAACAGGTGGAACGCCAGCTCGCGAAGCTGTTCGACGTGCTGACCATCCGCCACCGTCCGGACCTCGACCGCGAATTCTTCTCGCGCCTCGTGCCGGTCGCCGCGGGCGCCTGAACCGGGGCACCCGTCTCAGCCCGGGCCGGCCGGCCCCGTCGCCGCCTCGAAGCGCGCGAGATGGTCGAGCGCGTGCTCGCGGCTCGCGCCACACATCTCCTCCGTGGGGCGCAGGCTCGCGCACACCACCGGCCGCTCGGGGCGGCCGTAGAGCGCGCAACGATAGTCCGGCAGCAGTTGCACGCATGGGATGCCCGCGGGCTTGCCGTGCGGCATCCCCGGGATCGGCGAGCTGATTGAGGGCGCGATACAGCACGCGCCACAACCGGACCTGCAGTTCATTTTCCAATGGAAGCTCAACTTCGTCGTTGCTGCAATTCCCGCCTTGCCTGACGTCCCCGTTCGGCGATCACTCTACGCCCCCCGCAAGACTTGATGCCGGTCCAGCTCCCGGCTCCCCGGATTCCGATGCCCTGCCTGCGCCGACGGTCCGCTGTCGAGATCAGCCCATCGCGTGACGTTGCGATGCGCGGCGGTTTTCCGCACGCCGCGGCGGTCGTGAGGATCCGCCGGCGCGGCCGTGCCCGAGCGTCGCGAGAATCGCAATTTGCCTGCGGCGTCACGGGGGATCCCGCCGTTCGGGCGGGCCCAAATGCGGCCGATTTGAAATAGCTTCGTTTTTCGGCTTTAAAGTGTATCGCCAGCCTGCTTCGCGTTGCTGCCCCCGCACCGAGAAACTCTCGACCCCCGCACGACCATGTCCGACCCAACCTCCCCGGCGCCGGCCGCCACCGTCCATGTCTGGAAATTCGTCCGCACCGGCGGACTCGACCAGGTGCTTTTGGATTCGGGGGCGGACCTGGCCTATCTCGGCAGCCTGGATCCGAAACTCTGGGTCGCCCTCGCCTGCCCGACCAAGGGCCTGGAGTTCGACGAGAAGACCCTGCAGCTGATCGACGCCGACAAAGACGGGCGCGTGCGCGTCCCCGAGGTGATCGCGGCGGTCAAATGGGCGCTGGTGCGCCTGAAGAACGCGGACGACCTCACCCGCGGAGGCGCGGCCCTGCCGCTCGAAGCGATCGACGATTCCGTGCCCGATGGAAGGACGGTCCTCGCCTCGGCCCGCCAGATCCTCGCCTCGCTGGGCAAGGCCGATGCCACCGAGATCACGGTGGAGGACGCGACCGACACCGCCCGGATCTTCGGCAAGACGCTTTTCAATGGCGACGGGATCGTGCCGGCCGAATCCGCCGGCAGTCCGGCGCTGAAGCAGGTCATCGCCGACATCATGGCCACCGAAGGGTCCAAGCCCGACCGGTCCGGCCTGGCCGGCGTCGATGAAGCACTGGTCGAGCGGTTCTTCGCCGATCTCGCCGCCTACGCCGACTGGCACGCGAAGGGCGCGGGGGCCCTCGTGATGACCCTGGGCGACAAGACGCCCGCCGCCGCCGCCGCGCTGCGCGCCGTCGCGGCCAAGGTCGACGACTATTTCAACCGCTGCCGGCTGGCAGCGTTCGACACCCGCGCCGCCGGCCACCTCAACCGCGCCGAATCCGAATTCGCCGCGCTCGCCGGTCGGGACCTTTCCGCGCTGGGACCCGAGATCGCCGCGCTCCCGCTGGCCCGGATCGAAGCCGGGCGTCCGCTGCCGCTGACGGAGGGCCTGAACCCCGCCTGGTCGGGCGCCGTCGCCCAGTTCCTGGCAGACACGGTGGCCGTCGCGATCGGCGCCGGCAAGACGACCCTGACCGACGCGGAATGGGCCGCGCTGAAGGCGAGAGTGGCCGGATTCGAAGGCTGGAATGCCGCCAAGGCCGGCGGCGCCGTCGAGAAGCTCGGCATCGCCCGCGTCCGGGAGATTCTCGGGGGCGGCGCGCGGAAGGAAATCGCCGCGCTGCTCGCCCGGGATCTCGCCCTGGCCGGCGAGATGGCGGCCATCGACAATGTTGACCGGCTCACGCGCTACTACCGCGACCTCGCGCGCCTCCTGAAGAACTTCGTCAACTTCGCCGATTTCTACGACCCCGCCTTCGCAGCGATCTTCCAGGCCGGCACGCTCTTCCTCGACAGCCGCCATTGCGACCTGTGCGTCCGGGTCGAGGACGTCGGCGCCCATGCCGCCCTGGCGCTGATGAGCAAATGCTACATCGCCTACTGCGACCTCCGGCGCCCCGACGACACGATGAAGATCGCCGCAGTCTTCTCCAACGGCGACTCCGACTTCCTCATGCCCGGGCGCAACGGCCTGTTCATCGACCGGAAGGGCCGCGACTGGGATGCCACGATCACCAAGGTCATCGACAATCCCATCTCGATCCGGCAGGCGTTCTGGTCGCCCTACAAGAAATTCGTGCGATTCATCGAGGAGCAGGTCGCCAAGCGCGCCGCGACCGACGAGTCGGCCTCCGACGCGAAACTGGCCTCCGCGGCCGCGAACGCCAACCAGGGCGCGGTCAAACCCGAGCCCAAGAAGATCGACATCGGCACGGTCGCCGCTCTGGGCGTCGCCGTCGGTGCGATCGGCGGCGCCATCGGCGCAATCGTGACCGGCCTCGCCCGCCTCGCGCCGTGGCAGCTGCCGCTCGTGCTGGTCGCGCTCATCCTGCTCATTTCCCTGCCGTCGATGCTCATCGCCTGGCTGAAGCTGCGCCAGCGCACCCTCGGCCCGATCCTCGAGGCCAACGGCTGGGCGATCAACGGCCGCGTCAAGATCAACATCCCGCTCGGCACCTCGTTCACGGCCCTGGCCCGGCTGCCCGCCAACTCCCGGCGCTCGCTGAAGGATCCCTACGAGGACAAGGACGCCGCGCGGCGCCGCCGCTGGACGATCGCCGTGCTGCTGTTGATCGCGGCGGCTGCGGCGGCCTGGTGGTGGCGCGACCAGTGGTGGTGGCGCGTGACCGGCGGCACGCCTCCCGCTCCGAAGGTCGCCACCCCGGCGGCCGCGCCGGCGCTTTCCCCTTGACGTTCTACAGGAGGGGGCCCTAATCCTCCCCTGTAGACAATCTAGGAGAACAAATGACGAAGGAAAAAACCGATCTGCTGCAGGGCACGCTCGACATGCTCATCCTGAAATCGCTCCAGCTCGAGCCGATGCACGGCTTCGGCATCTCGGTCCG
>CAZKDK010000257.1:0-5278 GCA_964551145.1 uncultured Opitutaceae bacterium | reverse complement strand
CTCCGGCCGGCGCCCGCCGAAATAAGTGGCCTGCGACTCGTCCTGCGGGGTTTCCGCCGCCGTGCCGGCCAGCAGCGCATCGATCTGGCGCCCGAGGATGCGGCGGGCGCAGGGCAGGACCTTGCGGAAGGCCTGTTCGGCGGTGTCGCGAGGGCTGAGGTCGACGCCTTCCTGGTCGACGATGGCGCCGGCGTCGGCCCGCTTGACCATGCGATGGAGTGTCATGCCGATGCGCGGCTCGCCGTGCAGGACGGCCCAGTTGATCGGAGCGCGGCCGCGATAGCGCGGCAGCAGCGAGCCATGCATGTTGAATGCGCCGAGCCGGGCCAGGGCCAGGATGGGCGCGGCGATCATGTTCCGGTAGTAGACGGAGAGGATCAGGTCCGGCCGCAGCTCGGTGATCCGCCCGGTCCATTCCGGGGTGTTCACCTTTTCGGGAGTGAAGACCGGGATGCCCCGTGCGCGCGCTGCGGCGGCCGGAGTCCGGAACCAGATCTTCTCGTGCGGATTATCCTCGTGCGTGATGAGCGCGACGACGTTGTCTCCGCGCTCCAGCAGCAGGTCGAGGCAGGCGGCGCCGACCTCGCTGTAGCCGAAGAAGAGGATGCGCGGCGCGGTCATGGCGAGGCGGCGGGCGCCGGCTCCGTCTCCGTGGCCACGACAACATGAGGCTCGTCGGGGCCGAGCGGTTCGATCCGCGCCTTGAGCGCGTCGAAGGTGGGCTCGGTGATGACCAGGGCGCCGGCGGGCATCTCCCGGGTGCGGCGCACGGTCCGCGCGCGCGCGAGCGCCTCCGGACAGCGTACGTCGTAGAGCTGGCAGGACACGCCCAATGCCGCCGCGCGCCGCCGGGCGTCGTCCCGCGAGGCGCGGGTCCAGAAGCCGCCGTCGAGGACCACGTCGGCGCCGACGCGCAGCACCCGTTCGGCATGGACCCAGATCAGCTCCCAGATGGCCGCGGCCATTTCCGGGAATCCCGCGGCCGGCGGGTCGCGCCCGCGGAGCGCGACCATCCACTCGTCGTGCGTGAAGCGCACGGCCGGCAGCTCGCGCTCCAGCTTCCGGGCGAGGGAGGTCTTCCCCGATCCGACCATGCCATGGAGGAGATGCAGGGTGGCCATCGCAGTCAGGGCTCGGGCGCGCCGCGCGGGCTCACCGCGTGTCGAGCATCTCGCGGACGTGGTACTGCTGGCGGGCGCGGACAACCTGGTAGGTGCGGCCGACGTATTCGCCGATGAGGCCGACGCCGACCATGGCGACGCTGAGGAGGAAGAAGACGATGCCGAAGAGCGTGAAGATGCCCTCCGCCTCCGCGCCGAGGAAGAGACGGCGGTAGGCGAGGACGAGCACGAGCACGAAGCTGAAGGCGGAGCAGGCCAGCGCGAACAGCGTGAACAGCTGCAGGGGGGCCAGCGAGAACCCGGTGATGAGGTCGAAATTGAGGCGCACCAGCTTGTAGAACGAGTAGTGCGACACGCCGGCGTGCCGCTGCTCGTGCTTGACGCCGACCTCGGCCGGGTTGCCCGCGAAGCTGTAGGCCAGGGCCGGAATGAACGTATTGATGGCCCCGCTGTGCACGACGGCCTCGACGACGGCCCGCCGGTAGGCCCGGAGCATGCAGCCCTGGTCCGTCATGACGATGTTGGTCGTGTGCCGGCGGACGAAGTTGATGATCTTCGAGGCGGCGCTGCGGAAGAGACCGTCCCGCCGGGTGAGGCGGAAGCCGCCGACGTAGTCGTGGCCGGCGTCGATCAGGGCGAGCAGTTTCGGGATCTCCTCCGGCGGGTCCTGCAGGTCGGCGTCGAGGGTGACGATGACGGCGCCGCGCGCCCGCTCGAAGGCGGCCATCACGGCCATGTGCTGGCCGTAGTTGGCGTTGAAGTCGATCACGCGGGTCACGTCGGGGCGCGCCGCGTGCTGGGCGCGGAGCAGTTCGAGCGACCGGTCGGCGCTGCCGTCGTTGGTGAAGATGACCTCATACTACCGGCCGAGGGCATCGAGCACGGGGTAGAGGCGGGCAACGAGCGTCGGCAGGTTCGCCTCCTCGTTGTAGACGGGGATGACCACCGAGAGAATCACGGCTGGAGCGGGCTCAGGCATCGGGGGAACGGGCATTATCCATGGCGGTCGCCGCGCGGCACGTTCAAAATCACCGGGCCGCCCGGGGCCGTTGATGGGCGGCGAGGATCGGCACCAGCGTGTCGACGACGCGCGCCACGTCGGCGTCGGCCATGGCGGGGAACAGGGGCAGCGTGAGGAGGTTGCGGCCGGCGTACTCGGCATGCGGGAAGTCGCCCGCCTTCCAGCCCAGCCGCCGGTAGACGGTGAACAGGTGCATGGCCGGGTAGTGCACGCCGGTGCCGATGCCGGCATCGTGCATGCGCGCCATTACGTCGGCGCGCCGGAGCGTGAGGCGCTCCTCCGGGAGCGCGACCTGGAACATGTGCCAGTTGCTGTTGGCGAAGTCGGCCACGGGCAGGCGGAGGCCGAGCGCCTCGGCGCCGGCGGCGGCGAAGCGCTCGAGGTAAAGGCGCGCCAGCGCGCGGCGGCGGGCGGTGACGGCGGCGAGCCCGGGGAGCTGGCCGAGGCCGATGCGCGCGGCGACGTCCGTCAGGTTGAACTTGCCGCCGACCACCTCGGCATCCATGCCGTCGAAGCCGGTCCGCACCACGCCCTGCAGCCGATACTGCTCGGCCAGCTTCGCCTCCCGCTCGTCGTTGAGCACGAGGCATCCGCCCTCGGCGGTCGTGATGTTCTTGTTGGCGTGGAAGCTGAAGGAGACGAGGTCGCCCCCGGCGCCGATGCGCCGGCCGTGCCAGCTGCTGCCGAACGACTGCGCGGCGTCCTCGATGACGCGCAGCTGGCGGTTCCGGGCGATGGCGTAGAGCCGGTCGCGGTCCACCGGCAGGCCCGCCAGGTCGACGGGGATGATCGCCCGGGTCGCGGGCGTGATGGCGGCCGTGACCCGATCCAGGTCGAGGTTGCGCGTGACCGGATCGATATCGACGAAGACGGGCCGGGCGCCGACCTCGAGGACGACGTTGGCCGTGGCGATCCAGGACAGCGGCGTGGTGATGACCTCGTGCCCGGGACCGATGCCGGCGATGCGCAGGCCGATCTCCATCGTGCCGGTGCCGGAGTTGAAGGCGCGCACCGGCCGGCCTCCGCAGTATTCCGACAGCCTGGCCTCGAAGGCCTTGACCTGCGGTCCCGAGGTGATCCAGCCCGAGCGCAGCACCTCGGCGACGCCCGCGATCGTCTTCTCGTCGATGCTCGGCCGGGCGAAGGGCAGGAATGCCGGGGCGGCCGCGGGTGGGTCGGGCTTCCGGCGGACGGGCCGGGCGGAGCGGCGGCGCTTGGATTTGGCCGGACGGGGACGGGCGCGGGAAGACATGTCAGGGCTGGTTGCTGAAGAGATAATGGTCGCGCGACTGGCCGAGCAAATGATAACGGAAAGCCGGGTCGGCGAAGAGTTCCTGCGCGTCGGCCCGGCGCGCCACCGCGATGATGCGGTCCGGTCCGGCCCACTCGCGGCGGAACTCGGCGTCGTCGATGAACAGGGCGGAGCGATCGGCGGGGTCGAGAAACTGCAGCTCCAGCTCGTCGGGATGGTCGACCGTGCCGACGGGAAGCTGGGCGTAGTAGGTGAAGTCGTGGAAAAAGCCGTGGTAATGGTAAACGCGGTCGCCCGGCTGCGTCAGCGCCGCGGTCTGGAGGGCGAGTACCTTGGTGCCCGGGCGCTGGATGAACGGCGTCGCGAGGATGAGGACCAGGAAGAATCCGAGCGATGTGGCGAGGAGGGCCCCCAGGCCCCAGAGGGCGCCCCGGATCCGGGCGGCCCAGGCGGCGGCCACGCCGCCCGCGACCAGAAGCACGGCCATGAGCAGGGCATAGGGCCGGAGAAGGTCGGCCTGACCGGGCTGGCGGATCAGGCCGGGGGTCAGCACCGCGACGCAGGCTCCGGCCGCGAGCAGACCGCAGACAAACGCGAAGCCGTTGAAACCCGCGCGCCACCGGGCCGCCCCGCCTTCGTCGGCGAGGGTCCGGTCCAGCCAGGCTCCGATGAGCACGGCGAGCGGCGGGAACACCGGCAGGATGTAGGGGACGAGCTTCGATTGCGACAACGAGAGGAACAAGAAGATGAACGCCGCCCAGGTGACGAAGAACCACGCATCGGCGCTGTCCTTCCGCCGCGCCCAGCCGCCGGCCAGCGAGGACCGCAGGGCCGGCCAGAGAAACCCGACCCACGGGAAAAGGCCGAGGAGGACGATCGGAAGGAAGAACCACCACGGCTGCGTGCGATTGTGCGTCGGAAGCAGGAACCGCTCGAAGTGTTCGTAGATGAGGTAGAAGCGCGCCCAATCCGGGTTCCGCGCGGCGACAAGAATGTGCCACGGCACGGCAATGACGAGGAAGAGGAGGCCGCCCGTGGGGAGGTGGAGCGGACGCAGGCGCCGCCACTGGTCGAACACCAGCAGCCAGAGGAACATCACCGCGCCCGGCACAAGGAAGCCGATGAGGCCCTTGGTCAGGGTGGCAAGGGCCGCGCTGGCATAGAGTCCGTAGAAAAGCCACCGCCGGCGCGCTCCGGGAGGCTCGCGCACGCCGAGGATGAAACAGAACAGCGTCGCGCTCATCAGCACGGACACGGCCATGTCGAGGATGAGGAGCCGGGCGAGCGCGAAATAGAGCAGCGAGGTACCCAGCACGAGCGCCGCGAGGAGCCCCGCAATGCGCCCGTAGATGCGGCGGCCGGCGGCGTAGGCGACCAGGACGCCGGCCAGGGCGAACAGCGCCGGCGCCGTCCGCAGCGACCATTCGCTCCGCCCAAAGAGTTGAAGGCACGCCGCGACCGTCCAATAGACCAGCGGTGGCTTCTCGAAATAGGGCACGCCGTCGAGGCGGGGGGTGACGAAGTCGCCCGTGACCAGCATTTCCCGCGGGATCTCGGCGTAGCGCCCCTCATCCGGATTGGCCAGCGAATGGCTGCCGAGACGAAAACCGTAAAGCAGGCCCAGCGCCAGGGCCAGCAGCAGCAGATCGCGCGACCAAGTGGGGACGGGTGCGGTCATCGGTTGTCGCAGTCAGGGAAACCGGCGCGGATCGGCGAGTCACGCCCAAAGCAGGGCGGGGCGGGGCGTCCGGCGGCGGGAAACATCATCTGGTGCGGCCCTCAGCGCCGTTCCTTCACTATCGCAGTGCAAGCAGTTCACGGCAAACGGGTCGATTCCCATGCACCCTTGGTTTGCATTGCCCGGGCGGAACCGCAAAGATGGGT
>CAZKDK010000256.1:0-5279 GCA_964551145.1 uncultured Opitutaceae bacterium | reverse complement strand
CTGGCCTCGCTGTTCCAGCCCTTCCGGCAGATTGACTCCGGCCTGACCCGCCAGCACGAGGGGACCGGTTTGGGCCTGGCCATCTGCCGGCGCCTGGCGACCCTGATGGACGGCTGGATCGATGCGGAGAGCGAGTACGGCAAGGGGAGCGTGTTTACGGTCACCCTGCCATTTGCACCCGCGGCCGCCGAGGCGCCGGGGGACTCTCGACCACCACCATGAAACGCAAGATCATCCTCATCGAAGACAACGCCCAGAATCGCTACCTCGTCACCTACCTGCTGGAGCGGGCCGGGCACGAGGTCGTCTCGGCCGAGTCCGGACCGGCCGGCATCGATCTGGCCGACCGGATCCGCCCCGACCTGATCGTGCTCGATATCCAGCTGCCGGGCATGGACGGCTACGCGGTCGCGCGCGGCCTGAAGGGGAAACCCGAACTGCACGCCGTCCCGATCGTGGCCGTCACCTCGTATGCCATGGTGGGCGACCGGGAGAAGGCGATCGGGGCCGGCTGCGACGGATATATGGAGAAGCCGATCGACCCGGAGACATTCGTGGCCGACATCGAACGCTTCCTGCTTCCGGAGGCGGAGGGGCCCGGCCGGTGACCGGGGTGGAGCCCGCCGGCGCCGGGCGGGAGCGGCCCCGTGCCGGCTGATCGCGTATCGCGGCGCAGGCGGTCGTAGCTTCATGGGGCTCAGGCAATGCCCGGGGAAACGGAAATCGGAGCTGCAGATCATCCGGCGGCAGGGAGCGAGCCGGCCTTAGCAGCGGCGAACGCCCCCTCCCGAAATGGGCTTGGTCAAAGTAGCGCGAAAAAACAACGGGTTACGCGGACTTTTCTTGACTTGAGGGGTCAAAATGGGACGCTGTGGGGCATATTGGGAGACGCAGCAGGCCTTTCCCCATGCCCTCTTCGACCAAACCCCGCTATACCGGCCACTTCCGGCATTCCTTGGACGACAAGAATCGGCTGACGATTCCGTCGGACTGGCGCTATGCCCATACAGAGGACGACTCGTTTGTCGCGCTGCCGCATCCCGATGGCTACATCGCCATCCTCCCGCCATCCGAGGTCGACCGGCTCTATGAGAAGACCGCGGTCAAGAACCTGAGCGACAGCGAGGCCCAGGACGTTCTCACCCAGCTGTTCGCCTACGCCCAGACCCTGCGCTTCGACAAGCAGGGCCGTTTCAGCCTCGACCCGGAGCTGCTGACCCACGCCGGCGTGACGAAGGACGCGGTGCTGGCCGGATCGCTGAGCAAGTTCGCGATCTGGAGCCCCGAGCGATGGGCGGCCAAGGGCCAGCGCATGGATGCGCAGACCTACCGCGACCTCATGCGGCGCGCCGGGATCTGACCCCCATTACGTATTTTAGTCATGAATACCTCTCCGGTACCCCGTCATCCCACCCTCAACCTCTGGACCCTGGGCTACCGCCGCTACTATTCGCCGAGCGTGCGCACGACCGGCGGCTGGTCCGGCTTCGCCTCCCTCGTGACCCCGCGCGTGCGCCCCTGCCTCGTGCTGCGCAGCGTGGACGTCCCGGGGGACAACGCGGCCGGCGACAATCTGGCGGCCGGCGCCCGGGACCGGGACCCCTCCTGATGCTGACGCTGATGGTCATCGCCGGTGGACTGTTCCTGGCGGGGGGGCTGGCCGCGCTCCTCGCCGCGATCCGCCACGCGCCCGAGGGTCGCGAGGACGCGCTCGGATTCCACCTGTCCGGACCCCCCGATGCGTCCGGGTCCCGGCCGGCCGCCGAGCCGGGCATGTCCGCCCCGCACGCCATCCCCCATGACTGCGTGGCTCCATGATCCTGCCTGGCTGGCCATGAGCGAGGGCCATCAACCGGTGCTGCTCCACGAGGTGCTGGAGTTCCTGGCCCCCCGGGGCGGGGGACGGTATCTCGACGCCACGTTCGGCGGGGGCGGACACTCGCGGGCCCTGCTCGAGGCCGCGGGGGACACCCGGGTCGTCGCCCTGGACCGCGATCCCGCAGCGCAGGCGCGGGCGGAGATTCTGCGCGAGGAGTTTCCGGGCCGTTTCGCGCTGGTCGACCGCGATTTCGGCCGGCTGGGCGAGCTCGCGCTCGGCCGGTTCGACGGCGCCCTGTTCGACCTTGGGGTCTCGTCTTTCCAGCTCGATGACCCGTCGCGGGGGTTCTCCTTCCGCCTCGACGCTCCCGCGGACATGCGCATGGACCCGCGCAGCGGCGTGCCCGCCTGGCAGTGGCTCGAGACGGCCACGGTCGAGATGCTCGTCCGCGCCATCCGCGATCTGGGCGAGGAAACGCACTGGCGCCGCATTGTCCGGGCCCTGGAGGGGGCCCGCGGCACCCCGGCGCTGCGCCGGACCGCCAGCCTCGCCGCGCTGATTGCCGGCGCCGTGCCCGCCCGGGACCGGCGGACCGCGCGGATCCACCCGGCGACGCGCAGCTTCCAGGGCATCCGCATCGCCATCAACGACGAGCTCGGCGCGCTGGAGCGCGCGCTGCCGCCCGTCTTCGAGCTGCTCGCCGCGGGCGGCACCCTGGTGGTCATCAGCTTCCACTCCCTCGAGGACCGCCTCGTCAAGCGCCTCTTCCGGCGCTGGTGCGGCCAGCCCGAGAGCGCGGCCGACGCCACGCCGCAGCAGCTCCGGACACGGTCCGCCGAGCCGCTGACCGGCCGGCCCGTGACGCCGCGTGAGGCCGAGGTGGCGGCCAACCCGCGCAGCCGTTCCGCCAAGCTGCGCGCCGTGCGCAGGAACCCGGCCCCGACCCCATGAACAAGTCGGCCCCCAGCGCCTTCGTCAACCAGCTCCTCGTCTACACGATGGTGATGCTGGTCTTCACCGGCTCGATCGGGTTCGGCACGGTGTGGCTGCGCCACGAGATCTCGCTCGCCGCCAACCGGAACAAGGTGCTGCAGGCGCGCTTCGCCGAGGTCCAGCGGCATCTCGACCAGCTGACCGCGGAGATCGCCGCGGTGCAGAATCCCGACGCGCTCATCCGCCTCAATTCCGACATGCGCCTAGGCCTCGTGCCACCGCGCCCCGAGCAGAGCGAGCACGTCGCCGTCGATGTCGAGCTGCGCCTGGCGGCGAAACGCGGCCAGGAGCTTTCCCCGTCCGAGTTCAGGCCCGTCGTTTTCCGCCGTGGAGGGACGCATTAACGATCATGTCGCGGGGCTTCGCTTCCAACTACCGCATCGTGCTGCTCGCCGCGGGGATCTTCCTCAGTTTCGGCGGCGTGGGCGCGCGCCTGGTCCAGCTGCACGTGCTGGATCGCGCTGAGCTGCTGAAATACGTCGAGCAGGCGCGCCGCTCCTTCATCGTCGAGAACGCCCGCCGCGGGAACATCCGCGACGCCCGGGGGGAGATCCTGGCCACGAGCCTCACGCTCACGGACATCGGCCTGGATCCGCAGATGCTGCGCCCGGGAGACGAGGCGCGCTGGCCCGCGCTGGCCCGCCTGCTCGGGATCACCGTGGCCGACATCCGGGGGGCCGCCAGCCGCCGGGGCCCCGCGGCCGCGGCCGCCGAGGGGCCGGAACCGAAGCCCGTGCAGTGGGTGAAGCTCGCCGAGGGCGTCGAGGAGTCCGTCTACGACCAGGTCCGCCAGCTCGACATCCACGGCGTCTACGGGAACCGCAGCTACCGCCGCGTCTATCCCCACAACGCCATGGCGGCGCACCTCATCGGCTACGTGAACAAGGAGAACGAGCCCGCGGCCGGCGTTGAGCGCTACATGGACTTCTTCCTGCGCGGCCACGACGGCTGGCGCGAATCCGAGCGCGACGGGCGCCGCCAGGAGCTCGCCCAGTTCGAGACCCGCGAGGTCCCGCCGGTCAACGGCTACGACGTGAAACTGTCGATCGATTCCTTCGTGCAGCACGTCCTCGAGGGCGAATTGCAGGAGATCGCGCGGGCCTACGCGCCGCTGAAGGCCACCATCATCGTGAGCGACGCCCAGACCGGCTACATCCTCGGCCTGGCCAACTATCCCAGCTTCAATCTCAACGAGTTCAACAAGGCGCCGCTGGACGTTCAGCGCAACTACGCCGCCGCCGACGTCTTCGAGCCGGGCTCCACCTTCAAGATCGTCGCCGCGAGCGCGGCGCTCAACGAGGGGCTGGTCACGCCGGAGAGCACCTTCAACTGCGGCCTGACCGAGGTGGACTACCACGGGCGGCATCTCCGGCTGCCCCGGGAGGACCACAACCATCCCTTCCAGGAGCTGACCGTGGCCGAAATCATCGGCCATTCGAGCAACCGCGGCGCGGCGCAGCTCGCCATGCTGCTCGGCGACCAGCGCTTCTTCGACTACGTCCGGGCGTTCGGCTTCGGCGAGAAGACGGGCTTCCCCTTCGGCGGCGAGGTCGACGGCCTGCTCGCCCCGCCCAAGGATTGGGACGGACTGACCATCACGCGCATGCCGATGGGGCAGTCGATCGCGGCCACCCCGCTCCAGGTGCACTTCGCCATGGCGACGATCGCCAGCGGCGGCATGCTCCTGCATCCCCAGCTGTTCCAGCAGGTGCGCGACGAGAACGGCAACCTCGTGTTTGACTTCTCGGAGCTGCCCCACCGCCGCGTGATCAGCGAGCGCACGGCGCGGACCATGGCGCGCCTGCTCCAGCGGGTCGCGTCGGCCGACGGCACCGCCCCGGAGGCGGCCATCCCCGGCTACGAGGTCGCCGGCAAGACCGGCACCAGCCAGAAGGTCATCGACGGGCGCTATTCCGACCGCCACCACGTCGCCTCGTTCGTCGGCTTTTTCCCCGCGAGTCGCCCCCGCCTGGTGATCTCGGTGATCATCGACGATGCCGATGCGCGCTGTCCCAACGGCGTCGCCTACGGGGCCAAGGTGGCGGCGCCCGCCTTCAAGCGGGTGGCCGAGCAGTTGATCCAATATCTGGACATCAAGCCGGTGGTCGATGCCGGGGGCTATCGCAGCGGGTTTGCCGTGCAGCTCCCGGTCCGGACGGGGCAAGGAGGACCCCGGTGATCGCCTACCTTCCGCAGAATCATTTTCTCATCCACGCCTTTCGCTCCCGGCCGGGCGGGCTAACGTGCGGCGGGCGGCCGGTCCGGCGCCGAATCTTCAACATGGCTCCCAAACTCCAGGATTACTTCCCCGACGACGAGATCGTCGCCGTCAAGGGCGACCGGGACCGGCCCATCTCGGGGTTGACGATGGACAGCCGCCGGGTGGTGCCGGGCAACCTGTTCTTTGCGCTGCCGGGCCTGCGCACGGACGGCGCGGCGTTCATCGACGAGGCGATCAACCGCGGAG
>CAZKDK010000255.1:0-5279 GCA_964551145.1 uncultured Opitutaceae bacterium | reverse complement strand
GCCAGATGGCGCGCGTCGACAGCTCGCGCATCGCGGTGTGGAAGGCGGGCGAGGCCAAGCTCGGCCTGCAGGGTTCCGTGGTTGTGTCCGAGGCCCTGTTTCCGTTCGCCGACGGCCTGATCGCGGCGGCGGACGCGGGTGCGACCGCGGCGATCCAGCCGGGCGGGTCGGTCCGCGACGCCGAGGTGATCAAGGCGGCGGACGACCGCGGCATGGCGATGGTGTTCACCGGAATCCGCCATTTCCGGCATTAGGCGGCGGCGCAGGCTGAAGCGCGGCTTGCCGACTACGGTCGGCGACGAGGGCGTCGCCGTTCCAGGACGCGCGGGCAGAGAAGCCGGAAAGGTTTTGCCGCGCGGCGGAATTTCAGGCACCTTGGGGCATGTTTGATCCTGTCGAAAAGCTGAAGGAGTTCGTCCGCCATCCGAGCATCTCGACGGACTCCAAATATCGCGACGGCATGCGGGGCGCGCAGGAGTTCGCCAGCGGGCTGCTGCGGTCGCTCGGGTTCTCCGTGGAGGTGGTGAAGACCGATCTGCACCCGGTGATCCTGGCCCAGCGCGCGGGCGATCCCCGCTGGCCCCATGTGATCATCTACGGCCACTACGACGTGCAGCCGCCTGATCCGCTCAAGCTCTGGCAGACGCCGCCGTTCGAGCCGGCCGAGCGCGACGGCCGCCTCTGGGGGCGCGGCACGGCGGACAACAAGGGCCCGCTCATGACGCACATCGCGGCGGTCGGCCAGCTGCTGGAGAAACAGCCGCGGCTGCCGCTGCGCATCACGTTCCTGATCGAGGGCGAGGAGGAGATCGGGAGCCCGAGCTTCCTGGCGTTTCTCGAGAGCCACCGGGAGCGGCTGAAGGCCGACCTCGTGTTTTTCTCCGACACCGGCCTGCCGCACGAGGATCAGATGACGATCACCTGCGGACTGCGCGGGCTGACCCTCTGGGACGTCGAGGTGACGGGCGCCCGGTCCGACCTGCACTCCGGCATCCACGGCGGCGTGCTGCGCAATCCGATCCAGGCGCTGGCGGAACTCTGCGCATCGCTGCACACGCCCGACGGGCGGGTGAACCTTCCCGCATTCTACGACGACGTGGTGGCGCCCGAGCCGTGGGAGCGGGCGGAACTGCGCAAGCTCGGGCAGGACGAGGCGGCGTACCGGACCTTCCTGGGCATTCCCGCGTTCTACACCCCCAAGGGCTACACCCCGTTCGAGGCGGTGCGGTTCATGCCGACGATCGAGTTCAACGGCATCAGCGGCGGCTACGAAGGCGAGGGGACCAAGACCGTGATTCCGAGCAAGGCGCTGGTGAAGATCAGCTGCCGGTTGGTGCCCAACCAGGATCCGGCGAAGATCCGGGCCCTGGCGTACGCGGCGATCCGCGAGCGCATGCCGAAGGACGTCACCTTCCGCATCATCGACCAGCACGATGGCGCCCCGTACACGGTGGTGCCGCCCGGCCGGTCAAACACGCCCAAGGATCAATCGCCGGTGCTGGCGCGCGCGTTCCGCGCGGTCGACGCGGCCGTCACCGAGGTCTTCGGCCGTCCGCCGCTGTACCTGCGGGAGGGGGGAAGCGTGCCGATCATCGCCGACGTGAAGCGCGTGCTCGGAATCGACTCGGTGATGATGGGGCTGTCGCTGCCCGAGGACAATCTTCACGCGCCCAACGAGAGCTTCAACCTGAAGGTCATGCAGCGGGGCATGGCGGTTTCGGAGAAGGTGCTGGCGGCGCTGGCGGAGGCCTAGGCGCTTCAGACCTGAGATCGACGGGGCGCTTTGCCAGAGGTAGCGCGGTGCTTCAGCCGGCGCTGGTTCGTTCCCGCAGGCTGAAGCTCTGCGCTACGCCAGTGCACTTGGCCCAGCTGCTCGACACCGCTGAGCACCGGGATCGGAGTTGCGGAGCGGACGGCCCGGCGGCGCGAAGTGCGCCAGCGTTCGCGGTCCGTCCCTACCGACCGCGCCCCGCACCGGCCAACAAAAAGCCCCGGCGGAAGCCGGGGCTGGAAAACCGGGACGTTTTCGCGCCGCCTAGTGCTTGAGGATCACGAAATCGACGCGGCGGTCCTTCGCCGTCTGATCCGCGGTGCCCTTCTCGATCGCGCCGAGCGATCCCTTGGAGAGAATCTGCAGCCGCTCGCCCGACAGGCCGAGCGTGGCGAGGAACTGCTTCACGGCCTGGGCCCGGCGATCGCCCAGACCCAGATTGTATTCGGCGGTGCCGCGCCAGTCGCAATGACCTTCGAGCAGGATCTTGTACTGGGGGTTCTGCTTGAGGTAGTCGGCGGCCGCATTGATCTTGCTGCGCTCGCCGGCCTTGATGGCCGAGCGGTCGAAGTCGAAATAGACCGATTGGAGCAGTCCCCGGATCGTGTCCGCGTCCTCTTGATACCCCTCGGGCCGGGCCTGCAGGCCGGCGGCGGAGGTTTCCGTCAGATTACCCATGCTCTCGGGGTTGACGGCGCCGCCGCCCACGGCGGTCGTGTCAGCGGGAATGGGTCGCGGTTTCTTGGTGCACCCGGCAACGACCACCGCGGCGCTCAGAAGGAGAAAGCACAGTTTCCGTGAGATAATGTTCATGGATGGCACCTAACAGGAGTAAATTGAACTTATTGGCCAAAGCGCTTGGTCTGCGCAAGGATTTAATCGTCCCGACTCCGATGACTGCCGCCTCGATCGCGCCGCCGTGCGTGCTGTTCGACAACGGTTCGCTTCAGCCCGAAGCGGCGCTGAGCCTGCGCGCGCTGGCGCGCCGGCTGGAGGCGGCGATCGGGACCGTGGTGCATCCGGTCTCCCTCCTGCACTCCAGCGCCATTCCGCCGGACAGGCTCGGGGGCGTCCCCGCGCCCGTCCTGGAACCGGCGCTCGACGCGCTGCTCGAGGCGGGCCACGCGCGGCTGCTGCTGCTCCCGCTCTTCTTCGGCCCCAGCGGCGCGTTGACCGACTACGTGCCGGCGCGGCTGGACCACGTGCGCCGGCGCCATCCGGCGGCGCAGTTGGTCCTCGCCCGCTGGCTGGTGGATGTCGGGAACGCCGCCGACACCCGCATCGCCGCCATCGTCGCCGACAACGTGCGCGCGGTGATCCGGCGGCGGAACCTCGCGAAGCCGGCTGTCGTGCTGGTCGATCACGGCAGCCCGCGGCGGGAGGTGGCCGCGGTGCGCGACCATCTTGGCCGCCAGCTGGACGGCCTGCTGCGCGGCGAAACCGGCCCCGTCGCGGTGGCGTCGATGGAGCGCCGGCCGGGCCCGGCCTATGCGTTTGCCGATCCCCTGTTGTCAGCGCAGCTCCGGCGCCCGCCCTTTGCCTCCGGCGACGTGGTGGTGGCGCCGCTTTTCCTGGCGCCCGGCCGGCACGCCGGCCCGGACGGCGACGTGGCCGGCATCTGCGCGGAAGCGGAGCAGGCGCAGCCCGGGCTCCGCGTTCATCTGGCCGGGCTCGTGGGCGCCGATCCGCGGCTGGTTGACGTGCTCGCGGACCGCTATGCCGACGCGCGGGCGAAGCTGTAGCCGGCCTCGCTGAGGCCGGCGACAATCCTGACGGGCGATTTCAGAATCCGGCCTCGGCGAGGCCGGCTACAACCGCGCGCCGCTCAGAGGCCGCGCTTCTGCTCGATGAGGCCGATCTCGAGCGCGTAGCGGGTGAGGCTGGCGACGTCGTGCAGGTTCAGCTTGCGCATCAGATTGGTCCGATGGTTGTCCACCGTCTTGACGCTGATGTTCAGCTTCGCCGCAATCTCCTTCGTGCTGTAGCTCTCGGCCACCAACTGGAGAATCTCCCGCTCGCGGTCGGTGAGGAAATCCGAACTCGCGCTTGCGCCCGGGCTGGCCACCACGTTGCGCAGGAGGGAGGCCACCGCGGGGCCAAAATACGTCCCGCCGTTGGCCACGGTCTCGAGGCCTTTCTTGAATTCCAGCAATCCGGCGGTCTTTTCGACGAAACCGTGCGCGCCCGCTTCGAGCATCTCCCGCACCAGGATCGCGTTTTCGTGGCCGGAGAAAACCAACACGCGGAGGCCGGTCAGCACCTTGGTCAGGCGCCGCAGAAGATCGACGCCGTTCAGGCCAGGCAGCTTGGCGTCGAGCACGATGACATCCGGCTTGGTATCCAGGCAAAGCTGGTACGCGCGCTGGCCATCGCCGCTTTCGCCAACCAGCTTGATAGAGGGATCCATCCGCAGAATCTCGGCCAGCATCTCCCGGATAGCCGTCTGGTCTTCGATAATGACAAGTCGTTTCATGGTTTGCGCGGCCGCGATATCAAGAATCTAGGAAAATGTCTGATAATTGCAATATTGCGTCAAGGCTGGCCCTCAACAAAATAGAGTATGTCATGATTTTCCCCGGTTTTACAAGTGAAGCTTTTGAGCTCCATTAGGTCTTTCGCCGCGGCCCCGGCAGCCCGGTCGGGCTTGGTCGGAACCGCCCTGGCTCTGGGATCGGTGCTCGGTTGGAGCGGCTGCGTGACCTCGGAGCCGGACGTGGCGCCCTCGACGGACGTCTCGGTGGATGAGGCGTGGCACGATGCCAAGACGATCGCCGAGCGCGGTCCGGGCCGCCTGCCCGTTGTGGGAACGGGCACGTCGATGCAGCCCATCTACGGGGAAAACACGATGCTGGTGATCACGCCGATCGCGTTCGACGAACTGAAGGCCGGGATGACCGTGGCATACATGAATCGGAACGGCGTGCGAATTGTTCACGTCCTCGAAGAGAAGGTCTCGGGCGGATGGCGGGTCCGGGGACTCAACAACGAGCAGCAGGATTCCGAGCTCGTGACGCCGAGGAATCTGATCGGCGCGATCTACGCGTCGTTCAACTACGATGGCGGTGACCCGCCGCCGAAGTGAGCGGAGGTTTTCGCCGCAGGCGAAATTCTTGCCCTCGTTCGCCGGGCTTCCGCCGTCGCCAAGGCTTTGGCGGACAGGTCGGAGGGCATCCTTCGCCGCAACGGCCTGCGTCCAGGCGGGTCACCCGACGCGGACCGCGTGGGCTGCGCCATCCGTAGCCCGCAGGGCGAGCCGGCGAACGGCACACGGCGTTTATCGCAGCCCGGCTCACTGCCGAGCGAAATGCCCGCCTTCGCCCAGCCTTCGGCGCGCAACCCTCGCCTGGATTCTGCTGCTAGCGATGATCGTTTCCCAAGACCGCGGTCGGCTTCGGATGGCCTGCCAGCCGTAGGCTCGGCGAAGGCTGGTGGGTCGACGGGGACTCGAACCCCGAACCAACGACTTAAAAGGACGCTGCTCTACCATTGAGCTATCGACCCCCAGGGC
>CAZKDK010000254.1:0-5281 GCA_964551145.1 uncultured Opitutaceae bacterium | reverse complement strand
TGCTGCCGCTGCTGCTGCTGCTCATCGCGATGGGCGGCTATGCGCTGTTCACCTGCCTCGAGCTGAGCCGGTCGGTGGAGGTCACGCTGGTGGCCAACTACCGGTCCATGCTCGCGACCGAGGAGATGAAGGATGCGGCGACCCTCCTGCACGGCACGCTGTACGAGGCGCAGTTCGGCGACGCCCTGGCGGCGCGCGAGGAGTTCGCCGCGCAAAGGGCCCGCTTCGAGCGCAATCTGCACGCGCAATCGATGAGCTCGGCCGGCACCCCGCGCGCCGCCGCGATCGAGGCGGTCGACACCGCCTTTCTGACCGAGGTCGCGGCCGACCAGAAATTCCTGCGCGAGGGCTCGGTTTCCCGGCAGATCGTGGACCGGCAGACGGCCAACGCCGGCTTCGCCACCCTCAACGCGCTCGGTGGTCTGGCCGAGTACGACCACCGGGCGCTGCTGACCGAACTCACGCGCGCCGCCCGCACGACCCGGACGACCGTCAAGCTCCTGATCGGAGCGATGGCCGCGGCCGTCCTGCTGTCGCTCTACCTCTCCATCCGCCTGAGCCGGTCGCTGCTGCGGCCGATCAAGGTGCTCACCGCGTCGGCCGTCGCCCTGGGCGACGGTGACCTCGATCGCGAGGCGCCGGTGCTGTCCCGCGACGAACTGGGCGAGCTGGCCCGCGCGTTCAACACGATGGCGGCGAAGCTGCGCGCCTTTCGCGACGCCACCACCGCCCGGGTGCTGCGGGCCCAGCGCACCATGGAGGCCACGCTGACCTCGACGCCGGACCCGCTGTTCGTGGTGGGCAAGGACGGCGGCGTCGAGCTGAAGAATCCCGCGGCCGAGCTGGTCGCGGCCGCGCCGGAGTTCGCCGGCGGTCTCCCGGCGGACCTGCGTTCGCCGCTCGCGGAGGTGCTCGCCTCGGGCAACCACTACCTGCCCACCGGCTATGACCGCGTCCTCACCCTCCACGTCGGGCGCGAGGACCGCCACTACCTGCCGCGCATCCTCGCGGTCGGAGACACCCTGACCGGCTTCGGGGGCGCCGCCGTGCTCCTGCAGGACGTCACGAAATTCCGGCTGCTCGACGACGCCAAGAACAACCTCGTGGGCACGGTGAGCCACGAGCTCAAGACGCCGCTCACGGGCCTGCGCATGGCGGTTTATCTGCTGCTCGAGGAGAACCTCGGCCGCCTCACGCCGGGGCAGCGCGAACTGCTCGAATCGGCGCGCGACGACGCCAACCGGCTCCTGCGCATCCTCGACGACCTCCTCGACCTGAGCCGCCTGGAGGGCGGGGCGGCGGCGCTGAATCTCGCCCCCGAGCCGGTCGACCGCCTGCTCGATGTCGTGGCCGCCGAGGTCCGCCCGCTCATCGACACGGCGGGCCAAAGCCTCATCGTGCGCGCCGCCCGCGCCCTGCCCGCCGTGTCGGTCGATCGCGACCGCATCCGCTACGTGTTCATCAACCTGCTCACGAACGCCAGCAAGTACTCGCCGGACGGCAGCGAGATCACGCTCTATGCGGAGGCGACGGCGGACGGCTTCGTGAAGTTCGGCGTGCGCGACTACGGCCCGGGCATCCCGCCGGAGAGCGCGACGCGGGTGTTCGACAAATTCTACCGCGTGCCGGGCCAGACCCGGAAGGGCGCCGGCCTCGGACTGGCCGTCGCCCGGGAGATCGTCGTGGCCCACGGCGGCTCCATCGCCTGCACCAGCCGGGTGGGGCAGGGCAGCGACTTTCACTTCCTGGTGCCGGCGGTGGCCGCGGCCTCGAAATGAGCGCCGGGGCGGGGCCACGCCGCCGCCGCCTCAGCGCGGCGCGTCGAGCGAGCCGCGGGTGACGCCCAGCTCCTGGATCAGGCGGAACTCGCGCCACAGGTCCGCGCCGCTGATTTCACCGCGCAGGACCTGCCGGTAGCGGCGCACGATGCCGGCGAGGTCCGCGGGCGTCTCGTCGAGGAACTCCACCCGGAAGGCGCGCGCGCCGAGGGTGCGCAGGCGGGGCAGGAATTCCGCGCCCGTCTGCGCCCGGCAGTTGAACACGGTGTTACGGCAGCCGGCGTCGGCCCGGACCGGAAGCTCGGCGCCCACCCGGTCGCGCAGGCGCAGGTCGGTCCGGTCGCACGGCCGCCCGCAGTCGTGGTAGTCATGCCCGGTGGTCAGGAACGCGCAGAAGATGCAGTGCTCCATGTGAAACAGCGGCATGTGCTGGTGGATCGTGATCTCGAACCACGCCGGGGGCGCCGTGCGGAGCAGCGCCTCCAGCTGCTGGATGTTGAGATCGTACGACGCTGTGACGCGTTCGAGTCCGTAGCGCCGCAGGAAATAGTCCGCCGCCAGCGGGTTGGCCACGTTCAGCGGGTAGTCGCCGCGGAGGCGCCGGCCCCGGAAGAACGCCAGGTGGTCGAAACTGCGGACGAGGAAGCCGTCGGCCTCGCACGACAGCACCTGGCGGAGGATCCAGTCCTCGCCGGGCTTGTGGATCCGCGGCGGCGCGACCCAGATCGAGGATTCGCCGGCGGATCGGTCCGACGCCGGGGCGGCGGCCTCCCCCGCCTGGAACTCGCGGAATTGGCGGACGGCGTCCCGGTAGCGCTTGGGATCCTCGAATTCGCAGTACACCGTGCGCACGCCGGCGGTCCAGGCGGCCGCGAGCTGTTCGAGCGAGCGGACGAGGACGATGAGCTCCGGCTCACCGGCATTTGCAGGAGCCTGCTTGGGGGCGACCAGGCCGGCCCAGGCGGATCCTGTCCCGCCCGGCTCCAGCCGCCAGCGCGGCGGCTGCGCACGCAGCCGGACGAGCTCGGCCACGACGTCGCGGCGCAGACGGTTGAGTTCACTCAGCGGGAGCATGACGTCGCCCTCGAGATGCGAGCGGAGTTCGCCGAGTTCGAACGGACTGCCGCCGAGGCGCCCGAGGTGCCCGCGCAGGCGCTCGAGCGTCAGCGGCTGGGTGCGCGCGGGGCTGAGGACGACGGCCGACTCCCGCTGCACCACGTGGCCAAGCCCGTCGCTCCCGATCAGCGTCAGGGGGATGCCGGCGTGCCCGTGCACCTCGATCGCCAGGGGCCGGCGGAAGCGGACCTCGTCGCCCGCGAAGGTGCGGCGGATGTCCCGCTCCAGGGCGGGGTCGCTCGTCTTCCAGAGCCGGTCGCCGGCGTGCAGCCGGCCGAAGTCGATGTCCCCGCTGCCAAAGCGGAGGGTGGTCTCCGCGCCGCGGGTCTCGACCTGGTAGACGCGGCCTCCCTCCTCCCCCTCGTCGGGACGGCCGGCGTCGAAGACCACGCCGTCGCCCGGCTTCAGCGGCGCGACGAGGCGCAGCGCGACGCGGTCGCGTCCGACGACCGTCACCTCGCCCAGAAAGACGCCGCGCTTGGTGCCGAAATTGGCATGGACGAGCGCCTGGTTGTCGGTGCCGCGGAACCAGCCGGGGTACAGCCCGCGCGAGAAGGCCATCGCCATGGTGTAGTCATGGGTGCGATGCAAATCGGCGAGGGCTCCGGCCTCGCGGCAGGCCGCGTCGGCGACGCCGGCCGCCGGTGGCGGCGCCCCCGGCTGCACGGCCGGCGGCAGCAGCCGGTCGACCGCCTCGCGGTAGACGCGGGTGATGCTGGCGACGTATTCCGGGCTCTTCAGCCGGCCTTCGATCTTGAGCGAAGCCACGCCCAGGCGGATGAGTTCGGGCAGGACGTCGAGCCCGGCGAGATCCTGGGGGCTGAGGAGGTAGCGGCGCTGGCCGAGCTCGACGCGCCGGCCATCGGCGATCAGCTCATAGGGCAGGCGGCAGGCCTGGGCGCACTCGCCGCGATTGGCCGACCGCCGGCCGAGCGCCTCGCTCGTGAGGCATTGGCCGGAATAGGCCACGCAGAGCGCGCCGTGGACGAACACCTCGAGGGGCAGGCGCACGGGCGCGGACGACTGGGCCGCTTGGATCTGCGCGATGTCCGCGAGCGAGTTCTCCCGGGCCAGCACGATCAGCTGCGCGCCCAGCTCGCGCGCGAACTCGACGCCGGCGGCGCTGGTGATGGTCATCTGGGTCGAGCAGTGGATGGGAAAGTCCGGCGACAGCGCGCGGATCAGGCGGCAGATGCCGACGTCCTGCACGATGGCGGCGTCGACCCCGGCGGCGATCATGCCGCGCAGGTAGTCCTCCGCCTCGGCCAGTTCGTCGGCGAACACGAGCGTGTTGAACGTCACGTAACCCCGCGCGCCGCGCTCGTGCAGAAAGGCCATGAGCTCGGGCAGGTCGGCCTGCGTGAGGTTTTTCGCCCGCATGCGCGCGTTGAACCGCTCCAGGCCGAAATAGACGGCGTCGGCGCCGTTTTCCACCGCGGCGCGCACGCAGGTCCAGTCGCCCGCGGGCGCCAGCACCTCCGGGCGGACCGGAGCGGGCGGCGGGGCGGCGGGCGCTCGGGGTGCGTTGGCGGCGGCGGACGGCATGCGTCAACCCTGCATCGCCTCCGGTTCCGCGCAAATCCCAAACGACCGGTGACCGCTTGGGGTTGAGAGTCGAGGGTCGAGCGTCGAGAGTTCGAGGCAGTTACGAATTACGACTTACGACGGACGATGATTCGGCGAGACCAAGCGAAAATCGTAGATCAAGAACCGAAAATGACCGCCGGGCCTCGTCAGTCGACGCTCGACGCCTACTTGTGGCGGCCGTGGCGGACGATGTCCCAGATGACCCACAGGCCGAGCAGCGCGGAAAGGAGGTAACCGACGATCCCGATGAGCGGGTAGCCCCACAGGTGGGGTTTGATGCCGGTGGTGACGATCTGGGACGAACCGATGATGAGCGCCCCGATCACGAGGCCGAGCGCGATGCGGTTGCTGGCCGCGCGCAACGCGTCGGTGAGGCCTTCCAGGCCGCGGTGCTGGAAGTTGACGGTCAGGTCGTCCTGCTCGAGGCGGCGCAGCAGACGGTCCAGCTCGGCGGGCAGGTCGCCGAGCCGGCCGAACGCGGAGGCGAAGAACGCGCGGGTCTTGCCGGCCAGCGCCCGCGGGCTCCACCGCTCGCGGTGCAGCTCGCGCAGGACCGGCCGGGCGACCTGGCGGAGGTCGAACGCCGGATCGAGCATCCGGCCGACCTCCTCGATCGAGAGCACCGCCTTCGCCATGAGGGCATAGTCGCGCGTCACGCTGATGCCGTTGCGGCCGAAGATCTCGATCAGCTTCAGGATGAGCAGGCCGATCTGCTCGTCGCCGGTGGCGAAATTCAGGTTCTCGCGCAGGACGATGGTGACCTCCTTCTCCATCGTGCGGAAATCGGGCTTGGTGCCCGG
>CAZKDK010000253.1:0-5295 GCA_964551145.1 uncultured Opitutaceae bacterium | reverse complement strand
ACTCGGACATGTCGAACTGGATGATCGCGTCCTGGCTGGCGAACATCTGCGCGGCGAGCTGCTTGGCGAGCTCGGTCTTGCCCACGCCGGTCGGGCCGACGAACAGGAACGAGCCGATGGGGCGGCGCGGATCCTTCAGGTCGGCGCGCGAGCGCCGGAGCGCCCGGGCGATGAGCACGGTCGCGGCGTCCTGGCCGATGATGACCTTCTGGAGCTCGCCCTCGAGCAGGAGCAGCTTCTCGCTGTCCTTCTTCTCCATCCGGCTGAGCGGGATGCCGGTCCAGTCGGCGACCACCTGCATCATCAGCTCGTCGTCGATGGTGATGCGCTTTTCCTCGCGCTGCTTCTTCCACTCCTCGGTGGTCTGCTCGAGCTTGGTCCGGAGCTGCTTCTCGCGGTCGCGGAACTTGGCGGCCTCCTCGAAATGCTGCTGCGAGATGGCCTGCTCCTTCTGCGTGCAGACCGACTCGATCTCCTTGTTGAGCGCCTCGATGTCGGGCGGCCGGCTGAGGGCCGAAATGCGCGCGCGCGACCCGGCCTCGTCCATCACGTCGATGGCCTTGTCGGGCAGGAAGCGGCCGGTGATGTACCGGTCGGAAAGCTTGGCGGCGGCCTCGACGGACTTGTCGGTGAAGATCGCCTTGTGGTGGTCCTCGTATTTGCCGCGGATGCCCTTGAGGATCAGGATCGTCTCGTCGACCGACGGCGCCTCGATCTTGACGGCCTGGAAGCGGCGGTCGAGCGCGCTGTCCTTCTCGATGTACTTGCGGTACTCGTTGAGGGTCGTGGCCCCGATGCACTGCAGCTCGCCGCGCGACAGGGCCGGCTTGAAGATGTTCGAGGCGTCCATCGCCCCCTCGGCCGCCCCGGCGCCCACGATCGTGTGGAGCTCGTCGATGAAGAGGATGACGTTCTTGGAGCGCTTGATCTCGTCCATCACCGCCTTGATCCGCTCCTCGAACTGGCCGCGGTACTTTGTGCCCGCGACCATGAGCGCGAGATCGAGGGTGACGACCTTCTTGTCGAACAGGATCTCCGGCACGATGCCGCTGGCGATCTCCTGGGCCAGGCCCTCGACGATGGCGGTCTTGCCGACACCCGCCTCGCCGATGAGCACGGGGTTGTTCTTGGTCCGGCGGCAGAGGATTTGGACCACGCGGCGGATCTCCATCTTGCGCCCGACCACCGGGTCGAGCTCGCCCTTGCGTGCCAGCTCGGTCAAATCGCGGCCGAACGCCTTCAGCGCCGGGGTCTTGACCTCCTTCTTCTCCTCCGGTCCGCCCCCGCGCGGGGACGGGGCGGCGGCCTCCTCCCCTCCCTCGCCCGAGAACTGGGGATCGAGCTCGCGCAGGATTTCCTGCCGGGTGCGCTCGATGTCGACGTCGAGCGACTTGAGCACGCGCGCGGCCACGCCCTCGCCCTCCCGCAGGAGGCCGAGCAGGATGTGCTCGGTGCCGACGTAGCTGTGGTTGAGCGTCTTCGCCTCCTTGCCGGCCAGGGCCAGCACCTTCTTGACCCGCGGCGTGTAGGGGATGCTGCCGACCGCCTTGGTTTCCGTCCCGGTGCCGACCTGTTTCTCGACGGCGGCCCGCACGGTCTCGAGGTCGAGCCCCATCTTCTGCAGCACGCTGACGGCGACGCCCTGGCCCAGCTTGATCAGCCCGAGCAGGATGTGCTCGGTACCGACGTAGTTGTGGTGGAAGCGGTCGGCCTCCTTGCGGGCCAGCGCGAGCACCTGCTGCGCGCGGGGCGTGAAATTGTTCATCGGTTCCATGGCGTGGGGGGACAGGGGTTCAGTTCTTGCCGGTGATGTTGAAATCGGGCTGGCCGAAGGTGGCGAATTCCTTGCGCAGGAATTCCGCGCGCAGGTGGTCGCGCTGCCCGGGGTCGAACGCCCCGCGCGCCGCGTACTGGATGTGGCCGGGCTGCGCCTCGATGAACAGCCGGTCGACCACCGGGCGCCGGACCTCGGCGAACACGCCGAGATCGACCCCCAGGCGGATCAGGGAGAGGAGGTTCATCGCCTCGGCCGAGGTGAGGAGCCGCCCGTTCTGGAGAATCCCGAAGGCCCGGCCCACCTTATCGAACAGCTTGCTCGAATCGTTTTCGAGGAGCTTGGAGCGCGCGTTGGTCTCATGCTCGATGATCGTGTTGAGCACGCTCGACAGGCGCTTGATGATGTCGTCCTCGGATTCGCCGAGCGTGGTCTGGTTCGAGATCTGGAAGACGCTGCCGCTCGCGTCGGAACCCTCGCCGAACAGGCCGCGCACGACCATGCCGAGCTGGTTCACCGCCCGGACCACCTTTTCCATCTGGCTGGACATGACCAAGGCCGGCAGGTGCATCATGGCCGAGGCGCGCATCCCCGTGCCGACGTTGGTCGGGCAGGCCGTGAGGTAGCCCAGCGTGGGCGAGAACGCATAGTTGAGCTTCTCCTCCGCTTCGGTGTCGAGGGCGTTGATGGCATTCCAGACCCGCTTGAGCTGGAAGCCGGGCCGCATGACCTGGATGCGCAGATGGTCCTCCTCGTTGATCATCACCGCGGTCGTCTGGTCGCGGCTGATCACGACGCCGGCGCCGCGCTTGGCCGTGCTCAGTTCCCGGCTGATCAGGTGCCGTTCCACCAGGATCTGCTTCTCGAGGTCCGAAAGCTCGTCCACTTTCAGGGTCAGCCCCTTCTTCATGGCTGCGAGGTCCGCGACGACGTCGATGCTTCCGGCCAACATGGCGCTTCGCTGCGCCTCTTTGGCCCAGCCCGGAAACGGCTGGTCCACGAGGTTGCGGGCCAGGCGCACGCGGGTGGTCAGCACGATGGCGCACTTGCCGGCGCCGGCATCGGCGGGCTCGGCGGGCGCGTCAAAAAGGGGGGCGATCTTCATGTCAGTTTGCAGCCTTCTCCTCGAATGCCTGCTTGACCTGGTGGATCTCATCGCGGACCCGGGCGGCGTCCTCGTAGCGTTCCGCCTTGACGGCCTGGTCGAGGTCAAGCTGCAGTTGCGTCAGCCGGTCGTAGAGGGACTTTCGCTGCAGCGCGCGCTGCGGCACCTTGCCCACATGCGAGGTGCCCTTGTGCATGCTGCCGAGCATGGGTTCCAGCATCCCCCGGAATGTGTCGTAGCACGACGGGCAGCCGAATCGCCCCAGCTTCTTGAAGTCGGCCTGGGTGAACCCGCACTGTTCGCAGCGGATGAGGTCGGCCGCCGGCTCCGGATTGAGCGAAGCCTTCAGCAGCAGGTCCGCCAGCGAAAAGCCGCTCGGATCCGTGACCCCCTTGGCCTGCGCGCACTCCTCACAGAGATCAACCTTGTGGATCTTGTTGTTGATGATCTGGGTGAGATGGACGGTCGCGGGCTTGCCGCAAAGATCACATTTCAGAGGATTGGCCATAACTTGAATATACCACGTCGTGCGAGAAGGGCGACGCGCGCCACGCATAAGTGTGACACACGGGCTCCTTTCCCGCTGTACCTGCACCAATCATGCCATCGTTGCGCCCGCTGGCAAGGATGAGCGCAAAAGGGGGAAAACCCCACCACTGGGACCGCAGTGAACCGGTAAAGTTCGGGTAAACGGCCCCCGCCGTGGCGCGCTCAGATCCGGGTGCCCTCGGCCACCACGCGCCGGTGGAACTCGGCGAGGACGCGGTGGCTGATCGGGCCGGGTTTTCCGGAGCCGATCTCGCGGCCGTCAAGCTTGACCACGGGCACCACCTCGGCCCCGGTCCCAGTCAGGAAACACTCATCCGCATTCCAGAGGTCGTAGCGGGTCAGCTGGTGCTCCTCCAGCGGGACACCGAGGCTGGCGGCGATGTCGAAGATCGTGTCGCGGGTGATGCCCTTGAGCGCACCCTCCTGCGCGGCGGGCGTGAACAGCCGGCCGTGGTGCACGATGAAGATGTTGTCGCCCGTGCATTCGGCGACGAATCCCTGGTCGTTGAGCATGACCGCCTCGAGCGCGCCCGCTTGCCGGGCCTCCAGCTTGGCCAGGATGTTGTTGAGGTAGTTGAGGGATTTCACCGCGGGCGGCAGGCTCGCCGGCCCCAGCCGCCGCGTCGGCACCGTCACGATGGCCAGGCCCGTGGCATAGTACTCGGGAGGATAGAGCGAGATCTTGTCGGCGATGATGAAGACCGACGGCTTGGGGCACAGCCAGGGCGACAGGCCGAGGTCGCCGACGCCGCGGGTCACCACGAGCCTGATGTAGCCGTCGCGCAGTCCGTTCTGGCGGCACGACTCGCACACCGCCACCGCCATCTCCGGGCGCGGGATCGGGATCTCGAGCATGATGGCCTTGGCCGAGTACCACAGGCGCTCGAGGTGCTGCTCCAGACGGAAAACGTTGCCCTGGTAGAGGCGGATGCCCTCGAAAATCCCGTCGCCGTAAAGCAGCCCGTGGTCGAACACGGAAATCTTGGCATCGGCGGCCTCCACGAATTTCCCGTCCAGGTAGATTTTCATACGGGGGGCGAATCTAGAATCGCCCCCGGGTTTGTCGAGCCTCGCGGAGAATTTCGCCTTGTGTTCGTTTAAAAATAGTGGAATCTGTACCGGAACCCCCTCCCCTATGCACACGCATGCCCGCCGCGGCATCCGCGGCTTCACCCTGATCGAATTGCTGACCGTCATCGCCGTCATCGGCATCCTGGCGGCCATTGTCATTCCCACCGTGGGCAAGGTCCGCGAGACCGCCCAGCGCACCGTCGACGCCAGCAACCTCCGCGAGATCGGCAAGGCTGCGATGGTCTATGCCGCCGACAACAACGACCGCCTGCCGGACCCCCTCGCCGTGGCGGCGCAGGCCAACGTGGAGGCGTCCAGCAACTACTTCCGCTGGATGGGCCTCCTCGGGCGCGCCGGCACGCTCAACGACCCTGCGTTCTACTTCTCGAAGAACGATCCGCTGTTCGACGGCGCCTCGCCCGCAACCGTCATGGACCCGGACGACGCCACGCGGCGCCACGTCCTCGCCGCCCTGCAGGCGCTCACGCCGAGCTACGAGTTCGTCGGCGGCCTGAAGATGAGCGACCCCGCGAACACCCCGATCGCCTACACCCGGGGCCTCACCGTCGAGGGCACCTGGGACCGCGATCGCGGCACCTACCGGTCCGAAGGCGGGCACGTCGTGTTCATCGGCGGCAATGTCCAGTTCTACCAGGCGATCGACGGCCGGCTGGTCGACACCCATGGCCATGCCACCAACAACCTCCGCCAGGCCGTTCCGGCCCCGGCCGGCGGCAACCAGCGCCTCTACGGCCGCAATTCCATCATCGCCTCCGAGGACGGGGTGCCCTCCGAG
>CAZKDK010000252.1:0-5310 GCA_964551145.1 uncultured Opitutaceae bacterium | reverse complement strand
GTGCTCGTGACCGCCTACATGAAGCCGGAGATGCTGCTGCGGAGCGTGAACGAGGCCGCGCTGTTCCGCTATCTGCTGAAACCGATCTCGCTGGGCGAGCTCACCAAGGTGGTGCAGGAGGCGGTCCGGCTCCACGACCAGACCACGCGGGCGGTCGCGAGTTAGCCGGGGCGAAGCGGGCCCGACAAAATCTGCGTAGCGGATAAGGCAAAGATTGCGCAGCGATCGCCAAGGCGTGCGGAGCGCGCCGGCAAGGTTTTCGCTAGCCTCGGCCCATGCAGGCGCACCCTTCGCTGGCCGCGGTCGCGATGGCTGGGCGGACCCGCCGGTTTCTCGAGATCGGCTGGCTGGTGATCATCGCCAAATGCCTGGCGGTACCCTGGCTGATCTCCCGGTGGCAGATACCGGTCCATGCGGGGTGGGTGATCGTCCCGACGCTTCTTTTCGCGGCGCTGATCACAGTGGTGGTTGTGACCTGGCGGCGGGAATAGTGGGGGATCTTCGGAAACAACTGGGTGGCATTGCCGTTCGGCCTAGTGTAAAAACCTGGTCAATTTTTTCGTTGCTATCTGCAAGTCATAAGCAGTAATCGTGGGCAAATCCCCTCAAAGGCCAAGCCATCCGGATTGAGGGATCATCCCGCTTCCACGAAATGAAGTCATACCCTCGATTCGTCGTCCTCACGGGTGTGCTGCTCGCCTTCGCGGCTGCAGGTTTCTTTGCGGGGTCGCCTCGGGCCGCTGGCCTCGGAGGGCCGGTCGACGGGGGGGCGGCGGCCGGACGGCAGGATGTTCGTGGCGCCGTTCGGAGCGCATCGAATGACGCGACTTCCCGGCTCTCCGGCCCTCGTGTTTCGCCAGCGATCCAAGACGTCCTGCCTGGGATTTCCGGACCGGTTTCAGATTGGCGTCGCTTTGATCCTCAGTCACTTGCGGTTCGCCTCCGACCCGACTTGGTCCTACCGTTTCGAGCCACCAATTCCCAGCACGGGAACGGGCGCACGGTCCTGACCGCCCGCATCGACCGCGACGCGCCTGTCGGATCCGGGCTCGACGGCGCCTTCCTGGTCAGTACGGCGAATTCGCCGGACCGCTGGGAGGCCGTGGTGGTGCTTCCAGGCGAGGAGTACCGGATCGAGGTGGCGGACAACCAGGTTTCCGTCGAGGAGGTTCGCACCGACGGGTGGACCTGCGGCTCCAATCTCCGGGTAGGGGCGGCCGGAGCGGCCCATCTTGCGGCACTGCAGACCCCGGTCACCGCCGCGGCTGCCGGCGACCAGCCCGCTGCGGCGCCGGCCGACGATGGGTCCGGCTACACCGTCGACGTGCTGTTTCTGTACAATGCCGACGCGCTTGCGGCCAAGAACGGAAACCGGGCGCTGATCGACGCCGACTGCTCCAATTTCATCGCGGCCAGCAATGCCATCCTGGAGAACTCCGGGATCACCAATTTCCGGTGGAACTATCTGCTCGTCGAGGCGGCGCCCGCCTATCCCACGACCGGCACCCTCCAGGACGATTTAAACCAGATGACGAACGGTTCGATCTCCGCGTTCGCCGCGCGGGAACAGTCCGCCTACGGCGCGGACCAGGTCGTGATGCTGGTCGGGGGCCGTCGGACCGATGCGGCCGGCGTCGCCTGGATTGGCGGAAATCCGAACCGCGTCGCCATCGTGTACCCCTGCCTGACCGTGGATGGCACGGCGGCATCCACGGCCACTTCGGTCATCGTGGTGTGCCATGAAATGGGACACAATTTCGGCTGCCGTCACGACCGCACCACTGAAGGCGCCAGGGACGGCGACGGCCACTACTGCTACGGATTCCGGTTTACCGACAACTCAGGCGTCTATCCCGTGGCCGACGAGGGCACGGTGATGTCCTATGCCGGCAGCCGCATCCCCTATTTCTCGAATCCCAACATCATCTATCACGGCTACACCTTGGGCGTGCCGGTCGGGGAAGCCAAGGCGGCGGACAACGCGGAGACCATGGTGGAAAACGCGGCGCGCATCGCGGCGACGAATCCGGCCAAGATTGAGCCGGCCATCACCGGACAGCCGCAGTCGGCTTCGGTTGAGGTCGGCCAGCCGCTGTCCCTGGCCGTGACGGCCTCCGGCAGCAGCCTGGCCTTCCAGTGGTTCAAGGGCGGCGTTGCCATCAGCGGCGCGAATAGTGCCATCTACGCGGTCAGCAGCGCGGCGGCGTCGGATGCCGGCAGCTATACCGTCACCGCCTCCAACCCGCTCGGTTCGGTCAGCAGCCAGCCGGCGAGCGTGACGGTCGTGCCCGTCGCCGGGGCCAGTCCGGTCGTCGCGACCAATGCGGCGGTGACGGCCGGCGCCGCCTCCGGAGGGGGTGCATTCGACGGCGGCTACGCCCTCGGCATCCTGGCGCTGCTGGCGCTCGCGTGGCGGCGCCGTGACGGCGCGGCGCGCATCTTTGCCCGCAGGTAGGGCGCCGTGGGGCTGCCGCGGACCTTGAGCAGGCCGGCGAGCGATCCCTGGTAGACGATGCTGCCTCCGGCCGGTCCGCCGCCCGGACCGAGTTCCACCACGTAGTCGGCCTCGGCCAGCAGGTCGAGATGGTGCTCGATCACGATGACGGTATGCCCCTGGTCGACGAGTCCGTGCAGCACCTGGATGAGCTTCTCGCAGTCGCTCAGGTGCAGGCCGATGGTGGGTTCCTCGAGCAGATAGAGGTTGCGCGGGCGGACCCCGCGCGAGCGCTCGGTGTACGTCTGCAGGCCTCGGGCCAGCTCGCTGACGAGCTTCAGGCGCTGCGCCTCGCCGCCCGACAGGGTGGGACTGCTCTGGCCCAGCGTGAGGTAACCCAGGCCGCAGGCGCACATCAGCCGGCACACCTCGCCCAGCCGGGCATGAAAGTCGAAGAACGCCGCGGCCTCCTCGAAGGTGAACTGCAGAACCTGCCCGATCGTCCGGCCCTTCCAGGTGATGTCAGCGAGCTCCGGACCGTAACGCAGGCCGCCGCACGTGTCGCAGGGCAGGTAGGCATCCGGCATGAAGGCCATTTCGAGGCGGATGCGCCCGGCGCCCAGGCAGGTTTCGCAGCGGCCGCCCGCCGTGTTGAACGAGAACCGCGAGGCCGTGTAGCCGCGGATCCGCGACTCGGGCAGCGAGGCGAAGAACTGGCGGATGAGGTCGAAGATGCCGAGGTAGGTCGCGGGCGTCGACCGCGGGGTCTTGCCGATGGGCGACTGGTCGACGGCGATGACCGATCGGAACGACCCGGCGCCCCGCAGTTCGGTGAAGGGAGTTCCGGCGCCATCGGCCTCGAAGCGGGCGTTCCGGACGAATTCGCGGCCGGTGAGCCGCGCCCGCTCCCTTTTGACCGCGCAGGCGGCGGCCGGGCCGAGGAGGTCGCCGAAGAGCGAGGATTTCCCGGCGCCGGAGGGCCCGCAGACCATGATGAGGGTGCCGAGCGGCAGGCGCAGATCGACGCCGCGCAGGTTCCGGAACCGCACGCCGGAGAAAGTCAGCCACGCGCCGCCGTCCGCGTTCTGGTTTTTGGGTTTTGAGTTTTGGGTTGGGAGTCTTCGCGCTGCGGGCGCCTTGAAGTCCGGCAGCGGGCGGTAGCTTCCGCGCAGCGGATGGGCAATGCCCTTGGTCAGGAACAGGCCGGTCAGGGAGGAGGGATTCCGTTTCAGCTCCGCCGGCGGGGCGTTGGCGATCAGCTCACCGCCGTGGGTGCCGGCGCCCGGCCCCAGGTCGATGATGCGGTCGGCCCGTTCCATGATGGCGTCGTCGTGCTCGACCACGAGCAGCGAGTTGCCCTTGTCGCGGAGGGATTCGAGCGTGCCGATCAGCCGCTCGTTGTCGCGGGCATGCAGGCCGATGGATGGCTCGTCGAGCACGTAGAGCACGCCGGACAGGTTCGAGCCCAGCTGCGCCGCCAGTCGGATGCGCTGGGCCTCGCCGCCGGAAAGGGTCTCGGTGGGCCGGTCGAGGGCCAGATAGCCGAGGCCGACGTGGTCAAGGAACCGGAGGCGGCCCTCGATGGGCGGCACGACGGCGCGGGCGATGGCGCGGCTCCGGGCGTCCAGGGAGAGGCGGCTGAGATGACCGATGAGCGCTTCGGGCGTCGCCTGCAGCAACTCCGGCAGCGAAAGCGGCGGGCCGCGCCGGAAGTGGAGCTTCACCGCGCGGGAAATGCGGTTGAGGCGCGCTCCGCGGCAGGTGGGGCACAGGGTGCCGCGGGAACCGCCGTCGTCGGCGTCGGGCCGGTGCGCCAGGTCGGCGATCTCGGGCGGCAGTTCGTCGTCGTCGCGCGGCTCGAGCATCCAGTCGAGGATCCGCCCGTGACCCCGGCAGGTGGGGCACCAGCCCTTGGGGGAATTGAAGGAGAAGTGCTTCGGATCGAGCTCCGGGAAGGATTCGCCGGTCTGGCTGTCGGTGCGCGTCGTGGAGAACCAGGAGGGGATCGTTCCGTCGGCCAGCAGAAGGAAGCACGCGCCTTTGCCCAGCTGCAGCGCCCGGGTCAGGGCTTGGCCGGAGGTCAGAGGTTGGAGGCCGTTGGTCAGTTCGCCGTCCTGCTGCGTTCCTCCGTCCCTGATCTTCCGATCCCTGACCTCTGACCTCTGTTCTCCGACCCCTGGTTTCAGATCGGTGACGACGACCTCGATGTCATGCTCGCGGTAGCGGTCGAGCTTCTGGAAATCGGCGACCCGGACCAGGCGTCCGTCGGCGCGCATCAGCGCGTAGCCCTGGCGCGCGAGCCACGTGGCGATCGGCTGGTGGTGCCCCTTGCGGGCGCGGACCAGCGGCGCGCACAGGTAGCAGTGCGCCGAGCGGCGGGCCTGAGCCGAGGCGAGGACGCGGACCAGCACCCGGCGCAGCTCGTCGGGGGACAGCGGATTCACGGGACGGTCGGTTTCCGGGTGGTGCTGGACGCCGATGCGCGCGTAGAGCAGGCGGAGGTATTGCGCGACCTCGGTGATGGTCGCGACCGTGGATTTGTGCGAGCCGCGGGTCACGCGCTGCTCGATGGCAACCGTGGGCGGAATCCCCGTCAGCCGGTCGACGGCCGGGCGGGGGAGCTGCTCGACGAACTGCCGCGCATAGGGCGACATCGATTCCATGAACCGGCGCTGGCCCTCGGCAAAGACGATGTCGAAGGCCAGCGTGGACTTTCCCGACCCGGAGACGCCGGTCACGACCGCCAGCTCATGGTGCGGGATCGAGACCGACAGGTTCTTGAGGTTGTTTTCCCGGGCGCCGACGATCTCCAGGACCCTCCCGGCCGCCGCGGGCGGCTCCGCCGGCGGAGGCCTCGATTCGGAGCCGTACGCGGC
>CAZKDK010000251.1:0-5313 GCA_964551145.1 uncultured Opitutaceae bacterium | reverse complement strand
GCGGGCGAGCCTGCGGATGGGGCTGTAGCCGGGGGCGGCGACCCCGGCCAGATATGCGGACTCCCGCCGTTGTAGCCGGGGTCGGCGACCCCGGCCAAATATGCGGACTCCCGACGCTGTAGCCGGGGTCGGCGACCCCGGCTACAAATGCGGATTCCCGCCGCCGCGCCCGAGATCGAACGCGCGGTCGTTCGCGGCGTGCAGTTTCTGCGCGAAGAGCGCGTGCAGGCTTTCCTGCCAGGCCGCCTCCGGAAAATCGAAATGCCGGCTGAGGCGGCCGAGCAGGGCGACGTTGAGCGCCTTGGGATTGGCCAGCCGGCCCGCGGGCAGGTCGCCCGGCATGAGGAGGATCCCGCCCGGGCGGAGGCCGCCCCGCACGAGCTCCGCCTGGCCGGCCTCGAGGACCACGATGAAATCGCACGCGCCCTCCGGGATCATCGGACTGTGGACCTCGGAGCCGAACCGCACGTCGGACTGCACGGAGCCGCCGCGCTGGCTCATGCCGTGGACCTCGGCCTTCTTGACGTCGTGGCCGGTGCGGAAGGCGACGTCGGCCAGGACGTCGGACGCCTTGATGACTCCGGTGCCGCCGAGGCCGGCGAAGCGGACGTTGAAGGTCTGCTGAGGGTTGGATGCCATGGCAAAGGCTAGTGGGTGGAGCAGCCCGCACCCGAACCCGGCCGGCGCACGGTGTGGCGCCAGTCTGAGACTGGCGCTACTGCGTCCGTATGTCCGATTGCGGTCACAAGCAGGATCCTCATGGGCGATCGTCGATCACGTGGAGGCGACGGTGCCTTCGCCGGCCGGGCAGACGGGAGGTCCGCCCGCCGCGGCGCGGTCCTTTTCCCAGGCGAAGATGCGGCCCGCGGCAAGCATGCACGGGCTGCGCGCGATGAACACGGTCAGCTCGTTGCGGCCGAGCGCCGCGGCGAGCAGCTCCTTGAATTTCGCCCGCTCGCGGACCGGGTTGAGGGTGACGACGTTTTTCACCCCCGCCGCGCGCGCCAGCTCCTCATAGCTCACCTGATGCGTCGCCGAGCCGTCGAGCTGACGGCCCGTGCCGGGGTGCTCCTGCTGGCCGGTCATGGCGGTCGTGCCGTTGTCCAGGATGATGAGCACGTGTCCGGTCGGCGGCGGGTTGTAGGCCATCTCGACCAGCCCGGGCAGGCCGCCGTGGATGAAGGTGCTGTCGCCGATGACGGACACGACGCGCCGGGCCTCCTCCGGCGGCAGCACGTGACGCAGGCCGAGGCCCATGCCGATGGCCGCTCCCATGTCGATCATCATGTCCATCGCCGCGAGGGGCGGCAGGGCCGCGAGGGTGTAGCAGCCGATGTCGCCGGCGACGATGCAGCCGAGTTCCTTCAGCACCTCGAAGCTGGAGCGATGCGGGCAGCCCGCGCACAGCTCGGGCGGGCGGCCGGCCGGCGGCTCCGGCTCGGGGCGGTTGTCGCGCGCGAGGATGCGGCGCACGCGGTCCACGTTGAGCTCGCCGAAGCGGAAGATCGCGTCGTCCTTGGATTCGATCGCGAGCCCGGCGGCCCGGCAGGCGGTGGCCAGCCACGGGTCGTTCTCCTCGATGACGACGCAGCGCTGGACCGAGGCCGCGAACTCGCGGATCGTGCGCAGCGGCAGCGGATGGCTCAGGCCGAGCTTGAGGATGCTGGCCTCCGGGGCGGCCTCCCGGACATGATGGTAGCAGATGCCGCTCGTGATCACGCCGAGGGCGGCGTCGCGCCGTTCGACGGGATTCGGTCCCATGGCGTCGTTCCAGGCCTGCAGCTCGGCGAGCTTGGCCCGCAGGCGCCGGTGGGCGGGCCGGGCGTGACCGGGCACCATGACGCGCCGCGGGATGTCGCGCACGAAGGCGGGGGCCGCCGCGCCGGTCTCCCTGGGCGTGGCGCCGACGGGAAAGCGCGGGCGCACCGGCGACTTCGAATGGCTGACCCGGGTGGTCAGGCGGAAGAGCACCGGCAGATGCCAGCGCTCGCTGACCTCGTAGGCCGTGTGCAACAGATCATACGCCTCCTGGGAGTCGGCCGGCTCGAACAGCGGCGCGGCGGCGGCCTCGGCGTAGCGGCGGCTGTCCTGCTCGTTCTGGCTCGAGGCCATGCCGGGGTCGTCGGACACGGCGAGCACGTAGCCGCCGTCGACGCCGGAGTAGGTCATGGTGAAGAGCACATCGGCGGCGACGTTCAGGCCCACGTGCTTCATCGTGCAGAGCACCCGCGCCCGGGCGAAGGCGGCGCCGAGGGCGACCTCGGCCGCGACCTTCTCGTTGGGGGCCCACCGGGCCCGACCGCCGAGGGCGCTGAAGCCCTCGAGGATCTCGGTCGAGGGCGTGCCCGGATAGCCCGTGCCCAGCGCCACGCCGCAGTGCAGGGCGGCGAGCGCCACGGCCTCGTTGCCGCTGAGCAGCAGGCGGCCGGAGGGATCCTGGGAGAGGTGCATCAGGGAAAGTAGTGAGTAGCGGGTAGCGGGTAGTGAGTAGGACGCAGGAAGGATGGGGTGGCCAAAGGCTCTTGTGACTTTCTCTTAATCTTTCTCTTCGATCCCGATCCGGCGCCTCCCGTGCCTCATTTCCGCGAGGCCAGCCACGCCCGCAGACCGGCGAGGCAGCGTTCGTTCTGCGGCGCCGTGCCGACGGTGATGCGCACGTGGGTCGGCAGGTTGCCGAACGGGCGCACAATCGTGCCGCGCGCCTGCAGGAAGGCGAAGGCGGCCGCGCCGTCCGGAACCTCCACGAGGATGAAGTTGGCCTCGGAGGGCACGAACGCCAGCCCGAGTTCGCGGAAACCGGCCTCGAGCTGCCGCATGCCCGTGCGGTTCGTCTCGCGGGAGCGGCGCACGAAATCGGCGTCGTCCAGCGCGGCCAGGGCGGCGGCCTGGGCCACCGAGTTGATGTTGAACGGCTGGCGGGCGCGGTGCAGCAGCGCGGCGATGTCGGGACGGGTGTAGCCGTAGCCGACGCGCAGGCCGGCCAGGCCGTAGATCTTGGAGAAGGTGCGCGTGCACAGCACCGGAAGGCCGGCCGCGATGAGCGGCCGGAGGTCGGGGGATGCGTCCTGGTACTCTGCATACGCCGCGTCCAACACGAGGAGCACATTCTCCGGCAGGCTGCGGGCAAACGCCACAAGCTCGGCCTCGGTATCGGCGGTGCCGGTCGGGTTGTTGGGGCAGGCGAGGAAGATGACACGCGTGCGCGGCGTCACGGCGGCGCGCAGCGCCGCGAGGTCGTGGCGGAACCCGGGCATCGGCACCTCGACGGGCCGGGCCTGCATCAGGAGGGTGACCAGCTTGTAGACGGCAAAGCCGTGCACGCCCATGACCGCCTCGATGTCCGGGCCGAGGAAGACGTGGCCGACGAGTTCCAGGATCTCATTGGAGCCGTTGCCGAACACGAGCTGGTCGCGGCCGACCTTGAGCCGCTCGGCCAGCCGCGCGGTCAGATCCCAGCAGCCGCCGTCTGGATACAGGTTCATCGTGGCCAGCGCAGCGGCCGCCGCGGCGGCGGCCCTGGGCGACGGGCCGAGGGGGTTCTCGTTGGAGGCCAGCTTGTCGATCCACGCCGGGTCGAGCCCGAACTCGCGCGCGACGTGCGGGATGGGCTTGCCGGGCTGGTAGACCGGCTGGCTGAGGATGTGGGGTTGGGCGAAACGCGCGGCGTCCATGGGTGAATCCCGACACATTCGCAGCAATCGCCGGCCAGTTCCAGAAAACAGTTTCCCGGGCCGGCCCGGGAGGGGGAACATCGGCGTGCATAAAGGGGATGCACAGGCGGGCCGCCCGGCAGGGTCCGCCGGCGTTGCCTCGCGGAGGCGCCCGACCACGGGTCGGCGCGCACCCAGTTGCGGCCCTCTTTCTTCTCGTAGCGCAGAGCTTCAGCCTGCGCCGGGTCAGCGTGCGCGGGCTGAAGCACCGCGCTACGCCCGGGCGAAGGCGTCCGATTGAACAAAGTCGCATGTCCGGATTGCATGGCGGCGGAACTTCCTCTTGGCTCCCGCCCACCCCATGAACTTCGGCCATTTCGACGATGCGGCGCGGGAGTACGTCATCACGCGCCCGGATACCCCCCGGGCCTGGTCGAACTACCTCGGCTCGCGCCGTTATGGCGCGATCATCACCAACAACGCCGGCGGCTACAGCTTCACGCGCTCGCCCGCCTCGGGCCGCTTCCTGCGCCACCGCTACAACGCGGTGCCGATGGACATGCCCGGGCGGCAATTCTACCTGCGCGACCGCGACAGCGGCGACTTCTGGTCGGCCGCGTGGCAGCCGGTCGGCAAGCCGCTCGATGAATTCAAGACCACGACGCGGTTCGGCCCCGGGTACGCCGTGATCGAGAGCGCGTGGCGCGGCATCCGGAGCGAGGCCACCTACTTCGTGCCGCTAGGCCAGGATTTCGAGTACTGGCACCTGCGGGTCGCCAACACGGGCGACCGGCCGCGCCGGCTGAGCGTGTTCTCGTTCTGCGAGTTCACGACCGAGTGGAGCATCCTGCAGGACCTGCTCAACCTCCAGTACGCGCAGTACATCTCGGAGGCGGTTTGGCGCGACGGCTTCATCCTCGCCTCCTCCTGCAAGCGTCTGCCCGAGGATCCGCGGAACTTCGCCAACTGGGACCAGTCGCGCTGGTGGTGGATGACGCAGCTCGGCGGCGAGATCGCCGGGTTCGACTGCGAGCGCGACCAGTTCCTCGGCGTCTACCGCAGCTTCGACCGGCCCGAGGCCGTCGAGCGCGGCGCCTGCGGCAACCACGAGCATTTCTCCGACAACCCCTGCGGCGCGATCCAGAGCAACCTCGAGCTGGCGCCCGGCGCGTCGGCCGACGTCCTCGTCCTCCTCGGCATCGGCAGGCAGGCGCAGGCGCGCCGCATCCGCGCGAAGTTCGGCACGGCGGAGGCCTGCGGCCGGGAACTGGCGAAACTCAAGGCGCACTGGCACGGCCTCCTCGACACGATGCAGGTGCAGACGCCCGACGCGGACTTCGACCACATGACGAACGTCTGGGGCGCCACCAACGCCCTCATGACCTTCGAGTGGTCGCGCTCCTGCTCGCTCGTCTATACCGGCGACCAGCGCGACGGCTTCGGCTTCCGCGACACCGTGCAGGACTTCCTCGGCGTCACCGGCATGATGCCGGCGGCCGTGCGCGAGCGGCTGGTCCTGATGCTCTCCGGCCAGGACTCCACCGGCGGCGCGCAGCCCGAGATCCGCCCGTGGTCGCACGCGCCCGGCAAGATGAAGCCGACCCCGCGGGGCGACTACCGCAGCGACGACTGCCTGTGGTTCTTCAACTCCGTCCCGGCCTAC
>CAZKDK010000250.1:2484-5357 GCA_964551145.1 uncultured Opitutaceae bacterium | reverse complement strand
CACCCGCCAGGGCGAGAAGACGCCCTCCGCCCCCGTGCCACGTCAGGTCGAGAAACCAGGCGTGACGGCAGCGCGGCCGCAGGCGCCGGTCAGCCACCAGGCCGAGAAGGCACTTCCCGCCCCCGTGCACCGCCCGGTTGAGAATCCGGCCGTGGCGGCGGCGCGGCCGCAGCCGCCGGTCAGCCGCGAGGCTGAGAAGGCACCGTCCGCGCGCGAAGTTCATCCGGCCGTGAAACCGGCCGACGCGGTGGCGGAGCCGCGGGCGACGGCAGCGAGGAACGACGTCCGCCCAGCCGATGGGCAGGGCCGGCCGGCGAACCTCGACGAGACGAAGCACGCGTCGCAGCAAAATGCGCAGGTGGCGGAGAGCAAGAACCGGCCATCGGGCGTCGCCGTTGCAGCAGCCAAACCGGCGACCAAGCCGGCAGCGGCCAGGAAACCAACCGAGCCGAAACTGGCGAAAGACGACGAGAACCGGGATGGCCGGTAAGATGCGCGGCGCTGACGGCCGCTGCGTCGACAACCTCCGCGCCGCCTACGTAAACGGCCCGGTCGGGCAGGCCAGGGCCGCACCGTGCTTTTCGTCCGGCGGGGCCGGCCGGTCGAGGACGGCGCGGATGCGCCGGACCAGGGTTTCCGCGGAGTAGGGTTTGGCCAGGAAGTCCTGGGGCGCGGCGCCAGAACGCGGGGCCGTTTCCTCGGCGGCCTCGAGCCCGCTGGCGGAGATGATTCTGACAGCCGGGTTGATTTCCCGGAGCATTGCGATGGTCTTCACGCCGTCCAGGACTGGCATCATCATGTCGATGAGTACGACGGCTATTTGCCCGGCCTGCTGGGCATAGAGTGCGACCGCCTCGGAGCCATCGCCGGCCGTGATCACCCGATAACCGAAGGCTTCGAGGGTTTGCTGGGTGATGTGGCGGATGGACGATTCGTCATCGACGACCAGGACAAGTTCGTCCTGCCCTCGCGGCGGCTCGACCTGGAAGGGATGCGTGGACCCGGCGCTCCGGGAAGCCGGGTCGGCCGGCAGGTAGACATTGAAGGTCGTGCCGATCCCCGCCTCGCTGGCCACGCTTGCGAAGCCGCCGTGGCTCTTGACGATGTCGTGCACCGTCGCCAGGCCGAGCCCCGTGCCCTTGCCGGCCTTCTTGGTCGTGAAGAAAGGTTCGAAGATCCGCGCCCGGATTTCCGGAGGCATGCCGCGGCCGGTGTCGCTCACCTGCAGCAGCACGTACCGGCCTGCCTTGACATCCGGGTTGGTGCCGGCCGATTGAGCATCGAGGACGACGTTGCTGGCGGCCACGGTGAGTGACCCGCCGTCAGGCATGGCGTCGCGCGCATTCACGGCAAGATTGAGCAGTACCTGGTGAATGCCGGTGGCGTCGCCGATGATGGACCAGAGCCCGGCCGGCAGCTGGGTCGCGATCGCGACGTTGCGCGGAAAGGTCTCGCTGATCATCTCCCGGAGATCGTCGATCAGGTGCGGCAGGCGGATGGCGACGCGCTCGCCGTCCTGCCCCCGGGCGAAGGTGAGGACCTGGCGCACGAGGTCGGCGCCGCGGCGGCTGCTCACCTGGATGATGTCGAGGATCTTGCGGCGGTGCGCGTCATTGCTCGCGTCGAGTTTGAGCAACTCGATCGACATCATGATCGGCGCGAGGATGTTGTTCAGATCGTGGGCGATGCCGCCGGCGAGGGCTCCGATGCCGTCAAGGCGCTGGGCGCGCAGGTACCGCGCCTCCATCTTCTTCTCCTCAGTAAGGTCCCGCATGCCGCCCACCATGCGGACGGCTTTGCCCGCCGCATCGCGCAGGATGAAGGCACGATCCTGCACGAGGGCATAGGTGCCATCCTTGCGCCGGGAGCGATATTCCGCGTGCCAGACTTGGGCGTCGGCGTCGATGGCCTCGTGAATGCTGCCGACCACGCGGCCGCGGTCGTCGGGATGAATACGACTGTTCCAGGACTCGACGCTGGGTTCAATCTCACCAGCGACGAACCCGAAGGTCGTCAGGAATCCGTCGTTCCACCAGAGCGTATTGGCTGCCAGGTCCCGGTCCCAGACGACATCGCTGATCGCGCGGGCCACAAATTTGAATCGCTCCTCGCTCTCGCGCAACGCGTGCTCCGCCGCCCGGCGTGCGGTGATGTCCCGGAAGGTCCAGATGCGGCCGTAGTTCCGGCCGCCTTTGCCGCGAACCGGCGACGAGTAGCGTTCCAGCACCGTGCCATTCTTCAACTCCACCTCATCGCTGCTCGTTTCATCCGGATGGGCGTAGAGATGGACGACTTTGGCGGCGAATGCGTCCCGGTTCCGCATCAAGCCCACCACGAAGCTGAGCGTCTTCTCGTCATTGTTTTCGTTCGCGAGAGCGGCGGGCACCTGCAGCAGCTCGAGGAAGCGCTGGTTCTGGAGGATCTTGGTCCCCTTGCTGTCCACGACCAGGATGCCGTCGGGTGACGCATCCACTTGGGCCTCGAGGAAGGCCGTCTTCTCCCGCATGACCTCCTCCGCGTGCTTGCGCGCCGTGATGTCGCGCACGATGACGTGCACTTCCTGTTGCCCGCGGAAGTCGATCGCCACGGCGCCGACCTCGACCTCGACCACGCTGCCGTCCAGCCGGACAAACTTTTCATCGACCGGGGCGACGAGTTGCCCCCGGCGGACGCCTCGCAGGCGTTCCCGCACGAGTTCGTGACAATCGGGATGCACGAATTCGAACAGCGGCTTCCCCACCAATTGCCCGGCCTGTTGGGCCCCCAGCAGCTGGCAAAAGGCGGAATTCACGGCGGTGATGCGCTCGCCGACATGCACAAACTGAGCGTCGGAAGAGAAGGTCATTCGCAGCCGGTACCGTTCCTCGCTTTCG
>CAZKDK010000250.1:0-2384 GCA_964551145.1 uncultured Opitutaceae bacterium | reverse complement strand
AAACTGAGCGTCGGAAGAGAAGGTCATTCGCAGCCGGTACCGTTCCTCGCTTTCGTGCATGGCGACCTCTTCGAGCCGTCGCCGGGTCACCCGGTGCAGCTCGAGATGGGCCATGACCTGGCGGCCGAGCACGCGCAGCGCCTCCTGCTGGTCGGAAGAGAGCGTGCGCGGCTGGCGGTCGAACACGCACAGCGTGCCGATGGCGTGCCCGTCCGGCGTGCACAGGGGCATGCCCGCGTAGAAGCGGATCCCGGGCTCACCGGTCACCCAGGGATTGTCGGCGAAGCGCGGATCACGCGCCGCATCGGGGACGATCATCAGCTCGCCGGGCTGGCCCAGGGCATGGGTGCAAAACGACACCGCCCGCGGCGTCTCGGTCAGCGCGAGGCCGTGGTGGGCCATGAACCACTGCCGGTCGCGGTCGACGAGCGATACGAGGGAGATCGGCGTGCCGCAGATCCGTGCCGCGAGCGCGGCCAACTCGTCAAACGCGGCCTCGGGGGGCGTGTCCAGGGTGCCATAGCTTTGAAGCGCGCGCACGCGTTTGGCTTCGTCGGCGGACCTCTGGGCGACGACATCGGCGGGTGACCGGGAAGGCCCGGCCAGCTTGCCGGTTCCCATAGTACTCACGGATGTGACGCTGCGAAGGCCAATATCCCGGTCCATTGGCAACGAGCTTGGACCCGACTGGCCGCCGGTTGCCATGGGGTGTTACCCGACGCCGGCAGGCGACCTTCAGGAAGCTGGGCCCGAGACCACGCGAATGTCGGAAGACGATGACACTGATATGGTTCCGGCGGTGGGCTGCCGGTTGCGCCCTGCTGGCCTGCGGAATGGGGCGACTGCGATCGAAGGCAGGGAAGAGCAGGGCTGGCCAGCGCGATCGAAAGCGTCGCGGGTCATTGCGGTTGGTGCGGACGTCTCCGGCACCCGACCATTCGCCGGACGGCCGGCCCGAGACTCATTGAGCCGCCGCGGCTTCCGGCAACAGGGGAATGCGCACCTCGACCCTCGTGCCGGAGCGGCGTACGGATCTGACCAGGAAGGCGCCACCCACGTAGGCAGCCCGCTCGTGCATGCCGAGCAGGCCAAGGCCGCTCGTTTCTTTTCGTCCGGCAGGGCGATCATCCCGGTGAAAGCCGACCCCGTCGTCGCTGATCGCCAGCCGGGCGAAGGCGCCCTGCTGGCTCAGTGACACGACAACGTGGCGGGCGCGGGCATGCCGCTCCACGTTCTTCAGGGTTTCCTGGAGAATGCGGTAGAGCGCCAATTCCGCGTCGACGGGCATCCGCGCGGTCAACCGCACGAAGGCCAGCTTGACCGGCACGCCGGTCCGCTTCGCGAACTCCTGGCTGACGTGGCGCAGGGCGGCGGCAAGCCCCAGCTGATCCAGCACACTGGGACGCAGATCACGCGAGATGCGCTCCACTTCCTCGGCCGCCTTGCCGAGCATCACGCGAAGTTTGATCGCCTCGCGCTTCGCCGGGCCGTCGCGCGCCGAGAGTCGTTCCGCCAGCGCCTGGCTGCGAAAGAGGATGGCACAGAGAAGCTGCGTGATGTTGTCGTGCAGTCCGAGGGCCACGCGCCCGCGCTCGGCTTCCTGCGCCTGGACCAGGCGGTGGGACAACGCGCGCAGCATCTGCTCGTTGTGCCGGGCCTCCGTCAGGTCGGTCACCACCATCCCGATGGTCGCGCCGCCGGGGCCGACCGTTGGCAGGGGACAAACGGAGATCTGCACCGCCATCTGCGAACCATCGCGGGCAATGAGTTGCACCGGGATCTTGGATCCGGATTGGTCGGCCCGTTTCAGGAGCGATCGGAGCGCCACCCCATCCGCGGCGGAGAGAAAGCGGCGGAAGGAACTGCCCGTCACCTGCTCCAACGGGCATTTGACCATTCGGGCGAAGCGCTGGTTCGCGTAAAGAATCGTCTTGTCCGCCGCCAGGGTCAGTGCCCCTTCGTTGATGGATTCGGTGAGCACGCGGTAGGCATGCTCGGCGCCTTGCAGGGTGAAAACCTGGGGACCTTGTTTGCCCGCGATCACCACCGCATCGACTTCGCCGGTGCGGATGGCGCGGAGCGTTTCCTCCGCCTCGGCCAGGCGCGTGCGGAGTTCGGCGAGTTCGCCGGCTTTCGCCACCCCGGAGGCTCCGGCGCGGCGGGCGGGGCTTCGGCCCGGCAGGCGGGACGGCGCGGGGCGGGAGGAATGTTGACCCCGGGCGGTTTTCAAAGCGAGGCCTTACCTTTTCGTGTCCAGATCCAACCCGACGATCAGGCCGGCGGTATTCGACAGGTTGCCGATGAGCCGGCGCATCGGACGTGGGAATTCCCGGACGAGCGTCGGGGTGGCGAGGATCTGGCCGTTGCGCGCCAGGATCGGTTGC
>CAZKDK010000249.1:0-5419 GCA_964551145.1 uncultured Opitutaceae bacterium | reverse complement strand
AGCGGCCGCAGGTGGACGCGACCGGCCACCGGCTGCACCGGCCGCGGCGCCGCCAGGCCCGGAGCCCCGCTGCCCCGCGCCAGCCGCATCAGCATCGTCTCGGCCACGTCGTCCTGCTGGTGGCCGAGCCACAGCGCCCGCGCCCCGGCGCGGCGCATCGCCGCGCCGAAAAAGGCGAAGCGCGCCCCGCGCGCCTCCTCCTCGCTCGCGCCGCGCCTCCGGCGCCGCCAGCGCCCCGACGCGAGCCGCAGCCCCAGGGCCGCGGCCACGCGCCCGCAGAACCGCTCGTCCGCGTCCGCCGCCCGCCCGCGCAGCCGGTGGTTGAAGTGCAGGACCCGCAGCCGGGACCGGCGTTCCGGCCAGTGTGCCCAGAGCAGCAGCAGCAGCGCCAGCGAGTCCGCGCCGCCCGAAAACGCGACCGCCCACGGCGCCCGCGCCGCTCCCGAGCGGCCGGCGGCCCACGCGCGCACCGCCGGATGCAGCGTCTCCCGCGGCAGCAGCGCGGCGACGCGCCCCGCCCGCCCCGGCCATCCGCCCGTTGCCCTGGTGGTGCGTGTCATTGCCTGGGAGCCTGCTGACCGCCGGCCTCCGCGCGGTCGGGCCGGCGCATTTCGCCCAGCCCCCGCCGCGCGCGGCGCCCGCGCCGCCTCACGTGAAGCTCAGGAATTCCTTCCCGAAATGGGATGCGAGGGCGGCGGGCAGCTTCACCCGGCCGTCGGCCTGCAGGTTGTTCTCGAGCAGGGCCGACAGCACCCGCGGCACCGCCAGGCCGGAGCCGTTGAGCGTGTGCACCAGCTCGGGCCGGCCCGTTTCCTTCGCGCGGAACCGGATCTGGGCGCGCCGGGCCTGGAACGCCTCGAAGTTGCTGCAGCTCGACACCTCCAGCCAGCGCTTCTGCCCGGCGGACCAGACCTCGAGGTCGTATTTCTTGCTCTGGGCGAAACCCAGCTCGCCACCGCACATCGACAGGACGCGATACGGCAGCTCCAGCCGGCGCAGCAGGCTCTCGGCATGGGCGCGCAGCGACTCCAGCTCGTCGTAGCTGGTCGCCGGATGCACCCATTTCAGAAGCTCCACCTTGTCGAACTGGTGCAGGCGGTTGAGACCGCGCACGTCCTTGCCGTAGCTGCCGGCCTCCCGGCGGAAACAGGGCGTGTAGGCGCAGCGGTAGACCGGCAGGGCCGACTCCTCCAGGATCTCGTCGCGGAAGAAGTTCGTCAGGGGGGTCTCGGCCGTCGGCACGAGGTAGAAGGCGTCCTCAACCGTCTGATACATCATGCCCTCCTTGTCCGGCAGCTGGCCGACCGCCGTGGCGCTGGCGGCGTTGACCAGCACCGGGGGGCTGACTTCCCGGAAGCCGGCCGCGCCGGCCGCGTCGAGGAAGAACTGGACCAGGGCGCGCACCAGCCGCGCGCCGTCGCCGACATAGAACGGGAAGCCGGCACCCGTCACCTTGGCGCCGCGCGCGAAATCGAAGCAGCGGTCGAAACCCGGGATGTCCCAGTGCGGGCGGGCGTGCGGCGAGGCGGCGTCGGGGGAACCGTGGGTCGAATGGACGACATTCTCGGCGGCCGTGCGTCCCTCCGGCACGCTCGGGTGCGGGAGGTTGGGCAGCGCGAGCATGCCGCCGCGCCAGCGCTCCTCCAGGGCGGCCACCTGCGCGTCCTTCTCCTTCACCTGCGCGGACAGGCCCTTCAGCTCCGGCACCTTCGCGAGGAACTCCGGCGACCCCTTCTTCAGGGCCGCCATCTCGCCGTTCGCCGCCTTCTGGCGCGCCCGCAGGGCCTCGGCCTCCCCGAGCCGCGCGCGCCACTCGGCGTCCAGGGACAGCACGGCGTCGAGGTCGACCTCGAGATGTTTCTTGGCGATGGCCGCCCGGACGACGTCGGGCGATTCGCGCAGGATCTTTGGATCAAGCATGAGCCGGCCAGTGTGGCCGCCCCGCCCGGAGGAATAAAGCGCGAAGTGCGCCCCCGGCCGCCGCCCCGCCGGTCAGGACGGCCGCCCGCCGTGGCTCAGCGCGTCGAGACGCGCGAACCGGGCGTAGACGTCGCGCGCCGTCAGCAGCCGCAGGTCGCCGACCGGCGCCTGCATGACGTGGTTGGTCGGACTGTTCAGCGGATAGGGGCCGAACCGCCGCGGATCGGTGGGGCCGAAGAGCCCCAGCGTTTTCACCTTGAGGGCGGCCGCCAGGTGCAGGGGTCCGCTGTCGTTGCAGATCACCCACTCCGCGCGCCGGATCAGGGCCGCGAGCGACACCAGGCTGGTGTTGCCGGTGAGGTTCAGGAACTGCCCCTCGGGCGCCCGCTCCCGGTACGCGACCGGGTTGTTGCCTGCCCAGATGACCTTGCGGCCCGTGCCGTCGCGCAGCAGCAGGTCGGTCAGCTGGCGGAACCCGTTCCAGGCCCGCTCCGCCCGCCGGCTGTCCGGGAAGATCAGGATCGGCTTCTGCCCCCGCCGGCCCTCGATGAAGCTCAGGTTGAGGTCCGCGGCCTCGCGGAACCGCAGTTCGCCGCGCAGTTCGGGCTCCGCGTCGAGCGCGCGGCAGAACTGCAGCTGGATCTCCAGCGCGTGGCTCTGCAGCCCCTCCGGCGGAAGCGGCACCTTCCTCCGGTAGAAGAGCGGCGCCCCCTCGCGCGCGTCGCTGCGCCCGTATTTCCGCGCACCGCGCGCCTGCCAGGTCATCAGCGCCGTCCGCAGCAGCCCCTGCAGGTCGAACACGTAGTCGTAGCGGGTCCGCCGGACCTCCTTCATCAGCTGGAAGAAGCCGCGCACGCCCTCGCTGCGGTGGAACACGTGGACGTCGTCGATCACCTCGCAGATTCGCACCAGCGGCGCGAAGATGTCGCGCACGATCCACGCGATGCGCAGCTCGGGCCGCTGCGTCTTGAGCGACGCGGCAAGCTGCAGGCCGTGCACGATGTCACGGAGCGGCGAGGGCTGGATGATGAGCAGCTGCGGCATGGGACGGGCCGTCCCCCCTCACGGGCGGCGGCGTTCCGAAGATTCAAAGGCGCCGTGCGAAACGCAAACGAGAACGGCGCGGCTTCCTGATTTTTCCATTCTTTGACGGCGATTTTCTAAACGGCTGGCACCTCCGCGCGGTCGCACAGCGCCTCCAGGGCGGCCAGGACGTCGGCGGGTGCCAGGCGGTCGAGCCGCCCCCCGGGGGCCGCGGCCACGGCATGGCGGGGCGATTCCGGCGGATACGGCCCGAACCGCGCCGGCGAGGTTGGTCCGAAGACGGCCAGCACGCGGTTGCCCGTCGCCGCGGCCAGATGCATCGGCCCGTTGTCATTGCCGACGAAAACCGAGGGCTGGCGCACGAGGGCCAGCATCTCCTCCAGCGGGCAGCCGGTGAGGTTCAGGAACCGCCCCGCCGGCGGCGCGAACCGCGGCGCCGCCCGCGCCGCGGCGCTCCACGCCACGCGGCTCTCCGGCCACTTCGCGAGCACCAGCCGGGTGAGTTCGTCGAAGCCCGGCCACTGCTTCGACGCGCGCCGGCTGTCGGTGATCATCACGAAGGTCCGGCGCGGATCCCCGGCGAGGAAATCCCGCCACGGGTAGGCGGCCGCGGGCCTGAGCGCGAGGGGGAACTCCAGCACCGGCGCGACGCCCGCCGCCGCGGCGAATCCCAGCAGGATCTCCAGCGCGTGGCCCGAGGCCGCCCCGGCCGGCCGCTCGGCCCACCGGTTGTAGAACCAGCGCGCGCCCTCCCGGGCGTCGCGGCGGCCCCATTTCTCCGGCGCCCGCGCCGCCGCCGTCATCAGCCCGGAGCGCAGCAGCCCCTGCAGGTCCCACACCGCATCGAAGCGCCGCCGGCGCAGGGCGGCCAGGAGCTGCCAGAAGGCCCGCCAGCCCTCCCGCCGCCGGAACAGCACCACCTCGTGCACGAAGGGCGCCGACTCCACCAGCGCGGCGAACCGGTCGCGCACCACCCAGGTGATCCGGAGGCCGGGCCGCCGCCGCGCCACCGTCTGGACAACCTGCAGTCCGTGCACGATGTCGCCCAGCGAGGACGGCTTGATCACCAGGAGGCTATTCATCGAGCGGCATTCGCAGGCTTGTGTCCGGCGCCGTTTTGTTCAACTCCATTCCCCGATTCCGCATGAAACCCGCCGCGTCCGCGATCACCGCCCTCCAATCCAGCCTGACGGTCCGCTGGCACGAGTCGGCCCCCGGCATCCCCCCGGCGCCGGGCGGCGATGCGCTCGCCGCGCTCGTCGAGCAGAACCATCTCCGCAATTTTCGCCTCTGGCACGAGGAGGACGCCGCCCGGCGCGACGACCTCGGGTTCGAGGCGGTCTTCCGGGCCAAGCGCGCCATCGACCGCCTCAACCAGGAGCGCAACGACTACATCGAGCAGCTCGACCAGGCCATCGCGGCCGCCCTGCAGCCGCCCGAGGCCGGGTGCCCGCGGAACTCGGAGACGCCCGGAATGATGATCGACCGCCTCTCCATCCTCGCCCTCAAGGCCTACCACATGCAGGAGGAGGCCGAGCGCGCCAGCGCCACGCCCGAGCATCGGGCAGCGTGCGCCACCCGGCTGGCCCGCATCCGGCGCCAGGCGGCGGACCTCGCCGCCTGTTTCGACGAGCTCATCGCCGACGTGGCCGCCCGCCGCCGCACCTTCTCGGTCTATTACCAATTCAAGATGTACAACGATCCGTCGCTGAACCCCCAGCTCTACCGCGGCCGCAACCCCGGCTGATCCGGCGCGCATGAGCCGGACGAGCGAACAGCGGCGCCTGTGGCTGCCCCGCTACTGGCCCACGTGGGCCGGCCTGGGGATCTTTCGCCTGCTCAACCGGCTGCCCTGGCGGGCCCAGGGCGCCTGCGCCCGCGCCCTCGGCTGGTTCGCCTACCACGTCGTGCCCATCCGCCGCCACGTCGTTCTGGTCAACCTGCGGCTGTGCTTTCCGGAAAAGTCCGGGCGGGAGATCCGCGCGCTCGCGCGGGCTCACTACCGCTCGCTCGCGCTGGGCCTTTTTGAAACCTGCGCCGCCTGGTGGAACGCGCCCGACCGCCTGCCGCCCCACTGCATCGTGGGCCGCGAACACCTGGACCGCGCCCTCGCCCTCGGCCACGGCGCCATCGTGCTCACCGCCCACGCCACCACGCTCGAGATGTGCGGCCGCATCATGGTCGATAATTTCCGGTTCGGCTGCCTCTACCGCGATCCCAACAATCCCGTCGTCGCCGCCCAGATGCGGCACAACCGCGAGCGCGGCATGGTCGTCTCGGTGCACTTTGACGACCTCAAGGGACTGATCCGAGCCCTGCGTGCCGGTCACCCCATCTGGTACGCACCGGACCAGGGCAAGCGCACCAGGCAAACGGAAATCCTCCCGTTCTTCGGCGTGCCGGCCATCACCAACACCGCCACATCGAAGCTCGCCGAGATGACCGGCGCGCCCGT
>CAZKDK010000248.1:0-5466 GCA_964551145.1 uncultured Opitutaceae bacterium | reverse complement strand
GCGGCGATGCCCATGCCGCCCTGGATCATTGCGCCCAGGTCGGTGATGATGTCGCCGAACAGGTTGTCGGTGACGATCACGTCGAACCACTCCGGATTCTTGACGAACCACATGGTCGTGGCGTCGACGTGCGCGTAGTCGCGCCGGATGTCCGGGTAGTCCTGCTGTCCGACCTCGTGGAAGGTGCGCTCCCAGAGATCGCAGGCATACGTGAGCACGTTGGTCTTGGCGCACAGGGTGAGCTGCGCCTTCTTTCCGGCCTTCACGTCCTCCGGCTTCAGCCCCTTCCACGGCTGGCCGCCGCGGCGCTGGCGCGCGCACTCGAAGGCGTACCGGATGCAGCGCTCGACGCCCCGTCGGGTGTTGACGCTTTCCTGGACGGCGACCTCGTTGGGGGTGCCCTTGTAGGTGAACCCGCCCGCGCCGGTGTAGAGCCCCTCGTTGTTCTCGCGCACGACCACGAAATCGATGTCCGCGGGAGTCTTGCCCTTGAGCGGGCAGAATCGCTCGTCGTAAAGCCGCACCGGGCGCAGGTTGATGTACTGCTCCAGCTCGAAGCGCATCCGCAGCAGGATCCCCTTCTCCAGGATGCCGGGCTTGACGCCGGGGTGGCCGATCGCCCCGAGCAGGATCGCCGGATATTTGCGCATTTCGGGGATGGCGCTGTCGGGCAGCACCTCGCCGGTGCGCAGGTACCGCTCGCCGCCAAAATCGTACGGCGTGTAGTTCAGCTTGACGCCGAACCGGGGCGCGGCGGCGTCCAAAACCTTGACGGCCTCGCGCACGACCTCCGGGCCGGTGCCGTCGCCGCCGATGACTGCGATGTTGTAGCTCTTCATGAGAAAATGGCCAGGCCCGTGGGCCTGGCGGAATGGCGGGCGGATGCTACCGACCCGAGGCGGCCGATCAAGCCCAGAGCGCGGCCGCCCCGGAACGACTGCCCCGGGGCCGAGATTTTAGTGGCGGAATTCCGCCGATCAAGTAGCCATGCCTGAGGTCGCCCGATAAGGGCCGGACCCGCGATGAATTTGCCTGAAACTCCGAGAACCACAGCGCACGCCCGGCGGAATGGGGCGGCGAACACGCTGGCCGCCCTGGCTCATTTTCTCTGGGCCGGTCTGGCCAAGCACCGCCAGACCGGCGGGATCGTCCCTTCGCAGCGATTCCTCGTGTCCCGGATGATCGCGCCGGTTCCGGCAACCTACCGGGGGCGGATCATCGAGTTGGGAGCCGGCAGCGGCGCCATCACCCTTGCCCTCGCGCTGAAGTGTCCCGTCGCCCGGATCCTGGCCTGTGAGCTCAATCCGACGCTCGCCCGCGACAATCAGCGCAATCTGTCGGCCGCCGGCATCGACGGCAGGGTCGAGGTGGTGACCGACTCGGCCGAGGACGTTTTGGCAATGTTGACCGCCAATGGGATGGAGCGGCCGGATTTCATCATTTCGAGCATGCCCCTCCGGAACCTCGGCCGGAAAAAGGCGTGCGCGCTCATCGATGCCGTCAGCGCCGCCCTTGGCAACGACGGCATGTACATCCAGTTCCAGCACTCCAGGTTCGACCGGAAGAAGATCACGGACCGGTTCCCCCGAACCCGCACGACCAGCGTGCTTTTGAATCTTCCCCCGGCGTTCGTCTACTACGCGCAGCGATGACGCTACTGGTGCCAACGAACGATTCCGCGCGCCGAAACGGGGCCTTGGCCCGTGCCGCGAACCGCATTCCCGACCCGGCGCCGTCCGCGGCGTGCCCTCGGGGCCGCGACGCCCTCGTCGCGGATCGGATTTCGGAGGGCGCACGCCGGCGACGAGGCGTCGCCGCTCCATATCGAAGACGTGCATTGGTCGCTGCTGGCACGGCGCTTGCAGCTCCGATTCCGTCTGTGGCGCCGTGGTTTGGCCAACGCCGAATATTTGACTTGGATTTGAGATGAGTACTTCGCATTGTTGCCGTTCATAAAGAGATGCCGACGCTCGATAACGGACGTGATGGTGACCCAATGGATTGCGCGGCTTCAGCATTGGCGTCGACAGAAGTCGCCAACAACTGGCAGCAATCTGCACCGGTGCCGCGCGCAGCGAGACAGCTAGCCCTCTTCGACAAGGTCCGGAGTTTCCGCAGTGCAGCCCAGATCCGCGCGCTAGGGCTGTATCCCTATTTCCGAACGATTTCTTCGGCGCAGGACAGCGAGGTCATCATCGGTGGCAAGAAGGTCCTGATGCTCGGCTCGAACAGCTACCTCGGCCTCACGAATCATCCGAAGATCAAGGAGGCAGCCAAGGCGGCGATCGACCGGTACGGAACGGGCTGCGCGGGATCGCGGTTCCTGAACGGATCGCTCGACATTCACCTCCAGCTTGAGCAAGCCCTCGGCCGCTTGGTCAAAAAGGAGGCCGTGCTCCTCTACAGCACCGGTTTCCAGGTCAACCACGGCGTCATCAGCACGCTGGTCGGCAAGGGCGACTACGTGCTGGCCGACAAGAGCGATCACGCGAGCATCGTCGAGGGCTGCCAGGTTTCCCTGGGCAAATTCCTCCGGTTCGCGCACAAGGACATGGCCGCGCTGGAGGCCCGCCTCGAGTCGATCGATCCCGAGGCCGGCAAGCTGGTCGTCGTGGACGGCGTGTTCAGCATGGAGGGCGACGTCATCCAGTTGCCCGAACTCTGCCAGCTGGCCGAACGCTACGGCGCCGCCGTCATGGTCGACGATGCGCACGCCATCGGCGTTCTGGGCGAACGCGGCGCGGGCACCTCCAGCCATTTTGGCCTGACCGACCGCGTCCAGCTGATCATGGGTACCTTCAGCAAGTCGCTGGCGAGCCTCGGCGGATTCATCGCTTCGGATGCCGCGACGATCGACTACCTCAAGCACCATTCCCGCCCGCTTATCTTCAGCGCCAGCATGAGCCCGGCCAACGCCGCCGCGGTCATGGCCGCGCTGGAGATCATGCTCTCCGAGCCCGAGCGCATGGCGCGGCTCTGGCACAATACCAAGCGGCTGAAGGACGGGCTGGTCTCGCTGGGCTTTGACCTGGGCAACTCCACGACGCCCATTCTGCCGGTGCGCGCCCGCGACCTGATGACCGCGTTCAAGTGCTGCAAGCGGCTCGAGGAGGAGGGCGTGTTTGTGAACCCCGTCGTTTCGCCGGCGGTGCCGCCGGGGCAGGAGCTGATGCGGGTCAGCCTCATGGCGACGCACACCGACGCGCAGATCGATTTCGCGTTGGACAAGTTTGCCAAGGTCGGCCGGGAACTCGGCTTGGTGTGACGGGGCCCGGGCCGCGTCCTGGAGCCCGCGTCCCGCGAAACGCGCGGCATTCCTCTCCAGCGAGGCAATGAAGGTTCTACTCACGGGGGCAAACGGGTTCGTCGGCAGCCATATCCTGGATCTCCTGTGCGACCGGGGCATCCCCACGGCCGTGCTGCTCCGCCCCACCGCCAATCCGCGGTTCATCGAGGCCCATCGCGCCCGGCTCGACGTGCGCACGGGCTCGATCGACGACCCCGCCGGCCTCGCGGCCGCCCTGGAGGGGATCACCCACGTCATCCACTGCGCGGGCTGCACCAAGGCGCTGCGCCTTTCCGAATTCGACCGCGTCAACCGCGCCGGCACGCGTCACGTCGTCGATGCGATCAACCAGAGGGCCGGACAGGTGGAGCGCCTCGTGCACGTTTCCAGCCTGGCGGCGGCCGGCCCTGCGGGGCCCGGCGCGCCCGCGCGCGAGGACGACCCGCCCCACCCGGTTTCCGCCTACGGCCGGAGCAAGCTGGCCGGCGAATGGGAGGTGTGGGACGCCTGCCGGGCGGAACACGTGATCCTGCGCCCGTCCGCGGTGTATGGCCCGCGCGACGTCGAGTTCCTGCGACTGTTCCGGGCCATCGCGCGGCACATCCTGCCCCGCCCAAGCCGCCAGCCGTTGAGCTTCGTGTATGTGCATGACGTCGCCGGGGCGGCTGTGGCGTGCCTCACCCATCCGGCCGCCGCCGGAAGGACCTACCATGTCGCCTCGCCCGAGGTGCTGACGGCGCGCGCCTTCGCCGCCGAGATCGCCGCGCAGATGGGCGTGTGGACGCTGCCTCTGCCGCTCCCCACCGCCGCCCTCGCGCCGCTGTGCTGGCTGCAGGACGCCCTGTCCTTGATCACGCGCCGGCCGAGCGTGCTCAGCCGGCAGAAATACGCCGAGCTGCGCGCGCCGGGCTGGGTGTGCGATACCACCCGGCTCCGGCAGGATCTGGGCGTGGTGTGCGCCACACCGCTCAAGCAGGGGATCGCCGGGACCCTCGCCTGGTACCGGCAGCAGGGATGGCTGTGACCCCCATGAAGCACTACACGTTCATCGACTACGCCACCCAGGGCTACCTGGCGCTCGTCGCGATCCTGCTGATCGTCCTGCACAGCGGCGCCACTCCGGCCTGGGCGCTGCTGGCCGGCGCGCACGTCGTCGGCATCGTCCTGATTCACGTCCTCCTTCAGGCCCATGCCGCCCATCCGCGGAACCGCGTGCTCGACTTCCTGCGCCACTTCTACCCGGTGCTGCTCTATGCCTGGCTCTATCGCGAAACCGGCGCCTTGAACCATCTGCTCGGCATCGGATTCCTTGATCCGTTCTTCATCCGCCTCGAGGCCCGCCTGTTCGGCGGACAGCCCAGCCTGGCCTTCATGGAACGGCTGCCGTACCTGCCGGTCAGCGAGCTGGCCTACGCGTCCTACTTTTCCTACTACGTCATGATCGGCGGCATCGGCCTCGCCCTCTATCTCCGGGACCGGCGGCAGTTCTTCCATTTCGTCTCGGTCATCTCGTTCGTGTTCTACGTCTGCTACCTGCTCTACATCTTCATCCCCGTCATCGGGCCGCGCGTGTTCTGGGAATCGGCGGAGTGTCCCCTGCCCCCGGACCTCACGCCGGTGCCGCCGCCGACGTTCCCGATCGCCGTCACCCACGGGCTGTTTTACCAGATCATGCTGCTGATCTACCGGCTGTTCGAGGCGCCGGGGGCCGCGTTTCCGAGCAGCCACGTCGCCGTCGCCATCACCACCGTCGTCTTTTCCTTCCGCTACCTGCGCCGGATCCGCTGGGTGCACCTGGTCGTCATGATCCTGCTCTGCCTGGCGACGATCTACTGCCGCTACCACTATGTGGTGGACGTCGTCGCCGGCGCCCTGACAGCTGCGATCCTGGTTCCGCTGGGCAACTGGCTGTACCGCCGATTCGGCGAGACCCCGGCGCCCGCTCCCTGAGCCGCGCCGGGATTGAAGCTGCCTGACGACCCGCAATCTGGAGGGCGAGGCGCTGCCGAGCCAAATTCTCAATCTCAGATCCGGCTCACCGGGAGGTTCGCCCTCCACGGATGGATCATTCGCATTTGGAGGGCGAGGCTCCTGCCGAGCCGCCAGCGCCAGAATGCATTTCCCGCGCCGCACCCTGCCGCCTTGACCTGGAGGGCGCCGGGCCCTCGGCGCCTCATCGC
>CAZKDK010000247.1:0-5476 GCA_964551145.1 uncultured Opitutaceae bacterium | reverse complement strand
CCTTGTCATTTAATAGATGACAAAAGGCCGAACTCTGAACGGCCGGTTGGAGCCGGAATTTGTCATCTATTAAATGACAACCAGGTTGAGCCGGACGGCGCGGCAGCCGCGCCGATTATCCAGATGCGGCGGATCGAGCCGGGGCTGGGCGTGGTGGCCCGCGTGACCGATGGAGCGGGGCGGCCGGTGGAGGTGCGGGTGGGGGAGCGGGCGCTCGGCGAAACGGGGGCGGCAGGAGCGGCAACGAACGGCGGGACCCGGGGAGCCGCGTCGGGCGACGGTGCCGGCGGCAAGGAGGTGTTTGTCTTCGTCGGCGGCGCGGCGGCGGCGACCATCGAGCTGGCGGAGTCGTGGCGCGAGGGCCTCGAGGCCGCATTGGCCGGACTGCGGGCGCTCGGCGTGGAGGTGGAGATCCTGACGGGCGACCCGTCCGCGGCGGAGCACGGATTCGGCGGGGCGCCCGTGCGCGCGGGGCTCACGCCGGCGGACAAGCACGCCCGCGTGCGGGCGCTGGTCGAGGCCGGGCGGTGCGTGGTCTTCCTGGGCGACGGGGTGAACGACGCGGCGGCGATGAGCGCGGCGCAGGCCTCGGTGGCGATGCAGGCGGGCGCGGATTTGGCGCGCGCCGCGGCGATGGCGGTGTTCGCCGGGGCCGACCTGCGTTTTCTTCCGCGCGCGATCCGGCTCGCGCGGAGGGTCCGGCGGAGCATCCGCGTGAATCTGGGGTTTGCCGCCGCCTACAACGGCGTCGGCATGACGCTGGCGGCGGCCGGCGTGCTCCATCCGGTGGTCGCGGCGCTGCTGATGGTCGGCTCGAGCGCGTTCGTCTCGGTCAACGCGCTGCGCAGCGCCGCGGACGAATCCCGGTGAAAGCCACGAAGGGCCCCGCGAGTCCGCGCCCTAGCCCGTCTGCCAGTCCTTGCCGGTTTCCCGGACGTAGAGGCGGACGACGGTGCCGCATTGCCGGCAGACCTCCGCGCGCAGCGGGGCGGTGCCGGTCACCAGAAAGTGGGTCTTGTAGGCGAGGCCGATGCGGCCGGCATCGGCGGTCTGGGTGACCATGACACCGGCCGCGATGTCCTGGCTCCCGCAATACGGGCAGCGAGCGATCTTCGGAGGTGTGGCCATGCCGGCGGAGCCGCTTCCGGCTCAGAATTTCAGGTGTTTGACCGTGAGGCCCTTGTTGATGAGCTGCTTGAGGGAGTCGATGCCGATGCGCAGGTGATCGCTGACATACTTGGCGTCGACGCGGGCGTCGCTCTCGGCCGTCTTGATGCCTTCGGGCACCATCGGCTGGTCGGACACCAGCAGCAGCGCCCCGGCGGGAATCTCGTTGTAGAAACCGGTCATGAAGATCGTGGCGGTTTCCATGTCGACGGCCATGCAACGGATCCGCCGGAGGTATTTCTTGAAGATGTTGTCATGCTCCCACACGCGGCGGTTGGTGGTGTACACGGTGCCGGTCCAGTAGTCGCGGGCGTGGTCGCGGATGGTGGTCGAAATGGCCTTTTGCAGCGCGAACGCCGGCAGCGCGGGCACCTCGGGCGGGAAATAGTCGTTGCTCGCGCCCTCGCCGCGGATGGCCGCGATGGGCAGGATGAGGTCGCCGATGGTGGCGCGGTGCTTGATGCCGCCGCATTTACCCAGAAAAAGCACCGCCTTCGGATGAAGGGCGCTGAGCAGGTCCATGATCGTGGCGGCGGTGGCGCTGCCCATGCCGAAGTCGATGATCGTGATCCGGCCGGCGGTGGCGCTCGGCATCGGCTTGTCGCGCCCGTCGACCGGCACGCGGTGCCATTTGGCGAACAGCTGCACGTAGCGCTGGAAGTTGGTCAGGAGGATATAGTCGCCGAACTTCTTCAGCGGCACGCCGGTATAGCGCGGCAGCCAGTTCTGGACGATTTCGCGCCGGGATTTCATGGCGGGATGATAGCCGCGCGCGGCCGCGGATAAACACCAAACTGCGCGATCGCGGGGCGGGCGGGCGGCGCCGGCCCGGGGTCAACCGCCGGCCAGCGCGTTCTGCGAATTCAGGTGGCCCTCGCCGGTGTATTTCAGCGACTGCTCGTCGGCGTGGTAGCTGGAGCGCACCAGCGGGCCGCTCTCGACCACGCCGAAGCCGATCGCCACGCCGAATTCCTTCCAGTGCGCGAATTCCTCGGGCGTGACCCAGCGCTCGACCGGCAGGTGCTCCCGGGTGGGCTGCAGGTACTGGCCGATCGTGAGGATCTCGACCTGGTCGCTGACGAGGTCGCGGAGGGTCTGCTCAACTTCCTCCTGCCGCTCACCGAGGCCGAGCATGAGGCCGGTCTTCGTCGTGAACCCGCGCGACTTCGCGTGGCGCAGCACGCTGCGGCTCCGGTCGTAGCGGGCCTGCACGCGCACCGGCTTCTGGAGCCGCTCGACCGTCTCCACGTTGTGGTTGAAGATGTCGGGGCGGGCGTCGAGCACGGTGTCGACGTCGGGCAGCCGCCCCTTGAAGTCGGGGACGAGCACCTCGATGGCCGTGTCGGGATTGCGGTGGCGCACGGCGCGGACGGTCGCGGCCCACACGCCCGCGCCGCCGTCGGCCAGCTCGTCGCGGGCGACGCTGGTGAGGACGACGTGGCGGAGTCCCATCCGGGCGACAGCATCAGCCACCCGCGCGGGCTCGCCGAGGTCGAGCTCGGTCGGCCGGCCCGTCTGCACCGCGCAGAACCCGCAGGAGCGCGTGCAGATGTTCCCGAGGATCATCACCGTGGCCGTGCCGCGCGACCAGCATTCGCCCAGGTTGGGGCATTGGGCGCTCTGGCAGACGGTGTGGAGCCCGTTGCCCTCGACCAGATCGCGCACCGCGCTGTAGCCCGGTCCGCCGGGAAGGCGGGCCCGCAGCCACGGTGGTTTGCGCTGGATCTGCATGAGGGCGGAAGGTGGAGGGATTTAACCACGAATCCACACTAATCTACACCAAGGATCGGAGGCATTGGTGTGGGTCAGTGTCCATTAGTGGTTTCCACGAACTTCCGCCATTCGGCCCAGAATTCGGCGGCGAGGACCGCCTTGACCTCGGCGAGGTCGCACTCGCGGCCGAGTTCCTGGCGGAGCGACGTCACCGTGCCGTCGGTGATCCCGCAGGGAACGATGCCGGCGAACGGGGCGAGGTCGTTGTTCACGTTGAGCGCGAAGCCGTGAAAGGTCACCCAGCGTTTCACCGCCACGCCGATCGCGGCGAGCTTGCGCGATCCCAGCCAGATGCCGGTCTGGCCGGGCCGGCGGCCGGCGGCGAGCCCGAGGCTGCCGACCGCGTTGATGAGCACCTGTTCGAGAAAACGCAGGTAGGCGTGCAGATCCCGGCGCGGCGCCAGGTCGACGACGGGATAGCCGACGATCTGCCCCGGGCCGTGGTAGGTGATGTCGCCGCCGCGGTTGGTGGCGACGACTGCGATGCCGCGCCGCGTCAACTCGGCTTCGTTCCACAGCAAGTGGCGCGCGGCGCCCAGCCGCACGCCCAGGGTGTAGACGGGATCGTGTTCGGTGAAGACGAGGGTGTCGCCGACCTCGCCCGCGATGCGCCGCGCGACCAGCTCCTCCTGCCGGCGCCAGGCCGCGGCGTAGGCGGTGCGGCCCCAGTCGAGGGTGGCCCCCGCAGCCGGCCTGGCATCCGATGAGACGGCGCGGTCCGGAGCCGGCGGGGACGCGGAGGCGGGTGACATGGCGGTCGGCACTATGGTGGAAGGCGCGCCGCCGCGCAAGCAGCCCGGGTCCGGAAATCCGAAGCCCGAGATCCGAAACAAACCCAAAACCCAAAACCAAGAACCCAAAACGGCCGGCTACAGGCCGGCCCAGAGGTAACCGGCGCCGATGATCACGGTCAGCCCGAGGACGAGGGCGACCTGTCTGCGCAGGGTGGGCGATCCGAGCGAGAGGGCGAATACGGCCTTCAGCACAGAGTTGCCCATGGCGGCAAGGATGACGGCCTGCGCGGCGAGGGCCGGCGCGACGCTGCCGTCGTTGCGGTTGTTGGCCATGAGCAGAGAGATGGCATCCATGTCGGTCAGGCCCGAGAGGAAGCTGAGGGGCAGCAGTCCGCCGCGCAGCTCGAAATGGGTGGCCGCCTTCACCAGGAAGGCCACGACCGCGTAGATGATCCCGAACTTGATCGCGATGCCGAGACCAAGCGGATTTTGCAGGTGGGGCGGTGCCACGCCCTGGCCGGCCGGCCGTTTGAAGAGCCACGCCCACAAGGCAAAGCCGAGGCCGGGCAGGGCCATGAGCACGAACGGCAGGATGAGCGAGGCGGCCAGTTCGCGGTTGATGACCCCGACCACGACGACGATGCGCGCCAGCATCACCGTGCAGGCCACGATCACGGCCAGCGCGTAGCTGGCGGACAACTCCGGCTCGTCGCGGCTGCGGCGGCTGAAGGCGAGGGTGGTGGCCGTGCTTGAGGCGAGGCCGCCGACCAGGCCCGTGATCGTGATGCCGGCCTTGGCGCCGAGCAGGCGCATCAGGATGTACCCGACGAAGCCCAGACCGGAGATGAGCACCACCATGAGCCAGGTCGCGTAGGGGTTGAACGCGGCGAACGGTCCGAAGGTCTGGTCCGGCACCAGCGGCAGCACCACGCCCGTGATCGCGACGAACTGCAGGGTGGCGCGGATGTCGTCGGCGGTGAACGTGCGCGTCCACGCGTGGATCGGCTGCTTGAGGCCGATCATGACCGCGGTGGCCGCGGCGGCGAGGATGGCGGCCTGGGTGTGCCCCCAGAACACCAGCGCGCCGAGCAGGCAGGTGAGCAGCGAGGCGGCGAAGGTCGTGCTGCCCGGATGGCTCCCGTTCGAGTTCTTGAGGTGCAGCGCGGTGAGGTGGAGCCCGATCAGGGCCACGATGACCGGCAGGACCGCGGCGGCGTACTTGTCGGAGATGAACGCGCCGACGCAGCCGAGGATCGCCCAGAACGTGTAGGTGCGCACGCCGCCAAACTCGGCATCGCCGCCCGGCGCGGCGGTCTGGTCGCTCCACTGGCGGATCAGGCCGACGAGCGCTCCGAGGCAGGCGCTGACCACGATCGAGGTGACGAGATTGGACACGGGGTGAGCCGGAGCGTAGCGCGCGCCGGCGGTGGCGACAAGTCCGGAGGATGGCGTGACCGCGGATCCGGCCGGCCGGCTCCGCCCGAAGATTCCCGTTGCCGCCGGCGCGGGCGCGTGCGAAACCGTCGCGGATCCATGAGTGAGATCCCCAGCGAGATGACCCACGACCAGTACGCGGTGCGGCTGAAGAAGCTGCAGGACCTGCGCGCCGCCGGCACCGATCCCTACCGCGCGGCCTTTGCGCCCACCCATTTTTCCGCCGACGCGCTCAAGCTGTACGTCGACGGCCAGGACCACGCGGTGCCGGTCAAGGTCGCGGGCCGCCTGCTCGTGATGCGCGACATGGGCAAGAGCCAGTTCGTCAAGATCCTCGACCAGCAGGGGCTCATCCAGCTCTATGTGAA
>CAZKDK010000246.1:0-5486 GCA_964551145.1 uncultured Opitutaceae bacterium | reverse complement strand
CGCCGGGGTGGCCGGTGCCGTTGCGGGTGCCGCCGGGGCCGGGGCCGGGGCGGCGGGCGCGGCCGGCGCGGCCGCCGGCTGGTCCGACGCCGGCGCCGCGGCGGCGGGCGGAGTCGCCTCCTCGCCGCGCAGGGCAAGGAAGAGGGTCAGGGTGAGGGCGACGGAGGCACCCAGGAGACTGGAGAGCAGGCGGCGTTTCATGGAAGACGGGGTAGAACGATCTGGGGTTGGAATTGCATAAGCTCAGCGGCGCGACCACAGAAGGCGGTAGGCGGTCGCACCCAGGCCGAAGAGCGAGAGATACATCGCGGCGACAGCGGCCAGGCCGCCGTACAACCAAAGGGGTGGGACGCTGCTGACGATCAACGAAACCAGGTCGCCAATCCAGCTGCCGATGCCGTAGGCGCGTCGGGCGAAGACGATCCACGGGCCCAGCGCGCCGCCCAGGCGGGCGCTGTCCAGCCCGTTGGAGAGGGTCACGGTCACGAACACCATCAGCCCGACCACGCCGGTGCCGGCGCCGGCCAGAAAGGCGCCGCGGGCCGGCCGCGGCCAGTAGGCGTACGATTTGTGCCACCACGGGATGGCCGCACGCCGCTCGATCTCCGCCTCCACGCGGGCGGCGAGCGAAGCGGGGGCGCGGCGATCGGGCAGCGTCCGCAGGGCGGCGTGCACCGACCGCTCGATCTTCTCTGGATTCAGGGGTTCCATGGCCGGGGGTTCCTTCGTCTCAAAGTCAGGTTTCGAATTCCTCGTGGCTCGCTCCGCTCTGCGCCAGCACCTTCGCCAGCGTTTCGCGGCCGCGCATGATGTCGGTCTTCACCTTGCTCAGCGACACGCCCAGCCGCCGGGCGATTTCGTCGTAGGAAAGGTCCTCGAAGTGAAACAGCACCAGCGGCACCCGCTGGTGCTCCGGGAGCTTTTCCAGCGCCCGTTCCAGCCACGCGCGGCGGTCGGACTGGTGGATGCCGTCCAGGAAGTTGTCCGGCGAGGCGAACTCGACCGGCGGGCTGTCGTCGCCCGCCTCGTCGTCCCGATGCGTGAGTTCGGAGAAGAACCGCCAGCGTCTCCGGTAGCGCTGGAGATGGTTGATGCTGAGGTTGGTCGTGACCGTCTTCAGCCAGCCGCCCACGGTGGCGCTGCCGCTCAGGCTGTCCCAGCGTTCGTAGGCCTTCAGGAAAACCTCCTGCGCAATGTCCTCCGCCTGCGTCTCGTTGCCGAGGAGGCGGACGGCCGTCGTGTAAACCATGTCCTGGTAGTTGCGCATGAACGTCGTGAAGTCGACGGGGGTTCGGATCCCCGCTTCGGTGGCTTGCACTGGTATGGATTCGTTCACGCACAGAACACCGGTCCGAGGTGTAAGGTCGCAGAAATCTGCGGGATCCGGCGCCGGGACCGGGGGGCCAGTTGGGCGTGGGGTATACCTGCCATAGACTGCCGCGGGTGCCAAGAGCATAACCCGTCATCCATCAACATCCTGCCAGCCTTGCTCTCCGCCCGCCTTCGGCACATACTGCCGGCAGTCTGCCGGTTCCGCAGTTGCCCCCCGCCATGGCCGCTCCCCCGCACACGTCTCCTGCCGCGACGCCCCTTGAGGGGTTCCTGCCCGTGGATCCGGAAACCGAGGCGGCGGTCAGGGTCGAGGGCGGGAAGCTCCTCGAGCTCATGGACGCCCATCCCGCGCCCGGCATCCTCTCCAGGAAGGGCGCGTATGCGCGCCTGATGGACTGGTCCATGCAGGACCCCGCGTTCAAGACGCAGCTCTTCCGGTTCGTCGACGTCCTGCCCTCGCTCGACTCGCCGGCCGACGTCATCCGCCACCTGCGGGAGTATCTCGGCGACAAGGCCGTCGAGTTGAGTCCCGCCCTCAGAACCGGACTCGCGGCCGCGTCGCTCGCGCCCGGCCTCGCCGCCGGGGCGGTGCGGGCCCAGATCACGGACCTCGCCCGGCAGTTCGTGGCCGGCGAAACCCCGGCCGACCTCGTCCGGCAGCTCCTCCGGAACGCGGAGGCCGGCCGGGCCACGACCATCGACCTGCTCGGCGAGACCGTCGTCAGCGCGGCGGAGGCCGATGCCTTCCTCCAGCGCAATCTCGAAATCCTGGACACGATCGCCGCAGCGCTCGCGCGCGACCCGTCGCCCGCCTTCAGCGACCTCGGCCCCGCCGGGCCGCTCCCGCGCCTGAACCTGTCGGTCAAGATCTCCGCGCTCACCCCCGACGTCCATCCCGCCGACCCGGACCGCAGCATCGCCGCGCTCAAGGAGCGCCTGCGCCCCATCCTCCGCCGGGCGGGCGCGGTCGGGGCCTTCATCAATTTCGACATGGAGAGCTACCGGCTCAAGGACCTCACCCTCGCCCTCTTCCGGTCGATCCTGGAGGAGGAGGAGTTCCGCGCCCAGCCCGCCGCCGGCATCGCCCTCCAGGCCTATCTGCGCGATTGCGAGCGCGACCTGCGCGGACTCATCGCCTGGGCGCGGCAGACCCGCCGGCCGCTCGCGGTGCGCCTCGTCAAGGGCGCCTACTGGGAGCACGAGACGATCTTCGCGCGCCAGCGCGGATGGCCCGTGCCGGTCTGGTCGCGCAAGCCGGAAAGCGACGCCGGCTACGAGAAGCTCACCTGCCTCCTGCTCGATCACGCCGACCTCGTCGCGCCGGCGTTCGCCACGCACAACGTCCGCTCGTGCGCCCACGCGCTCGTCCAGGCCGCGCGCCGCGGCCTCGACCCGCGCGCGATCGAATTCCAGGCGCTCTACGGCATGGCCGACGACCTCAAGGCCGCCCTCATCCAGACCGGCCACCGCGTGCGCGAGTACTGCGCCGTCGGCGCGCTCCTGCCCGGCATGGCCTACCTCGTCCGCCGGCTGCTCGAGAACACGTCCAACGAGAGCTTCCTCCGCCGGAAGAACCAGGGCGGGGCCACCGCGGATCAGCTCCTGGAAAACCCGGTGACGACCCTGGCCCGATCCTCCGGCGACGCGACGCCCCCTGGCCGCCATAGCCTTGGCGAAGGCGGCCCGTCGCGTGTCGGCCGTCCGGCCGTCCCGGACTTCCGCAATGCCCCGACCACCGACTTCACGGTCGCGGCGAACCGCGAGCGGCAGCGGGCCGCGCTCGACCGCCTGAACGGCCGCCTCGGCCGGAAGTGGCCGCTGGTCATCGGCGGCCGTCCGGTCGCCGACCGCGAATACATCGCCTCGACCAATCCGGCCCATCCGGAACAGGTGGTCGGCCATTGGGCGCGCGGCACCGTGGCGGACGCCGACGCCGCGGTCGCGGCCGGCCTCGCGGCCTTTCCCGCATGGCGGGCGACGCCCCCGGAGGAGCGCGCCCGCATCGTCGAGCGCGCCGGCGACCTCATGGAGGCGCGGCGCTTCGAGCTCAACGCCTACCTCATCCTCGAATCCGGCAAGCCGTGGATGGAGGCTGACGGCGACATCTCCGAGGCGATCGATTTCTGCCGGTTCTACGCCGCCGAGATGCGCCGGCTGGCGCGCCCCGTGGTCACCCAGGGCGTGCCCGGCGAGCGCTGCGTGCAGGTCTGGACGCCGCGCGGAGTGGGCGTGGCCATCGCCCCGTGGAACTTCCCGCTGGCGATCCTCACGGGCCTCACCGTCGCGCCCCTCGTCGCGGGCAACTGCGTGATCATCAAGCCGGCCCGGCAGACGTCAGTCATCGGTGCGCAGCTGATGGCGGTGCTGACCGAGGCGGGCGTGCCCCCGGGCGTGCTCGCCTTTCTCCCCTGTTTCGGATCGGACGCGGGCGCCCGCCTCGTGGCCCACCCCGGGCTTGCCTTCTACGCGTTCACGGGCTCGCGCGCGGTGGGGTGCGGCATCTGGGAGGCGGCCGGACGAACCCCGCCCGGCCAGGCGCACCTCAAGAAGGTCGTCTGCGAGATGGGCGGAAAGAACGCCCTCATCATCGACACCGACGCCGACCTCGACGAGGCCATCCCGGCGGCGCTCGCCAGCGCGTTCGGCTACGCGGGCCAGAAATGCTCCGCCCTCTCCCGGCTGATCGTGCTCGACGGCGCGTACGACCGCTTCGTGCCGCGCTTCCTCGCCGCGTGCGCGTCCCTGCCCGTGGGCGATCCGGCCGAGCCGGGCACCGTCGTCAACCCGGTCATCGACGACGCGGCCCGCCGGAGCATCCTCGGCTCTATCGACCAGGGGCGGCGCGAGGCCCGGCTGGCGTGGCAGGCCGCGCTGCCGCCGGAACTCGCCGCCTCGGGCGGCCATTACGTGCCGCCGACCGTGTTCACGGAGGTCCGCCCGGAGCAGGTGATCGCGCGCGAGGAGATCTTCGGGCCGGTTGTCGCGATCCTGCGGGCCCGCGACCTCGACGAGGCGATCGCCTGGGCCAACGACTGCGACTACGCGCTGACCGGCGGGCTGTTCTCGCGCAGCCCGGCGGCCCTCGAGCGCGCGGCCCGGGAGCTGGCCTGCGGCAACGTCTACCTCAACCGCGGCATCACCGGCGCCGTCGTCGAGCGGCATCCGTTTGGCGGATACAAGATGTCCGGCGGCGGCACCAAGGCCGGCGGCCGCGAGTACCTGCAGCACTTCATGAATCCGCGGGTCATCGCCGAGAACACCGTGCGCCGCGGCTTCACCCCGCCGGAGGAGTAGCGCCGGCGTCCTTGGCTTTGCGGCCCCGCGGGCGTAGGGTCGCGTCCGGATCATGATGACGGTTCTCGCCTGGTGCCTCACGGTCGCCCTGGTCCTCGCCGGGCTGGCGGGGACGGTGCTGCCGCTGGTCCCGGGCACCACCCTGATCTTCGCGGCGGTGGTGCTGCACAAGCTGCTCCTGCCGGCCACCGTCTCCTGGGTCATGGTCGCCTGGGTCGGCGCCTTCTGGCTGCTGTCCCTGCTCATCGACGTGGGCGGGGTGATGATCGGCGCGCGCCTCGGCGGCGGCTCGAAATGGGGCATGGCCGGGGCCGGCGGCGGCGCCGCCCTCGGGGCGCTCATCTCGGTCCCCGCCCTCCTCCTCGGCACGGTGCTGGGGGCCGTCCTCGCCGAGAGGCTGATCCACCGCCGGGACCTGCGCGCCACCCTGACGGCGGGCCTCGGCGCCGGCCTCGGCTTCCTGGCCGGGCTGGCGGGGCGCGTCCTGTGCGCGCTCGTGATGGTCGGCCTCTTCGTCACCGCCGTCCTCGTCCGGTAGGGGGCCGTTCGTCCCTCCTCCGCCGTCCCCAAGAACCGATGTCAACTAATAGTTGACATGTTGTCCAGCCGCAGACCCTTCGTGCCCCCGCCCCCCGCCGAAACGATGTCAGCCAACCGTTGACCCGGTGCCTGCAGACCCGATGGGGGAGGCTCTTCGCGTCATCCTGGAATCGGAATCGGCGACGCGGGCGTCGCCGCGCCCGCAGGCCGGATTGGCGGGTCGTGCTAGAGGCGGCAGATGAGCAGTTCCCGTTCGAAGATCATCTCCTTCGGCAGGTGATCGTGCAGGTCGAGGAAGAACTCCTCGTGCTCGATGACCT
>CAZKDK010000245.1:0-5489 GCA_964551145.1 uncultured Opitutaceae bacterium | reverse complement strand
AGCAGGAGGACGAGGGCGATGCTCATGGCGGATAGGGTGGAAAAGATGAACTTTCGGCGGCGATTAAGGTCGAAGCCTGCCGCCGAGGCGAGTCTTAACCTGTTACAGCGCTCCGGTTTGATTGTAGGCCGGGGCAGGCTTGCCATGGCCGGACGCCCCTCGCAATGTCGCGACACGCATGCACGGTCTGATCTGGAAACCCCTCGCGGTCGGGCTGCTCGCGGGCGCGCTGTTCGGCGGGCCGGCCGGCGCCCAGACCGCCGCGGATCCCGAGCCGGCGCCGGCGGCGCCCCTGCTGCGCGCGGGTGAGGCCGGGGCGGCGCCCGGCGGCTGGATCATGCGCGAGCAGGCGGCGGAGCGCGCGCTGCAGCTCGGCTTCTCCCCGGCGGCCGCGGCGCTGCTGCAGGACCTGCTGGCTTCGCCGGAGACCCCGGCGACGGAGAAGGGCCGCCTGCAGCTGGATCTGGCGGCGGCGTGGCTGGACCAGGGTCGGCTGGACGACGCCACGCAGGCGCTGGCCGACTGTCCGGAGCCGCACGGGGCGGCCTTCCACCTGCGGGCGGGGCTGATCGCGGCCTACGGGCGCAAGCTGGACGCGGCGCGCGCCGAGGCGGCGCAGGTGCGGACGGAGGATCTGCCGCCGGCCGAGCGGGGCTGGGCCCGGTTTCTCGATGGGATGATCGCGGAGGCCGGCGGGGACCTCGGCAAGGCGCAGGCGGCGTATGAGCAGGCGATCGCCGCGGCGGTGTCGGACGTGCAGCGGGCCCGGTTCTCTCTGGAGCGGGAGAAGGTGAAGCTGGTGTTCGGCCAGCCGACGGAACAGCAGGCGGCCGTGCTCGCGCGCAACGTCGAGCGGTACCAGGGGCAGAAGATCGGCTATTCCTTCGTGCGGCAGTACGCCACGGTGCTCGACGCCCTGAACCGGAAGGCCGAGGCGGTGGCGCTGCTCCAGCGGGAGCTGCAGCTGCTCCCGGGCGAGGAACGGCAGGAGCTCGACGACCTGCGGCTGCTGCTGGGGCTGATCGCGGGGGCGGACAGCGGGGTGGGGCGCAACGCGTTGTTCGGGCTGCTGGACGGCGCGGTGAGCCGGGAATCGCAGCGCATGGCCCTGCAGCTGCTGGCCCGCGCCAGCAACAGCGGGAAGGCGCGCAGCGATTTCCGCGACAAGCTCGACCATCTGATCGCGGCGCCGACGCCGCACCCGATCCAGGAGGACCTGCGGGTGTTCCGCGCGGAGGTGGCGCTGGCGGAGAAGAACTACGGGCGCGCGGAGGAGGACGCCAAGGCGCTCCTCGAGCGCTTCCCGGGCTCGCAGCTGAAGGCGCAGGCGCTCGGCGTGCTCACCGGCGTGGCCTGGGAACTGCGCCGCTACCGGACGGCGGCCGACTATGCGGCGCAGCTGCGGACGGAGCTGCCGCCGGGGGACGCCCGCGCGCGGCTCGGCGTGCTGGTGGCGGAGGCCTATTTTCGCGCGGGCGATTTCAAGAACGCGGCCGACGCCTACGCCTCGGCCCAGCGCGAGCCGCCGGCCGGCGTCACGGCGGGCCAGCTGCTGTTCCAGCGGGTGTTGTCCGAGATCGACGCAGAGCGGCTCGACGTCGCCGGGACGCTGCTGGACCAGGCGGCGGCGGCCCCGGGCATCGATTCCAAGAGCCGCTGGGAGGCGGAGTGGAACCTGGCGCGCGCGCTGCAGGTGAAAGACCGGACGGAGCAGGCGCTGGCGCGCGTGACGCGCCTGGTGGGCGAGGCGGGGGCGGCGGAGCTGCCGGCCGACCTCGGGGTGCGCATGGCCTGGCTGCAGGCGCGCCTGGCCTTTGAATCCGGCTCGCCCGCGGACGCGATCCGGCTGGCGGACGCGCTGCTGGCGCGCCTGGCGGGGCCGGCGGCGGCGCTGCCCGCCGACCTCAGGACCGACGTGGCCAGCACGAGCGTGCTCCTGAAGGCGCAGGCACTGCTGGCCTCGGGCAAGACGGGGTCTGCAGAGGGCCTCGCGCTGCTCGCGCAGCTGCGCAGGGATTACCCGAAGACCGACGCGGCGGTGTATTCGTTCGTCGCCGAGGCGGACTACTACGTGGCGCGCTACGAGATCGGCGAGGCGCAGCGGCTGTTCACCAAGCTCGCCGACGATTACCGGGACAACGCCTATGCGCCCTTCGCCCTGTACGAGGCGGCGCTCAACGCCGAGCGCCGCGGCCAGGACAACTACTACGAGGATGCCAACCGGCTGATCGAACGGCTCGTGACCGAATACCCCCGGAGCGAGCTGGTCTTCTACGCCCGGCTGAAGCAGGGCGATCTCCTGCGCAAGCTGAACCGCTTCGGCCCCGCCCAGCAGGTGTACGAACTGCTGGTCAACAGCTTCTCCCAGCACCAGGACGTGCTCCTCGCGCAACTGGCGCTGGCCGACTGCCATCTGGCGCAGGCCGCCACGGACTCGACCCACTGGGAGAGCGCCATCACGATCTACGAGCGGTTGCAGGACCTGCCGACCGCGCCGGTGGACTTGCGGGCGGAGGCCGGCTTCAAGCATGGCTATGCGCTGGCGCAGCGCGGCAATCCGGCCCGGGCCCAGGCGACGTGGATGCTGGCGGTCAACACCTTCCTCCTCGACCATGCCGCGGCGGCCAGTCTGGGCTCGAAGGGGCGCTACTGGATGTCGCGGATCCTGCTCGGGCTCGGCGATCTCTACGAGCGGGACGCCAGGCTGGAGCAGGCGCGGACCGCCTACGAACTCCTGGTGCAGCAGAACCTCCCCGGCCAGGCGCTCGCCCGGCAGCAGCTGGCGCGCCTGGAGGCGGGCCGGGCCGCCGGGCCGGCCAAACCGGAATAGGGCATGAACCGGGGCGCGCAGGACGGCGGCGGATCCGCGGCGGGCCGGCAGGGGCCGGCCCGCGCTTTGGCGTTTACGCTCCGGCCCGGATGCGGGCATAGTGGAGGCCAACCATGACCGGCCTTGATTTTTCGCTATTCGCCCGGGGCGGACCGATGATGTGGGTCCTGCTCGCCATGGGCGTGGTGGGCATGCTGCTGTTCATCGAGCGGGTGCTCTACCTGCACCGGGGCCAGATCCGCTCAACCGCGTTCCTGAGCGGCATCAAGAACATCCTCGCGAAGCGGCGGCTGCTCGAGGCGCTGACCGTGTGCGAGGAGACGCCCGGTCCCGTCGCGGCGGTGGTGAAATCCGCGCTGCTGCACGCGGACGACGACGAGCAGAAGATGCGGCTGTCGGTGCAGGAGGCGGCCCTGACGGAGATTCCCGTGCTCGAGCGGCGGCTGGGCTCGCTCGCGGCGATCACGCAGGTCGCGCCCCTGGTCGGCCTGCTGGGGACGCTGCTGGGCATGATCGGTACGTTCCAGGCCTTCATGCAGGGCGGCAGCTACGCGACGGCCGCGGCGCTCGCGGGGGGCATGTGGCAGGCCCTGATCAGCACCGCGGGCGGCCTGGTCGTGGCCATTCCGGGGCACCTGGCCCACCATTTCCTGAGCGGGCGCGTCCGGGCGATCGTGCGCGACGTGGAGTGGGCCGGCAACGAGATCATGAAGTATCTGCTGGTGGAATACCGGAGCGTGCCGGAGCCGGCCAACGGCAAGGCGGAGGCCCGGCAGCCGGCGAAGCCATGATCACGCACCCGCTGGACCTCGCCTCCCGGCTGCGGCCGCCGCCGCGGAGCTTTGACGGCCTGTTCCTGGTGAATGGCGCCCTGCTCGTGCTGTTCTTCCTGCTGTTCGGGTCGCGGTTCGTGCTGGCGCCCGGCCTGGGCGTGAGCTTCGCGCTGCCGGAGGTGCCGGCGCCGCTCGTCGGCTCGGCCCGGGCCCCGGTGGTCATCAGCGTGCCGCGCTCGGACGTGGTGCTCGTGGACGACGGCATGATCAGCTACCAGCAGCTGCGGGCCTGGCTCCAGAAACGGGTGGGGCAGGAGAAGGGACTCGTCCTGCTGGTTCGGGCCGACCGCCGGGTGCCCTCCGAGGACCTGGGCGTCGTCGCCCACATGGCCATGGAAGCCGGATTCGCGGGGGTGCAGTGGGCGGTCGAACCGGCGGGCGGCGGCGAGGCCGGGGGGCGCTGAACGGGGGTCGCGGGCATGCCGATCGCAGCGCAAAGACGCCGGGCCGGATGGTGGGTGGCGGGTCTGACCGCGATCGTCGCGGCGGCCGCCGCCCTGCTCCTGTTTCGCCCGCTCCGCCCGGTCCCGGCGCCCGCGAGGCCGGCGGCGGTGCCGCGGGTGGTCGTCGAGCGGCTCGACGGGCAGGCCGCCAACGCGGTGTTGCGCGAACGGGCGACGCTGTACGATCCGACGCCGCTGTTCCTGCCGACCGAATTGAACACCAACCAGCGCGAGCTGCCGGCCACGGTGCAGCACCAGCCCGGCCAGGTATTCCGGCCGTTCCCGGCCAGCTTCGTCTTCCGGGAAGCCGAGCTGTCGCTGCCGGTCGGGCCGGCGCCGGAGGTGCTGGGCGGTCCCCGGGACCTGTTGAGGGGACCTTCACACGATCCGTTCCTTGGATTCGACCGGCAGGACCGGGCGCTGCCGCCTCTGGACTCCCGTCGGGGCTACGTCGAGGTGCGCGCTGCCGGCACAGGCGAGATCGTCCTGGCCCGCAGCCTGGACGGCAGCCTCGTGCTGCCCGGCACCCAGCGGGAATGGCAGCCGGTCGAGTTCTTCATCGCGGTGACGCCGGCGGGTCTGCTGGGTGGGCCGCCCGTGCCGGGCGGCCCCGAGGCGGAGGAGGTCGAGGCCTTTTTTCGCGACTACCTGGCAAAAAGCCTGCATTTGGGCGGTCGCCTGGCGCCGGGGATTTACCGGGTCGTGGTCGGGCCCTGAACCCGCGGACCGGCGGGTTTTGACGGCGGCGCGACCCCAGGCCGCCGCCGGAGTCAAAATGCGCAAAGAATACAGTTGACGGCGAAAAACCGGTTGGTCACGTTCAACCCTTCTCTCCGTTTCTGGCCTAGCCTTGGTCTGCCCAGATAGCTCAGTTGGCAGAGCACGTCCTTGGTAAGGACGGGGTCGTCGGTTCAAATCCGATTCTGGGCTCCAGGCCAACGTCGGCGGCTTCCCCGACGCAAAACCCGAGGCTATCCAGTCAACCTAAACGTCTCTCTCACCATGGCTAAAGCGATATTCGAACGCAAGAAACCGCATGTGAATGTGGGCACGATCGGCCACATTGACCACGGCAAAACGACGTTGACGGCCGCCATCCTCGCCGTGCAGGCGAAGAAGGGTCTGGCCACGGTCAAATCGTACGCGGACATTGCGAAGGGCGGCACGGTGCGCGATGCCACCAAGACCGTCACGATCGCGGTGTCGCACGTGGAGTACGAGACGGAGAAGCGCCACTACGCGCACGTCGACTGCCCCGGACACGCGGATTTCGTCAAGAACATGATCACGGGCGCGGCCCAGATGGACGGCGCGATCCTCGTGGTGAGCGCGGCCGACGGCCCGATGCCGCAGACGCGCGAGCACATCCTGCTCGCCCGCCAG
>CAZKDK010000244.1:0-5542 GCA_964551145.1 uncultured Opitutaceae bacterium | reverse complement strand
CGGGCCGCGGCGATCGGCTCGATGACGATCGGCGCCCGCGGCAGGTAGTCCGCCAGGCGGGCCAGCGTCTGCCTGCCGCCCTCGATCGCGCCATAGTCCCTGACGACGCGGTCGCGGTCGGCGGCCGAGGGGAATACCGCCCGCATGGTCACCCGGGTCCGCCTGCCGTCGAGCTCCTCGAAGGTCCAGGTCGAGAGGAAACTGACCCCGCGATCGCCCTTCCGGCCCCCGCCGTGGGTGTACACGATGCGCTCGGGTTTCACGACCTCATGGAAGACGCTCTTGTTCGGATAGTCGGTGCCGTCGGGTCCGTGCATGACGTGCTTCCAGGTCCCGCCGGGGCGCACATCCATTTCCTCGATCGTGGTGGTGAACCCGTTGGGCCCCCACCACTGCGCCACGTGCCGCGGATTGGTCCAGACCTCCCACACCAGCTCGCGCGGCGCGTCAAAAACGCGGGTGAGGACGATTTCGCGACCAGCGGCCTCGGCCGCCGGGTGGTTATCTTGCGACATGGGATCGTTCCTTTCGTTGCAGTTTCTTGAGATAGGCGTCCAGACGGTCGAAACTCTGCTCCCAGAAGCGCCGGTAGCCCTCGAGCCAGTCGACCGCGTCCTTGAGGGGCCGGGCCCGCAGGCGGCAGGGGCGCCGCTGCGCCTGGCGGCTCCGGGCGATCAGGCCGCTGCGCTCGAGCACCTTGAGGTGCTTCGAAATCGCCGGGAGGCTCATGGCGAAGGGTTCGGCCAGCCGCGTGACCGAAACCTCGCCGCGCATGAGCCGGCCGAGAATGGCGCGCCGGGTGGGGTCGGCCAGGGCGGCGAACGTGGTGCTGAGACGGTCGGACATGGGGACGGCTTGCCGTGGCTATTTAACCGGCGGGTTAAGGAAAGCGCCGGATCCCATCTGTCAAACGGGGCGGCCGTTTTTGCGCCGAGCTTCGCCTCTTGGGGGGCGATCATGCGGCGCCGGCGTCTCCCGCAGTTTCGAAACCGGAATCTGGCGCGAGGTGCGGCCGCCCGCGCCCGCTCCGATCTCCCAGTCGTGGCCGGCGGCCGGCGGGATTCCCGCTCACCGGTGCGTCGTCGTTCGGACGCTCACAGGCGGCTTTTCTTGCCCGGCTGCGAGATGCGAAGATTGTCGAACGCCACCACCATTCCCGCATAGTCGACAAAAAACCCGATGCCCCCTCCAACTTCCCGGTCGGTGTCCACCGTCCCGAGCAGCGTGTCGTTGACGCTGTAAGCGATCGACCGTCCGCGAGCCTCCACCCGCAGTCGATGGATCAATCCGATTCCCGGTTTGATGACATCGCTCCGATTCACGGACACCAGCGGGGTCCATGCTCCCTGGCTCATCCGGAGAACGCCATACCAGCCGTCGGCGGTCACAAAGAACCCATAGTAGTCCGAAAACGGCGATTCCCCCGTTTCATTCGCCCCAAAAACGACGCCAAATCGGCGGTTCTTCGAACCTTGCACCAGGCGGGCGTCGACTTCAATCAGTACGCTGGAGGGAAAAGTGCCGGCCAATCTATACGGAAACAAATAGCCTCGGGTCGCATCCTGGCTGGTGTTTTCGACCATGAGCCATCCGTCCTCGAACGTGCAGTTCCCCTCCCCGGGATTGCGGCTTTCCATCGCGCGGTCAGGAGTGTCGAAGTTGTTCTGAAACACCAGGAGGTTCCCTCCGTTCGCGTCGGAGACCAGATTGGCGGGCATCCGCGAACCTGCGCCCCACTCGTCCGGGCGCTCCACTGCAATCGGGGGCGTTTTGACCGTTACCTCGCCGGTCGGCGGCACCGGCGGCTTCACGATCAACCAGAACGACAAAACGACCAACACGCTCCCGATCAGCGCGGTGGCGACCCGGGCAAACATGCTGGTCGTCCCGATCTCCACCTCTTTGGCCTTAACGCGGCCAATCAGACCGACGAGCAGCAACAACAAGCCAAAACCGAGCATCGCGACTTGATAGGTCATCGGAGGCCGTTCTTTGCTCGCATCCGCTTTTAGGAATCGAAGCCGGAATTTTCTGGAACTGCCGCAGGGTGGCCCCCGGAAACCGGGGGATCAAGGATATTATGCCAGGCGACGGACCGCCGGTCGGCGCCGGCGTTTTGATGGTGGGCCCGGCATCGGCCGACGGACCGGGCGGCTAAACGAGCCGGATCCCACCGGGCGGCTCGCGGTCGCCCGCCCAGCTCACCCGATCCAGGACCGGGCGTTGTCGAACAGCTTCATCCAGGGGCCGTCCTCCGGCCATTCGGACGGGTGCCAGCTGAACTGGACCGTGCGGAAGATCCGTTCCGGATGGGGCATGAGGATCGTGACCCGGCCCGTGGCGTTCGTGAGGGCGGTGATGCCGAAGGGCGAGCCGTTCGGGTTGAGCGGATAGCGCTCGGTATAGATCGGGGGGCCCCGGGTCGTCATGCCGTGGCGGGCACCCGCGCCGGAGCCGGCCGGAAACGCCTGCGCCACGCGCACGGCCTGGTGATTGTCGATGAAGCGCGCGCACACAAGGCCGGAGTCGCTGCAGGCCTTCGCGGCGTCGGGGCTCGCGAATTCCGCCTGGCCCTCGCCGTGCGCCGTGACGAGCGGAAGGACCGATCCCTCCATGCCGGCGAAGAGCACGCTGGGACTCTTCTCGATCCGCACCGACACGAACCGCGCCTCGAATCGCTCCGACTTGTTCTGCACGAAACGCGGCCAGTGGTCGGAACCCGGGATGATCGTGCGCAGGGCGCTCATCATCTGGCAGCCATTGCACACCCCGAGCGCGACCGTGTCCTCCCGGCCGAAGAAAGCCGCGAACTCCGCCCGCGCCCGTTCGTTGAACAGGATGCTCTTGGCCCAGCCTTCGCCGCCGCCCAGCACATCGCCGTAGCTGAATCCGCCGCAGGCCACCAGCGCGCGGAACCCCTTCAGCGAAACACGGCCGCTGATGACGTCGGTCATGTGGACGTCGACCGCCCGGAATCCGGCGCGGGTGAACGCGGCCGCCATCTCCACCTGGCCGTTGACGCCCTGCTCGCGCAGGACCGCCAGCGGCGGCCGCGGGCGGGTGATCCAGGGGGCGGTGGTCACGGCGGGGTCCGGATCCGGCGGCGGCGCCGCGCCCGCGGCGCGCGCCTGGCTCAGCCGGTTCAGGTCGAACGTCAGGATCGGCGTGACACCCGGATCGGTCGGGTCGAGCTTGCACTGGTACTCGGAATCGGCGCAGGCGGGATTGTCGCGCAGCGCCGCGATGCGCCGGGTGACGTCCGACCAGATGAAACGCAGGTGCGAGACATCCTCGTCCAGGAGGACGCGCCCCCGCTGCTGCACGACGAACCGGTAGGCGCGATTGAGGCGGCCGATCTGGCGCGTGCACTCCGCCAGCGCGTGCTGGTCGAGCACCTCGAAGACATGCTCGAGATCCTTGGCCCGAACCTGGACCACCGCGCCCAGCTCCTCTGAAAAGAGCTGGGCAAACGCGTCGGCCCCGGCCGTCCAGGCGGCGGCCGCCGGGGCGGGGCCGCCCGCCGCCTCGGCGGGGGCCGGCGCCGGCGCGGCGAGGTCCGGGGTCGGCTCGCCCGCGGCGCTCGAGAAGGGCGGCTCGCTGGTCCCGCCGGGGGCGGGCAGATCGATCGTGACGCCGATATGGCCGGCAAAGGCCATTTCCACCGCGGTGGCCAGCAGCCCGCCGTCGGAACGGTCGTGATAGGCGAGGATCATCTGCTCGCGGCCGAGCTGCTGGATGGCGCCCCAGAAATTCCTGAGGTCGACCGGGTCGTCGACATCGGGGGTGGCGGCGCCCATCTGCCCGATCACCTGGGCGAGAATGGATCCGCCGAGCCGGTTCCGGCTCCGGCCGAGGTCGATCAGGAGCAGGATGGTGTCGCCGACGAGCCAGGGCGTGTTGGACGACGACCCGCCGGGAGCTCTCGACCCGCCGTTACCCGCGGGCGGCTCGGCCTCGCGGGATGCGGACGGCGCCCGTGAGGATGGGCCGGCGTCCGAGCCGCTCGGGATCAGGCGCCTCACCTCCTGGTCGCGGCGGAGCTGCGGCGTGAGCGACAGGCGCACGTCGGTGACGGCGGCAAACGCCGACACGACGAGCGAAACCGGGGCGGTGACGCGCTTCTGCCCGCCGCCGTCCCGCCAGACGGTGCTCATGCTCAGCGAGTCCTTGCCGACGGGGACAGTGATGCCCAGGGCCGGGCAGAGCTCCATGCCGACGGCCTCGACCGCGGCGTAGAGGTCGGCGGCGTCGCCGGGCATGGCGGGCGCGGCCATCCAGTTCGCGGAAAGGTTGACCCGGCCGAGGTCGCCGATCTGGGCGGAGGCGAGGTTGGTGAGCGCCTCGCCGACGGCGAGGCGGGCCGAGGCCGCGGCGCTGTTGATGGCGACGGGAGTGCGTTCGCCGATCGCCATGGCTTCGCCGCTGTAGGAGTCGAAAGCCGCGGCGGTGACCCCGCAATCGGCCACCGGCACCTGCCAGGGGCCGACCATCTGGTCGCGGCAGATGAGTCCGCCGACCGTGCGGTCGCCGATGGAGATGAGGAAGGTCTTGTCGGCCACCGCCGGGTGGGTGAGGACGCGGCGGGCGGCCTCGCCGACCATGGACCGCAGGACCTCCTCGTCGGAGCCGGGGGCGCCGTGCGGGCCGGCGGCCCCTGCGGGAAGCAGCGCGCCGAGATCCAGCGGGAGGTGGGGGCGGCGCAGCGACGATTCGCGCCGGTGCATGCGCGGCGGCTTGCCGAGCAGCAGCTCGAGCGGAAGGTCGATCGGCGTGTTTCGGAACAACGGATCCTCGACCACCAGCCGCTTCTCCTCCATGGCCTCGCCCACGACGGCGAAGGGACAGCGCTCGCGCTCGCAGAACGTCCGGAAGACCTCCAGGCGGGCGGCGGGCACGGCGAGGACGTAGCGTTCCTGGGATTCGTTGCACCAGATCTCGAGCGGGCTCATGCCGGGCTCGTCGTTGGGGATCTTGCGCAGGTCGATCCGGCCCCCGCGGCCGGCGCCGTGCACGAGCTCGGGGAGGGCGTTGGAGAGGCCGCCGGCGCCGACGTCGTGGATGAAGGCGATGGGATTCTCGTCGCCGAGGGCCCAGCACCGGTCGATGACCTCCTGGCAACGCCGCTGCATCTCGGCGTTCTCCCGCTGCACGCTGGCGAAATCGAGATCCGCGTCGCCCGAGCCGCTGGCCAGCGAGCTGGCCGCGCCTCCGCCGAGGCCGATGAGCATGGCGGGTCCGCCGAGGACGACGAGCTTGTCGCCGGGATTGATCCCGCCCTTCGGCACGTGGGCGGGGCGGATGTTGCCGATGCCCCCGGCGAGCATGATGGGCTTGTGATAGCCGCGCACCTCCATCGTCGGGGCTTCCGCGACCGGGGCGCCGGGGGCCCCGTTCTGGTTGCCGGCCCGGGCGGCAGGGGCCGGCGCGGCGGCCGGGACCGCGGCCTCGAAGGTCCGGAAGTACCCGTTGATGTTGGGGCGGCCGAACTCGTTGTTGAAGGCGGCGCCGCCGAGCGGGCCCTCGATCATGATGTCGAGCGCGG
>CAZKDK010000243.1:0-5567 GCA_964551145.1 uncultured Opitutaceae bacterium | reverse complement strand
GCTGTTTCGACGTGCGCGCCGACATGGATGGAAGCATCGCTCCCGGCGAGCGCCTGCATTGAAAAGGCCGGACGAATTGTTTGGCCTTGCTCGCAGTTCGGGCCGAAGGCAACTTACTGGGATCGACGACAGCTCCTGTGAATCCTTCCGCGTGGTTCAGTGAAGGCCTTGCTGTGGCTTACCCGACCCAAAATGACGCGCTTGTCTGCTGAAGATCGCGACTCGGTTGACACAGCAGCAATGCATGCGATTTTGGCCCAAGGGAGTATCGGTAAGTCCTGACTCTTTGAATCAAAATCAAAGCAAGAATGACTACTGACGAAAAGATCCTCTGTTTCGAACGCCAGCTACTTGATCAATTGGGGCTGTTTCAGGGCTTAACGCTGAACATCGAGAGCTATTTCTCGGCAATAACCCGCAGCTCAAATCTGACCTACCGCAACCGACAAGAGGCGGAAAGCGATAGACGATTCAAGCAACTGATACCGTACGTGATCTTGGTAAACGAGGATCGAGTATTGCGATATAGACGCGGGCGAGGTGGTGGCGAAACAAGACTACACGGCCTCTATTCGATTGGCATCGGAGGGCACATCTCGGACGAGGATTGTGATCTGTTCTCTCGGCATGAGCACGGCTACTCCGATGGTATGTGGCGTGAGGTCAAAGAGGAGGTCGCCATCGATCCAATAACTGAAGCGGCGGTTGCCTTAATCAACGATGACGCGACAGAGGTCGGATACGTGCATTTCGGCGTGGTGCACATTGTCCGAGTTGCGAGCGAGCAAGCCATTGGGTATCGAAAAGGGATCGTATCGCCCGAATTTCTTCCAATTGCTGATGCAATCAAAAACATTGCCGAATACGAGTCGTGGTCGCGGCTGTGCCTCGAAAACATCGATCGGCTACTTCAGGTTGCGAACGCTCGATCTCGGCTCGTAAGGGAGTCAGCTCAAGACTGCGCCCCGTCTTCTTAGCACCTGTTATCTGATCGGAATTGGCAAGAGAACTGGCCGCTGATTCGACCGGATCGCCCAGATCGGCGTGTACCGGGTCGAGATGTATGCCGCGGTCGAGGTCGACGTGCTCGAGTCAACGGCGCGCGGCGCGGGCGGATTCGGCCACACGGGGCGGTGACTCCGCCGGCGGCGAAGGCGGCTCACGACACGGCGCGGAGTTCGCCGCCGGTTGCGCGCATCGCGCGCAGGGCCAGGGCGAGCGCCAGCAGGACGATGAACGCGGCTTCGAAAAAGGCGACGCCGGGCAGATGGAGCGGCGCCCGCGGCGCGATGCACGCGCCGAAGCTCCACGCCGCCAGCGGCGGGCCGACCACGCCCGCCAGGCTGCCGAGGCTCGCGAGCGCTCCCTGCACCGCTCCCTGCTCGTATCGGCGGTGGATGGCATGGCCGCTACCATGCGCACCGCCGCCGCGCGTTCAACTGACCGGCCCCTTCTCCCGCCGTCACGCGGGCGACGCGGCTTCGATCGGCTGGCTCTTGCGGTAGACGAGGCCCTGGAAAACGGCGATGAGCCCGCCGGAGGCATCGGTGACGTTGACCGCGTAGCTCGCGAGCTTCGGATTGAGCGATACCTCGCGCGCCTCGGCGGTGAGCACGCCGGAATCCGCCGATTTCAGGTAGGTGATGCTGACATTGACGCCCACCGCCACGGTGCCGTGCGAGTTGGAGGCGGCGGCAAAGGCGTAGTCGGCCAGCGTGAAGATTGCGCCGCCCTGGACGATGCCGATCGCATTGAAATGGCGCGGTTGCACGGCCATCCGGGTCACGGCGCGGCCGGGCCCGACCGACACCAGCTCGATGCCGCAGTGTTTCGCGAACTGGTCGCCGTGCAGAAACTCCGGAAGGGTTTTCATCGGGTCACCGGGTCCACGTTATGGCTCGGTGCCGCGCCTGAGCAAGCGCGGCTGTGTCGAAACCAAAAGTGGAGGGCAACGGTCGCCTCTGTAGCATACTGGCCAACTTGCCGAAGGCCCCGATCCGGCCGGGGGCTAGGTGACCGATCAGAGGTTAGCGGTCAGAAGTCAGCGGTCAGGATTGGCAGACTCGGGGCGCTATGTGCCCGATCGCCAACCGGGCCATTACTGGGCAATCGGCCTCACACAAAGGTGCCAGCCGGAAGATCCGGCAGCTACGGATCCGGATCCTCCGATAAGATCGTCGCAGTCCGAGGAGCGCTCTGTCTCTTGGTGGATTTGTGGTTCAACGAATGATGGATACTCGAATCCATGGCGTCCTGGCGATTTGCGCGAGCTGCTCGCTTCGCTGTTAGGTAACGAAGGCAGGGTGCGAAGTTTGACGCCTAGGATCGGCCCTATACTAGCGGCGGTGCCACAGAATTTCAGCTTCCTTTGAATCGTGTTCCGGGCTACCCATGCACTTCACATGAATCCGACCGACGTTCTTAGGGCGAGCAACTTCGGGAAACGGGTCGCCGAGGAGGAGACAAATGACCTGTCCGCCTATTTCGTGCAGACGGAGCAGTGGCGCAAAGTCTTCAACGGAGAAGTCGACACGATCTATGGCCCGAAAGGATCGGGCAAGAGCGCGATCTATCTCCTCATGACCGAGCACCAGGTGGACTTTTACGGTCGTGGCGTTATTTTGGTGCCTGCCGAAGAGCCGCGAGGCCAACCCGCATTTCGAACCGTCGAAACCGACCCGCCGACTTCCGAACCTGAATTCCAAGGACTTTGGAAGCTTTACTTCGCCACTCTTATTCAGGCAAGTCTGAGAGACTACCAAATCGACAACGAACCTGCCCGGAACTTGCGCCGAATCCTGGATGAAGCCCATCTCATCGCTGCTTCCGGTGGGCTCGCGCAAATACTCCAGAACGTTCGGGCCTACGTTCGGCACGTTTTCCGCCCGCCTGCCGCCGTCGAAGCCGGAGTCCAGCTCAATCAATTGTCCGGAGCGGTAGAAGGAGTGTCGGGCAAGATCGTGTTTGCTGAGCCGCCGATCAACCGCCCCGACCTAACGTCGGTCGATAGGCTCTTGAAATACGGTAACGATGCGCTCGCCGTATCGCGATCAACGATCTGGCTGGTGCTCGATCGTCTCGATGTAGCCTTCGCCGATAACACGGACCTAGAGAAAAACGCCCTCAGGGCGCTCTTCCGCGTTTATCTCGACATGCGCTCGCTGCCAAACGTCGTCCCAAAGATCTTCCTTCGAACCGACATCTGGAAACGCATCACCGAGGAGGGCTTCCGGGAAGCGAGCCATATCACGAACAGCGTCACGATACGATGGGAGCCCAGGACCTTGCTCAACCTAGTTGTCAACCGTCTACTCAAGAACTCGGCTATCTGCGAGTACTACGGGGTCGATCCGGCAGCGGTCCGGGCCTCGGCAGCCAAGCAGGAAGCCTTCTTCTACCGCGTCTTTCCGCAGCAGATTGATGCAGGTCCGAACAAGCCGAAATCCATCATGTGGATGATCACACGGACCCAGGACGGCACGAGACAGCCGGCTCCGAGAGAGATCATCCATCTGCTCAACGCCGCCAGAGACAATCAGCTCCAACGTCTCGAACTCGGAACAGACGAAGACGAATCAGGCACGCTCATCAGCCGGCAGGCCATACGCGAAGCTCTTCCCGAAGTTTCGCGAACTCGTCTTCAGCAAACGGTCTACGCCGAGTATCCTCGCCTGAAGCCCTTGATTGAGCGCCTACAGGGCCAACATACGTTGCAGCATGTTGACACGCTGGCCAGCATCTGGGGGACAACCACCGAAGAAACCCGCCGCCATGCGAACGACTTGGTTGAAATCGGATTCTTCGAGCCCCGAGGCACCAACGATGATCCTCTGTTTTGGGTTCCGTTCGTCTATCGTGACGCCGCCCAGATGATCCAAGGAACGGCTTCAGCAGACGAGTAGCGTCACGGTTGATCTTCCCTGTGAGGCTCCTAAAGATGCGGCTCTCTCGGTCTGACCAGTGTAGGTCAGAGCTCTCACGAGCCGCGACGGTTTCACCGGAGGGTTCGGGCCAGGGGTATCAGGTTTGCGGCTTCTCGTGAGGCCGATTGGGGATAATCAGGCACCGGGCAACTCAAGGTCGACTTCGTCAGTGACCGTGCGCTGCGCGGGTCAGCGCGCGTTTGGTCCCAGCAAACGGCCAAAGAACGAGCAGGCGCGTGGCAGCCGGACTGATGGCTAAAGGCTCGCCAGGGCGGCGATGGCGGCCATCCGCTCGCGGATGGGCAGGTGCTGGGTGCAGGCCTTCTCGCAGTCGCCGCATTGCAGGCAGCCGGCGGCCACGTCGGGCGCGAGGTTCCAGTGCCATTTCAGGCGGTCGCGCATGGCGGCGTCGGTGCCATCGAGGATCTTCTGGTTGTAGACATCCATCAGCTTCGGCACCTCCAGCTCGGCCGGGCAGGGCAGGCAGTAACCGCAGCCGGTGCAGAAGCCGTCGAAGCTGGCGCTGAGGTCCGCCTGGATGCGCGCGATATGGGCCGCCGGATGCGGCGTGAAGTCGGCCACGGCGGCCACGGCCTCGTCGATCTCGGCGGTGCCGGCGAAGCCCACGAGCGCGCAGGTGACGGCGGGCTGCGAGACATTGAACCGCAGCGCCGCCTGGACCACATCCCGGTCCTCCGGGCTCTTGATGAACCCGAGGCGTTGGGCATTGCGCGGAATGAGGCCGCCTCCGAGCGGATTCATGGTCACCACGCCGACGCCCTGGCGCACGGCCGCATCGAGCGCGGCCGCGCGGTAGGGGAAGTTGAGGACGTTGTAGCCCAGGGTGACTCCCTCGAAGTATCCCGAGGCAAGCGCGGTGGCGATGTCGCCTCCAGCCAGGTGCGTGGAGACGACGAGGTGGCGGATCAGGCCCTCCTCCTTCGCGCGCAGGGCCGCCGCCACGGCGCCGCCGGCGATGCGCTCGGCGAGGTCGCCCGCCCGCAGCAGGCACCAGATGTGGAAGAAATCGATGGTGTCGAGCCCCAGCCGCCGGAGGGAACGCTCGAGGCTCGCGGTCAGCTTGCGCCCGTCGGCCTCGGAGCATTTGGTCGAGACATAGAACGAACCGCGCGGGAGCGAGGGCAACACGCGCCCGAAGATCTCCTCGCTGCGGTCGTCACAATAGTACGGGGCCGTGTCGAAATAGTTGATGCCCCGCGCATGCGCGTAGCGCACGAGTTCCGCGCTGCCGTCGAGATCGGCCGGATGGGGAAAGCGCATGCCGCCGAAGCCGATCACCGAGATGGCATGGCCGGTCTTGCCGTAGGTCTTGGTCCACATGGGTTCGGAATGCGGGTGCGGCCGCAACGGTCCAGCATCGCGGGCCGGCGGGACGAGGCAATCCGGAAAGCCCGCGCGCGGTCCGGCCGCCCGTTTCCCAGGGGACGGGAACCGTGGGCCGCGGGCCGCCCGCGCCCATCGGTGTCGCGACCCGCCGGCGGTCGCCGGAGCCCGCGAACCCGCTATTGATCGGCCGGCCCCGATTCGGCTAGACTGGCCGCCAATGCCGTATCGGACCCTGGACCTCGCGCAAGCCGCCGCCTACCTGCACCTGACGTGCGGCGAGGTCGAGCAGTTGATGAA
>CAZKDK010000242.1:0-5574 GCA_964551145.1 uncultured Opitutaceae bacterium | reverse complement strand
GTCGGCCGCGGCCGAGGTGCGCACGGTCTTGCGCCGGCGGCCGGGGCCGGCGGCGCCGCCGCCGCGCATGAGCTTGAATCGGGGGAAGAGGGACATGGGCGGCGTCAGGCGCGGTCCTCCGCCTCTTCGCGACCGGAGGTGATCGGATGGCGGAAGCGGTCGTAGGCCTCGATGATCTTCTGGACGAGCGGATGGCGCACGACGTCGGCGCCGGTGAAATAGTGGAATTCGATCCCCTCGATGTCGGCGAGGATGTGCTTCACCTGCAGGAGCCCGGATTGCGTGGACCGGGGCAGGTCGATCTGGGTGATGTCGCCGGTCACGATCATGCGCGAGTCGTCGCCGAGGCGGGTCAGGAACATCATCATCTGCTCGGGCGTGGTGTTCTGCGCCTCGTCGAGGATGACGAAGGCCCCGGAGAGCGTCCGCCCGCGCATGTAGGCCAGCGGAGCGATCTCGATGACGCCCTTCTCGACGAGACGCGCCACGTCCCCTGCGTCGAGCATGTCGTTCATGGCGTCGTAGAGCGGCCGGAGGTAGGGCAGGATCTTCTCACGCAGGTCGCCCGGGAGAAAGCCGAGGGCCTCGCCGGCCTCGACCGCGGGGCGGGTCAGGACGATGCGCTGCACCTCGTTCTTGAGCAGGGCGGAGATCGCCGCCGCGACCGCGAGGTAGGTCTTGCCCGTCCCGGCCGGGCCGATCCCGAAGACGACGGGGTTCTGCCGGATCACCTGCAGATAGCGCTTCTGGCCGAGCGTCCGGGGCACGATGCTCTTCCGGCTGGTGGTGAGGACCACCGGTTCTGAGAAGAGCGAGCGCAGCTCGGCGCCGTCGCCGCGCGCGAACCCGTCCAGCAGCTGGGTGAAGTCCGAGTTGCGCAGGGTGAGGCCCTGCTGGCGCCCTTCGTTGAGAAAGCTGAAGAACCCCTCGGTGCGGGCGATGCCCGCATCGTCGCCTTCGATCTTCAGCCAGTCTTCGCGGGTGGCCAGGTGCACGTTGAACGTCTTTTCGACCGCCAGGAGATTCTCCGGGCGGCCGCAGTAAAGCTGATGCAGGTGACGGGGGTTCTGGTAGTAAAGGGTCTTGGCTGGCACGATGAGGGTCTGGATGGCGGGGGCCCGCGGCGGGCCCGGCGGGCTCAGGGGGTCTTCCGGGATGGGCGCCGCCCCGCGTGGGCGCCGGCCCGCGGCGGCGGGTGCAGCACGCCCGCCAGCGCTCCCCGGAGACGGTCGTAGGTGGCGGCGAGCGCCTGGGGCAGCACGCGGGTCTGACCGATCACGGGCATGAAATTGTTGTCGCCGTTCCAGCGCGGGACGATGTGGGCGTGGAGATGGGTGATGCTGCCGCCGGCGGGCGTCCCGAGGTTGAAACCGATGTTGAACCCGTCCGGCTTGACCGCCGCGCGCAGCACCTGCTCGGCCAGGACGATGGTGTCCATGAGGTCGGCGCGTTCGGCGGGCTTCAGGTCCGGAAGGTCGGCCGCGGCGCGGAATGGCACGGCCAGCAGGTGGCCGGGATTATACGGGAACCGGTTCAGGAGCAGGTAGGTGAAGCGGCTCCGGTGCAGAATCAGAGCGGCCCGGTCGTCGCCCAGTGCCGGCAATTCAAGGAATAGCCTGCTGTCCATGGGCGACTTGAGGGCCTCCACGTAACTCATCCGCCAATAGGCATGCAGTTGTTGCATCGGAGCAACCGGGCACACTAGGGTGGGTCGGGGCGATGTCAAAACGCGATTGGACCGGCAAATGCGGAATCGCCGGGGTCCGGGCACCACCTGCGCAAATCCCGTCTGGGACTGGGACTTGACATCATCCGGGCCGAATAACACCCTTGCGCGAAATCAAGTTCACTTTGTAAAGAAGTGGGCCTTTGGCCCGCTTTTTTTTTCTTACGAAGCCATTCATATGAGCAGCGAAATCCTTTCCGTCCTCGAATACATGGAAAAGGAGAAGGGGATCGGCCGTGCCGACATGATCGGCGCGATCGTCAACGCCATCAAGGCGGCGGCGCAAAAAGGGATAAACTCGGGCCAGGAGATCAAGATCGAGATCAATCCGAAGACCGGCCAGCTCCACGCCTGGACCCTGCTCAAGGTCGTCGACTCCGTCAGCAACCCCAAGACGGAGATCCATCTCGAAAAGGCCCAGCCCCTGAAGCCGGGGGTGCAGCTCGGCGAGGTCATCGAGAAGGAGATCGATCCGTCCTACCTCGGGCGCATCGCCGCGCAGACCGCCCGCCAGGCGATCATGCAGAGGCTCCGCCAGTTCGAGAAGGAGCGGATCTACGACGACTTCAAGGACCGCGTGGGCGACATCGTGACCGGCATCGTGCGCCGCCGCGAGCGCAGCGACCTCTTCGTCGACCTCGGCAAGGCGGAGGCCATGATGCCGGGCAAGGAGCAGGTTCCGGGCGAGGACTACGCCCCGGGCGAGCGCATCCGCTGCCTGCTGCTCGAGATCGAGAACACCAGCCGCGGCCCCGAGTTGATCCTGAGCCGGGCCACCCCGAAGTTCGTGCGCCGGCTGTTCGAGCTCGAGGTCACGGAAATCGCCGACGGCACGGTCAAGATCGAGGCCTTCGCCCGCGAGCCCGGCTACCGCACCAAGATCGCCGTGTCCACGATCGATCCCAAGGTCGATCCGGTCGGCGCGTGCGTCGGAGCCCGCGGCGCGCGGGTGAAATCCATCGTGCGCGAACTGGGGGGCGAGAAGATCGACATCATCCGCTATTTCGCCGACCCGCGCGAGATGGTCGCCGAGGCGCTCAAGCCCGCCGTGCTGCGCGACATCATCATCGACGAGAAGAACCGCCGCGTCGGGATTGTGGTCTCGGAGGATGACCTCGCCGTGGCCATCGGCAAGAAGGGCCAGAACGCCCGCCTGACGTCGCGGCTCATCGGCTGGAAGCTCGACATCATGAAGCTCCAGACGGTCGCCACGACGCTCGAGGAGAAGAAGGGGATGGCCGCTTCCGGGCTGGCCAAGATCCCCGGCATCGACGACGCCGTCGCCCAGCGCCTCGTGGCCGCGGGCTTCGCCTCCGTCGAGCTGTTCGACGGGGTCGAGAGCGACGACCTCGTGGGCGCCGGCTTCACCCCGGCGGAGGCCGAGGAAATCCTCCAGAAAGTCGCCGCCTTCACCGCCACCCAGCAGAAATAGCCCACGCCACCCGGGCCTTTTTTCCGACCCTTCGCCAACGCACCTGAATGAGCATCCGCCTCCACGAACTCGCCAAGAAAATCGGCATGGACAACAAGGAGCTGCTGACCTTGTTGAAGGGGCGCGATTATCCCGTCAAAACCGTCTCGAGCACGGTCGACAAGATCACGGCGGAGGCGCTCGAGCAGGAATTCGGCGCCAAGGCACCGGCGCCGGCGCCATCCGCGGGCCCGGAGGCCGCGGCGGCGACGGCGGAGGTGAAATCCTCCGCGGCGCTGGCGGCCGGCGAGCCGGCCGAGAAGTCGCCGACCTTCACCACCCGCCTGCCCACCGGCGTGTTCGTGAAATCGGCGCAGGACATTGCGCGCGAAAAGGAGGAGCTGGCCAAGGCCAGCCGCCCCCAGGTCGTGTTCCCGGCTCCGCGTCCCGCCGCTGCTCCCGCGATGCGCGTGACCCCGACGGTGACCAGCCGGCCGCAGGTCGCCCCGCGGCCGGTGGCGGCTCCGCCCCCGGCGCGCTCGGCGCCGTCGGCCCCTCCGATCCCTCCGCCCGTGTCGCGTCCGGCGGCGCTGCCGCTGTTCTCCACGCCCGTGGCCGTCGCCGCTCCGGCGTCCCCGCCGCCGCTTCCGGGCGCCGCGGCGCATAGCGCGCCGCCCCCGGTCTCCCGGCCGCTGGCGGCTCCCCCGATCCCCGTGCACGTGAGCACCCCGTCGGTCGCGGTCACGGCGGCGGGTGACGTGAAGATCATCCATTTCAAGCCGCCGGTCATCGTCCGCGACTTCGCGACGGCCCTGGGGCTCAAACCCTTCAAGCTGATCTCCGAGTTGATGGAGATGGGCATCTTCGCCTCGATGAACCAGAGCATCGAGGAGTCCGTCGCGGTGCAGATCGCCGAGCGGCACGGCTGCCTGCTCGAGATCAAGCATCGCGGCGAGGCGGCCGCCCCCGTCCCGGTCAAGGAGACGGCGGCGAAGCCGGTGGAGGACGAGTCCAAGTCCCTCCAGCCGCGGCCCCCCGTGGTGTGCATCCTCGGCCACGTCGACCACGGCAAGACCTCCCTGCTCGATGCGATCCGCAAGGCCCACGTGGCGGCCGGCGAGGCGGGCGGGATCACCCAGCACATCGGCGCCTACCAGGTCGAGTTCAAGGGCCGCAAGATCACCTTCCTCGACACGCCGGGCCACGCCGCGTTCAACAAGATGCGCGCGCGCGGCGCCAGCGTCACCGACATCGCCGTCCTCGTGGTGGCGGCCGACGACGGCTTCATGCCGCAGACCGACGAGGCGCTGAAGCACGCCCAGAACGCCAAGGTCGCGCTCCTCGTCGCGGTCAACAAGATGGACGTGAAGGGCGCCAACCTCGACCGGGTCAAGGCCCAGATGCAGGATCGGGGCATCCCGCCCGAGGACTGGGGCGGCACGACGATCACCGTGCCCGTCGCGGCGATCAAGGACCAGGGCATCACGGAATTGCTCGACTACATCCTGCTGCAGGCGGACGTGCTCGAGCTGAAGGCAAACCCGAAGGCCCCGGCCGCCGGCGCCATCATCGAGTCGCAGATCGACGTGGGCCGCGGCCCCTCGGCGACGGTCATCGTCCAGCGCGGCACGCTGAAGACGGGCGACGCCATCGTCTGCGGACCGCATTTCGCGAAGGTGCGGGCCCTGTTCAACGAGCGGGGCGAGGCCGTGAAGGAGGCGCCCCCGTCGACCCCGGTGAAGGTCATCGGCTGGTCCGGCACGCCGGACAGCGGCGCGGTGTTCACCGCGGTGAAGAACGCCCGCGAGGCGGAGCGGCTGGCGGAGGAGGAGCAGGCGCGCCTCCGGAAGGAGGTCACCACGATCGACTCGAAGCCGAAGGAGGTCTCGGTCGAGAAGCTCTTTGCGGAGATCGCCGCCTCCCAGGCGAAGGTGCTGCGGATCGTGCTGAAGTGCGACGTCTCCGGGTCCGTCGAGGCCGTGCGCCAGGTGCTCGAGGGCATCAAGAGCCAGAAGGTCTCGCTCGAGATCGTCTCGGCCGAGGTCGGCCTGGTCAGCAAGAACGACGTGCAGATGGCCGCGGCGGCCGGCGCCGTCATCATCGGCTTCAACACGAAACTGGAGAACGGTGTCACGCCGCTCGCGAAGCACCACGGCGTGCGCCTGGAGTCGTTCGAGATCATCTACGAGCTGGGCGACCAGGTGCGCAACATGATGGCGGACCTGCTCGAGCCCGAGCTGCGCGAGATCAAGCAGGGCGCGGCCGAGGTGCGGCAGCTCTTCCCCGTGGCCAAGGGATTCGCCGCCGGCTGCCTGGTCACGGAGGGCAAGATCATCCGCAACGCCCCGGCCCGCGTGCGGCGCGGCAAGGAGTCCCTGTTCGAAGGCCGCGTGGGCACGCTCCGCCGTTTCAAGGACGATGCCAACGAGGTCCGGGC
>CAZKDK010000241.1:0-5621 GCA_964551145.1 uncultured Opitutaceae bacterium | reverse complement strand
TCATCCGGCGCGGCATCATCACGGTCGATCCGAAGGACAAGGTGGCGTATCCGGGATTCTAGGCCGCCCGGCGGCGGCTGTCATCCACCATGGGAACGGACGAGGCAGCGGTGACGGAGGCGCGGCCGGCGGCCGGCCGCGGGGCGAGCGGTCGCATCCGCGTCTGGCACCTGGTGGTGCTGCTGGCGCTCGTGGCGTCCCCCGTGCTCGCGCTCCGGCGACTGGCGCCGATCGCCAACGCCCCGTTGCTGGGGATGCTCTGGATCGTGGTGAGCGTCACCACCTACGGCCTTTACGCCCTGGACAAACAGCGCGCGCGTGACGGGGAGTTGCGGGTGCCCGAGGTCATGCTGCATTTCGCCGAGCTGATCGGCGGGTGGCCGGGCGCGTTCCTGGCCCAGCGCCGGCTCCGCCACAAGAGCTCGAAGGCGAGCTACCAGCTCGTCTTCTGGCTCATCGTGCTGGCCCACCTCTATGTGGTGACCGACTTCCAGCTCGACTGGCGGCTGGCGCGCGCGGGGCTGCAGATCGTGCGGCCGGCGGCGGTGCGGAAACCGTGACCGCCGGCCCGCCGCGCCGCAACCCGGGTCGCGCGGCCATCAGGCCCCGTGGGGGCAGCAGACGAGAGCGCCCGGCTGCACGCGGGCGGGCGCTGGACCGGCCGGGCCGTCGTCGCGGGGGTTCAGCTGGCGCCAGGCGTCGAGCCAGAGGGCGGGCGGAGGGGGCCGGGACGGATCGCCGGCGAGCAGATAGGGCGCGCTGCGCTCGATGATGCGCGCAGCCCGGTGGGGGAGTTGTCGCAGTTGCTGCAGGAGGAGGTTCATTGCGGTGTCTCCATGACGTGGGTTCATCCAGGTAGACGGGGAAACCGGAAAAAGGACGCAGGAAACCGCGCGCCGGCCATCCTTTCGCGCGGCGCGGGGCGCGTGGGGGCGGGCGGCTTCCCATTTGACGCCGGGCCCCGGTTGCCGGAAGAATCCAGCCCATGAAAACCCGGCTTTGCGTCGCGTGGTTCTGCGCGGCCCTCGGCCTGGGCCCGCTCCGGGCCGAGGTGCATGTGTGGGAAAAGGTGGAGATGGTCTTTCAGGCCCGGAACACCTACGCCAACCCGTACACCAGCGTGGTGATCTGGGTGGATCTGAAGGGTCCGGGCTTCGACCGGCGCTGCTATGGGTTCTGGGACGGCGGGGACGTCTACCGCGTGCGCGTGCTGGCCACGCAGCCCGGGCGGTGGACGTGGCGCAGCGGTTCGAATCAGGACGACGCCGGCCTGAACGACCAGAGGGGGGAATTCACGGCGGTGGCCTGGAGCTCGGCGGAGACGGAGGGCAATCCGCTGCGGCGCGGCCTCATCCGGCCGACGCCGAACGGCCACGCGTTTCAATATGCCGATGGCACGCCGTTCCTGCTGCTGGGCGACACCTGGTACGCGGCCGCCACCGGTCGCTTCCGGTGGACCGACGATGACCGCGAGCGGCCGATCGGGCCCGCGGCTGGCTTCAAGGATTACGTGCGGCTGCGCAGGAGCCAGGGATACAACAGCGTCCTGATCATCGCGGCGTTTCCGAACTGGGCCGACGACGGCAAGCCGTGGGAGATCTGGCTCGACCGCGCGGCGAGCCTCGGCGTGCGCACCGCCTGGGTGAACCAGGGGGACATTGCGAACCATCGGCCGCGCGACCGGTGGCGCGCGAAGGACATGGCCAATGAGGGCGGCCGCGCGTTCCTGTTCCCGGGCAGGGTGCCCGGCTACGAGAGCGTCTTTCCGGACGTCGATCGCATCAACCCCGAGTATTTCAAATACCTCGACCGGAAGATCGACTACCTGAACGCCCAGGGATTCATCCCGCTGATCGAGGTCGCCCGGCGCGACCTCACGGCGTGCTGGGCGAAGTACTATCCGTGGCCCGATTCCTACAGCCGCTATGTCCAGTACGTCTGGAGCCGCTACCAGGCCAACAACGCCCTGTTCAGCCCGGTGCACTACGACTGGCCGGAGCTGACCGCGAGCACCCGGCAGCTCAACGAGGCCGGCAACCAGGTCATCGCCAGGTACGGACCGCCGCCGTTCGGCACGCTCGTGTCGTGCAACTCCTCGGTGTCGAGCCTGGTGAATTTCGGCGGGCCCGCGGAGAATCACTGGCTGACCTTCCACCAGATCGGCAACGGCCGGGAACACGAATACTACTGGTATCTCACGGAAATCTTCCATGCCTCGCCGCCGCGGCCCGCCCTGAACGGCGAGCCCTACTACTCCGGCATGGCCGACAAACGCTACACGCCGGCCTACCGGTACGGCGCCCCGGGCGGGACCGCCCTGGACGACCTTTACGTGCGCTCGGGGATCTACGGCAGCTTCCTCTCCGGCGGCTTCGGCGGGCACATCTACGGCGCCGAGGGAATCTGGGGCGCGGACACCGAGGAGGGTTCGTCGCCGGCCATGTGGGAGGCGTTCCAGTGGAACTCCGCGAACCAGCTGCGGCATCTGAGGGCATTCGCCTTCTGCGAGGGGCGCCGGTACCAGGACCTGGAACCCGACGCGAACCTGGTCCTGCCCCACGCGACCCAGGGCATCAAGGGCTACACCGGCTGGGCCTACTGCGCGCGCACGCCGGCGAAGGATTTTTTCCTCGCCTACTTCGAGAAGGGGTGCCCGGCCGCGGACGTGATCCGCGGGGCCGTGCCCTACGGCAGCTACCAGTGGCAGTGGTTCGATCCCCGCACGGGCGAGTGGTCAAAGCCGGGCGGGTCGCCCGTGAAGGCGGACAACTCGGGGCGGATCGAACTGCCCGCCCTGCCGTCCGATGACGACTGGGGCCTGAAGCTCGTGCTCGTGCCGGCCGCGTCCTGAGCGTCGCCGCTCCATCCGGACCGATGAATCGCCGGCAAGCAGGCTCCTACAAATCTTGAATGCGGATCCGGCGGTATTCCATCTGGCCGCGGTCGCCCTCGAGGCCGATCGGTCCGGTCGCGGGCACCGGCATCGCCGCTTCGAGGACCTCGCCGTTGCAGGTGCAGAGGGCGGTGCCGCCCTTCACGGTGACGACGATCTCGTTCCAGTCCTGCGGACGGTACGACTTCAGCGACTTGTACGGGCCGGCGAGGAGGTAGTCGCGGCATTGCAGCTGGACGCCGCGGATGAAGATGCCGCTGTCGGTGTCGGGCGTGGCGCGGAACTCGAGCCGGAGGACAAAATCGCGCGGAAACTCGCGGGTTGTCCAGAGCGCCTGGATCTTGCGCCCCTCGGGCGGCGTGGTGACGATCAGCCGGCCGGCCCGGGCGACGTAACGCCCGTCGGGGGTGGCCGTCCGTCCGTCGAACGCGACCGCCGCGGTCACGATGGGCCACGCGCCGATCGTCGGATCGGAGGCCAGCGCGTGCTTCGCCCTGGCGATCTCCGCCTCCGACATCGGCCGGTAGCCCCAGCCGGTGAGGTCGCGGCCATCAAAGAGGCTGGTGAATCCCGGCTCGGGCGTGAAGCAGTCGGGTTCGTTCTCCATGAAGCCGAGCGTGGCGAGGACGGGCCGGAGCGCGGCCGCCCACCTGGCGTAGCCGGTCGCGTTCGGATGCAGCAGGTCGGGAAACACAGCCTTGGGCGCGTCGCCGGCGGCGTCGGCAAACAGCGGCCACGTCTCGAGGAGCGTCACGCGCGGGTCGCCCCTGACCGCGGCGGCGTAGTGCGCGTTGAGCTGCTTGATGGCCTCGGCGGGTCGCTGCATCGCCGCGGAGCTGGGGAACACCTGGCAGAGGACGACGGGCATGCGGGGGTCTGATTTCCACAGCTCCGCCAGAATGAGTTTCAGGTTGCCGGTGATGACCTCCGGGGTCGCCCCGTCCGCGAGGTCGTTGGTGCCGATGAGCAGGACGACGCCGGCGGGATGCAGCGCGATCACGTCCTCCTGCAGGCGGATGAGCACGCCGCGCGTGGTGTCGCCGCCGATGCCGCGGTTGGCGACCTTCACGCCGGGGAAGTTGCCGCCGAGGTCGTCGCCCCACATGTCCGTGATGGAATCGCCGAGGAAGACGAGCGCGTGCTGGTCCTGTTCGACGCGGCCCGCCCAGGCGCCGCGCCGCGCGGCCCATCGCTGCTGGAACCAATCCTGGCGGCGCAGCGGGCCGGCGCCCGGCAGTCCGACGTCGGTGGCGGGCAGCCGGAAGCGCGGATCGATCGAGGGGGGCGGGGTGGGCTGGGCGAGCGCCGTCCAGGCGAACAGGCACAGGGCGGGCAGAAGCAGGGTCGCGGGTTTCATGCGATACCGGGGTGCATAGCCGGACGCCGCGGCGAGGCAAGCTCCGGACGCTGTTTGCCTTTCGCGGCGGGCGGCGTTACATGATCGCGGGCACGGGCCCGGTCGGCGATGACCACCAGCTACCCCACATCCGGTGTGCACGAGGACGGACGCCCGGCGGGCGCCCGGACGATCGCGGGCGTCGCGACCGGCGTCACCGCCCTGATCGGGGCCGCGCGCCGCGGCCCGTGCAACCGCGCCGTGCGGATCGACAGTGTCGGCGACTTCGAGCGGCAGTTCGGCGGGCTGGCGGCGGATTGCGAGCTCGGGTACGCCGTGCGCCAGTTCTTCCTGAACGGCGGCACGAGCGGCTGGGCGGTGCGCGTGCCCCGGCACGCGGACACCCGCCAGTGGCTGCAGGGGCTGAATTCGCTGGCGGCGGTCGACCGTTTCAACCTGCTCGTGCTGCCCGGGCTGGCGGATCCCGAGGTGCTGGCCGCCGCGGCCGACACCTGCCGGCAGCGGACGGCATTCCTCATCGCGGATGCGCCGGCCGATGCCCGGACTCCGGCGCTGATGGCGGCGTGCGTGCAGAGCCGCACGCTGCCGCGCACCAGCTACGGTGGGGTCTATTTCCCCTGGGTGCGGATGGACGATCCGCTCGCTCCGGGCACACCGCGCATCGCTCCGCCGGGGGCGGCGGTCGCCGGGTTGTTTGCGCGGACCGATGACCGCGCGGGAATCTGGAAGGCGCCGGCGGGACCGGAAGCGTTCCTGCAGGGAGTCCAGGGGCTTGAGTGCGCGGTGGACACGCGCGAAGCCGGCGAGCTCGCGGATCTGGGCGTCAACTGCCTGCGCCCGCTGCCCGGCGGGATCGCGGTGGGGGGAGCGCGAACCCTGGACGGCGACGCCCGCTCGAACTCCGACTGGCGGTACGTGCCGGTTCGCCGCCTGGCCCTGTACCTCGAGGAAAGCCTCGACTGCGGGACCCGCTGGGCGGCCTTTGAACCCAACCAGCCGGCGCTGTGGGCGGAGCTTCGTGCGGCGGTCGAGTCGTTCATGCAGGGCCTTTTCGATCGCGGTGCGTTCATGGGAACCAGGCCGGATCTCGCCTATCTGGTCCGATGCGACGAGACCACCACGACGCAGGCCGACATCGAGGCGGGCGAGGTGAATATCGAGGTCCGTTTCGCTCCCCTCGAGCCGGCCGAGTTCGTGATCGTGACGATCCGGCAGATGACCGCGCCGCCGGCGTGTCCGGCGCCGGCCGGCGAAGAGGAGCGGGCAGGTGACGGGCCCGGCGTCGCGGCGCCGCCGGCCCGGCGCAGCCGGGGCTTGCGACCGCGGCGGCCGGCGCCAAGATGACCTCCGGCGCCGGTGTCGCCTCCTTCC
>CAZKDK010000240.1:0-5627 GCA_964551145.1 uncultured Opitutaceae bacterium | reverse complement strand
CATGCCCTTGGACAGCTTGCCAATGATGCGGTGGCGGATGCGCTTGAGGTCGCAGCGCTCGAGCACCTCGTCCAGGCGCGTGCGGAGCCGCTCGCGCGGGATCTCCTTCAGGCGGCCGCGGTAGTGCAGGTACTCGTTGATCCGCATGTCCTCGGGCAGCGGATTGTTCTCGGGCATGTACCCGATGTGGCGCTTGGCCTCGTCGGGGCGCGAGGCGACCGGGATGCCGCAGATGCGCACGATGCCGGAGGTGGCCGGCAGGAAGCCGGTGAGGATCCGCATGGTGGTGCTCTTGCCGGCGCCGTTGGGGCCGAGGAGCCCGACGATCTCGCCGCGCCGCACCGTGAAGCTGACGTCGTTGACCGCCGCCACGCCCCCGTAGGTCTTCACCAGGTGTTCAACCTCGATCGTGGGCGGCGGCGGGGCTGGGTCGACGGGAGGCATGCGAGGCGGGAAGGAGGGAGGGACGGCCGGCGCGGCCGGGGGTTACGCGGGCGGCATGTTGAGGCGCCAGGCGGCGGCGAGGCCGCGCAGGGTGAGATCGGGCACGATCGTAAAGGGACGATGCAGGGTCTTCTCTAATAGCGCCGCCGTACCGCCGGTGGCGAGCACCTTTGGAAGCGTCTCGCCGCGACGGGCCAGTTCCGCCACGACCGCGTCGAGCAGCGCCCCGATCATCCCGCCGAAGCCGATGACCGTGCCGATGCGCATGGCCTCCTCGGTGGAGCGGCCGATGGCGCCCGCGATCTCGATCGAGTCGTCGAGCAGCGGGAGCAGCGCGGTCTGCTCGTGCAGGTAGCGGCGCATCACGTCGATGCCCGGCGCGATGACGCCGCCCTCGTAGCCGCGCGAGCGCGTGATGATGTCGAACGTCACGGCCGTGCCGAGATCGATGACGATGGCGGGCGCCCCGCAGACGACCTGGGCGCCGGCGGCGTTGGCGAGCCGGTCCTGCCCGATCTCCTGCGGCTTGGGGTAACCCAGGGGCACGCCGAGGCGCTTGTCCGGCGTGAGCTGGAAGATCGGGTGCGCAAACCGGTGGTCGGCGAAGACGTCCCCGAGCGCGCGGCTGGCCGCGGGCACGACCGAGCAGAAGGCGGCGCCTTCCAGGGCGGGTTCCTCCGCCGCCAGGCGGTCGAGCACGGGGCCGATTCCGTCGGAGGGATGGTCGAGCTGCCGCGTGGCCAGCGCGCGCAGCTGCCGCGCCTGGCCGTCGGCCACCACGCCCCAGTGCGTGTGGGTGTTGCCAATATCGATGCAAAGAAGGGTCATGAGACAGGTCTAGGGTTCATGCGGCGGGGGGCAGGGATCCGCCCGACCGGTGGGCTGGTTCATCGGCGCACATGCAGGGGCGGTCAGCCCGGCTCCAGCGTGACCTCGCCGGCACGGAAGCGCTGCGGGCGGCCGTTTGCGCCGCGGATCAGCAGCGAGCCCTCGTCGTCGATGCCGCCGGCCACGCCGGTGATCCGCCGGCCGCCCTGCGCCAGGGTGACCGGCCGGCCGCGCAGGAGGTCGAAGCGGTTCCACAGGTCGGCAAACGTGTCCCGATGGGCGTCCTCGACGAACAGTTCGTAGGCCGAGAGAACCCGGCCGATGATGGCGGCGGTGAGACGGTTGAAATCGAGCCGGCGGCCGATGCGGTCGGCCAGCGCGGTGGCCCGGGCGGCGATCGGGGGCGGCAGGGAGCCGGGCGGGCTGTTGACGTTGAGCCCGAGGCCGAACACCAGGTCGCGGATCTGGTCGGCGTCGACGCGCGCCTCCGTGAGCATCCCGCCGAATTTCCGGTCCCCGAAGTAAAGGTCGTTGGGCCAGATGATGCCGGGTTCGACCCGGCAGAAATTGGCGACCAGCTCGCACAGGTTCGCGCCCATCCAGAGGGTGAACGTCTGCATGCGGCCGGGCTCGAGCCGGGGCCGGAACGCGAAGCTGGCGTACAGATTGCCGTTGTCCGCGCTGTGCCAGATGCGGCCGAAGCGTCCGCGGCCGAGCGTCTGCCGCCGCGCGAGCACGACAAAGGGTGCGCGCCGGCCGGCCGCGAGCTGGCGCTCGGCCTCGTCATTCGTGCTGTCGACCTCGGCCAGGCACAGGACGTCCGCCCGCCGGAAGCGCGGCCGCAGATGGGCCTGCACGAGGAGGAGATTCAGGCCGGGCGGCTGCCGGGCCAGCCGGTAGCCGCGGCTGCGCACGGCGTCGAAGCCGAAGCCCTGCGCCCGCAGCCGGCGCATGTGCTGCCAGACGCCCACCCGGCTCATGCCCAGTTTCCCGGCCAGCGCACTGCCGGACACGAAATCCGACGGACGCGCCAGCAGCTCGCGCAGGATGACCAGTTCGGGCGCGGTCATGGCTGCCAGTCGAGCCCGATGTCGACCCAGACGCTGTGATGGACCAGCGCCCCGGTGGACACGAAATCCAGGCCGAGGCCGGAAAGCCGCGGCAGCGTCCGCAGTGTGACGCCCCCGCTCGCCTCGGTGAACGCCCGTCCCCTGACGAGGGCGACGGCGCGGCGCAGCTGCGGCACGGTGAAATTGTCGAGCAGGATGACATCCGCGCCGGCGGAGAGCGCGCCGGGAATCTGGTCCAGGCGGTCCACCTCGACCTCCACCGGGGCCTCCGGCGCCAGGCGCCGCGCGGCGGCCACGGCCGCCGCCAGCGCCGCAGACTGATCTTGGGACCCGGAACCTGGGACCTGGGACTTGCGGTTCTCGGGGCGGAATGCTCCCAGGACCGCCAGGTGATTGTCTTTCAGCATGACCCGGTCGAACAGCCCGAGGCGGTGATTCCAGCCGCCGCCGCATGCGACGGCGTATTTCTCGAGCATGCGGTGGCCGGGTGTGGTCTTGCGGGTGTCGAGCAGGCGCGTGCGGCTCGGGCCCAGCGCGTCGACATGACGACGCGTCTGGGTCGCGATGCCCGAAAGGCGCTGGAGGAAATTGAGGATCGTCCGTTCCGCGGCGAGCAGCACGCGCGCGTCGCCGTGCAGCGTGGCCAGCCGCGCGCCCGCCGGCACCGCCGCGCCGTCGCGGGCGCCGAACTGCGCCGCCGCGCGCCCGCCGAAGACCGACAGGATCAGCGGCACGAGGCGCAGCCCGCAGGCCACCAGCGGTTGACGGGCCACGAGAGCCGCGGCGCCCGGCCGGGCCGGCGTCTTCAGGCAGGCCGTCGAGAGGTCGCCGGTGCGGAGCGGCCGGGGCCACAGGCCGAGGCCGGCCAGGTCCTCGTCGCGCGCCATCTCCACCAGCCGCCGCAGATGCGCGGGATCGAGATCGTCCCAGCGGAGGCGTTGGATGAGCAGTTCGGCGGAGGAGGATCGCGGCGCGGGCGGCATGTCGGATTCGGCGTCACCGGAAGCCGGTCGGGCCCCCGAGGTCCGATCCGCTTTCGGGCGGGGGATCAGAACCGAAGCGGCGGGATTGGGCAAATGTCATTTGGCGCCGGAGCGATCCCATGCCGAGTCTGGGGACGCGACGCCCCGGTCGCGTGTCGAAGGAAGAACCGCGGCGAGGGCGCCGCGGCTCCATCGGGTGGCACGGCCTCCGAGCGGCCGTGCGCGGAGATTCACGGTTCCTCCCGGGTGAACGTCGTGTCGCGGATCTGTTCCAGGTCCTTGGCCGCGGCGGGATCGACGCTCTTGAGCTGGGCGATCTGGGCGTTGATCCAGCCGAGATCCTGGAGGCGCTTGTCCTCCTCGTACATCATGCGGGCGCGCGCCTCGTTCGACACCCCGATTAGCGGGAGCGTGAAGCGGTTGAGGACATTGCGGTCGAAAGAGGAGAGATACTGGTTCATCAGCAGCACGTCGCGGCCCTTGGGCGTGCGCCATTCCTTCTCGGCCTCGTTCGGGATCCGGGTTCCATTCACGATCACCGGGGCCATCCGCACGACATCCGGCGCCGAAGGCAGTGCCGGCGTTCGGGCCGGCGTCCGGGCACCCGGCGGCGGCTGCTTCCACGCGGGCACCGTTCCTGAAATCTGGCTCGTGATGGCCAACGAAAGTCGCGGGCGCGCCCTGGGGGCGGGCCGCGCCGCCGTGGCGTCCGGCGCCGCAGGATCCGCCGTCGGAGCCGTCGGGGCTGCGATCGGGTTTTCCGGGGCCGCTGGCGGCGTTGGCGCCGGGGCGACCGCGGCCGCCGGCGCATCGGCCGCGGACGCGGTGGCGGGCGTCACGGGTTCGGGCGCGGCGGGTTCCTGGGCGTCGGGCGCGGCCGCCGCGGCGGTCGCCAGCAGCAGGGCCAGACCGCCGGCAAGACTGTAAGTATGGGCCAGCATCAGGATATTAGACGGGGGTTTTGGGAAAAGGTTGCCGTCTGTGGTTCAGCAAGATGCACCAACCACCGCGGCTCGGCGATGGCCGCAGCGAGACGACAGCCGCCAAGCTGCCCGGCGGCAACAGGTTTCTCAGTGGGGCGGCGCCGCGGCGGCGACGAGCGTCGGCGCGGCGGAGGCCAGGATCTCGGCCGTCACATCCTTGCCGCCCAGCAGGTCGTTGACCAGCGACTGGACCGTGTAAATCGGGCCCCAGGGAATTCCCCACCAGCCGAGAAACAGCGAGATCAACGCGAAAGGCAGTCCCTTGACCACCCGACTCTGCCCGGCCGGGACGAAATAGATGTCCGACGGACGCTTGAGCGTCACGAGCACGAGCGAGACGCAATAAGTATAGAGAACGAAGCGGGCACCCCGGTCGACTTCCTGACGGACGGTGTGAACGTCGAGACCTTCGGCTCCGACGATTTTCATGGGCGGCAGATGATTCGGGCGCCCGGCGTCGCCGAAAAGGGAATACACCGGCGCGGGCAGCCAGGTTTCGTCCGCAGGTTGCCGACGATTCCGGCGGGCGAACAGATTAAACCCCGCCGCGGCGCGAATTTCGCAATTATTTCGCCGGCCCGGCTGTCGGTCGGCGGGGGCCGGGTCGCGACGCCTCGCCGGGAGCGGCTCGCCGCGAGCGGGTCGGCGGGCGGCGGCCTATTCCCGCAACTGGCCGGTGCCGGTGATGACGTACTTGTAGGAGCAGAGCTCGCGCAGGCCCATCGGGCCGCGCGCGTGCAGACGGTCGGTGCTGATGCCGATCTCCGCGCCGAGTCCGAACTCGAAGCCGTCGTTGAAGCGCGTGCTGGCGTTCCAGAAGACCGTGGCGCTGTCGACGCCGGCAAAGAAGCGCCGGGCCGCGGCGGCGTCGCGCGTGACGATCGCGTCGCTGTGCGCGGAGCTGTCGCGGTTGATCGTCGCGATCGCGTCCTCGAGCGACGGCGTCACGCGCACGGCCAGGATCAGGTCGAGGAACTCGGTCGTGAAGTCGGCGGGCGCCGCCGGCCGGTGGGCGATCCCCGCGCGCAGGAGGATGGCGGCGCTGGCGTCGTCGCAGCGCAGCTCGACCTTCCGGTCGACGAGCGCGCGCGCGAGCCGCGGCAGGAGCGCGTCGGCGGCGTCCCGGTGCACCAGGAGCTGCTCGGCGGCGTTGCAGACGCCGGGCCGCTGGGCCTTGGCGTTGACGACGATGCGCTCGGCCATCGCAGGGTCGGCGTCCTTGTCGACGTAGACGAAGCACACGCCCTTGAAATGCTTGATGACGGGCATGGTGGCGTTCTCCGCCACGAAGCGGATGAGGCTCTCGCCGCCGCGCGGGA
>CAZKDK010000239.1:0-5670 GCA_964551145.1 uncultured Opitutaceae bacterium | reverse complement strand
ACGATCCGGCGGCGGCGCGCGAGGCGCTGGCCGATTGCATCGAGGAGACCGACCGCATCCGCCGGCTGCTCGAGACCCTGCTCGACATCTCGGCGGCGGAGAACGGCGTCCTGAAGCTGGAGCGGGAGACGGTGGCGGTGGACGGATTGCTGCAGAGCGTGACCGAGCTCTACGCTCCCGTGGCGGAGGAGAAGTCGATCACGATCCGGATCGCATCCGGCGGCGGTCTGAAGGTGCCGGGCGACCCGACCCGCCTGCGCCAGGTGGTGGCGAACCTGGTCGACAACGCCCTGAAGTACACCCCGGCGGGCGGATCCGTCCGGCTTGAGGCGGAACGCCACGACGAACGAGTGCGCCTGGTGGTGCGCGACACCGGCCCGGGCGTCCCGCCGGACGAGCAGGAGAAGATCTGGCAGCGTCTTTACCGGGGCGATCACAGCCGGTCGCAGCGCGGCCTCGGCCTCGGGCTCAGCGTGGTCAAGGCGATGGTCGAGGCTCACGGCGGACGGGTGGCGGTGGCCAACGATCCCGGCGGCGGCGCGATCTTCACGGTGGACCTGCCGGCCGCGAAGGATTGAGTGCCGGGGAGCGCCGGGCAATGCTGGTCCCATGAAGAGCCCCCGGACCCCGAATCAACCCTTCATGACCTCCCGGCGCACGCGTTCCCGGGCACCTTTTCTTGTCGGTCTTCTCATGCTTGCCATGACTCCATGGGTTGCCGCCCGCGACGACGGAACGTACCAGAACCCGGTGTTGTTTGCCGATTATTCCGATCCAGACGTCGTGAGGGTCGGCGATGATTACTGGCTCACCGCATCGAGCTTCAACCAGGTTCCGGGCCTGCCCATCCTTCACTCCCGGGATCTGGTGAACTGGACGCTCGTGGGCCACGCGCTCCGCCGGCTGGTGCCGCCGGAGTACTATGCCACGCCCCGCCCGGGCGGGGGCGTCTGGGCGCCGGCGATCCGCCATCACGGCGGGAAGTTTTGGATCTACTATCCCGATCCCGATTTCGGCCTCTATGTGATCACGGCCGACGATCCGCGGGGCAGGTGGTCCGAGCCTGTGCTGGTATGCGGCGGCAAGGGCCTGATCGATCCCTGCCCGTTTTGGGATGACGACGGACGCGCCTATCTGATTCACGCCTGGGCGCGCAGCCGCGCGGGCATCTCCAACCGGCTCACCCTGCGCGAACTGAGCCCTGACGGACAACGGACTGTCGGCGACGGCACGGTCATCATCGACGGCGATCAAATGCCGGGCTGGCGCACCATCGAGGGGCCCAAGCTTTACCGGCGGGGCGACTATTACTATGTCTTCGCGCCCGCCGGCGGCGTCACGGAGGGTTATCAGGCGGTCTTCCGCTCCCGGAACATCCACGGACCGTACGAGGCGCGCGTGGTGCTCGACCAGGGCAGCACTCCCATCAACGGTCCGCACCAGGGCGCCTGGGTCGACACTCCGGCGGGGGAGGACTGGTTCCTTCACTTCCAGGACCGGGGAGCATATGGCCGGGTCGTTCACTTGGAACCCATGCGATGGCGCGATGACTGGCCGGTCATCGGCGAGGATCCGGACGGCGACGGCAAAGGACAGCCGGTGCTGGGGTACCGGCGGCCGGCGCTCGCTGTGCAGCCGCCCGCCGCCCCTCCCTGTTCCGACGATTTCAAGTCTGCCGGCCTCGGCCTGCAGTGGCAGTGGCCAGCCAATCCGCGGGAGGCGTGGGCCTCGCTCTCTCCCGCCTCCGGCATTCTTCGGCTCGCCGCTGTTCCCGTTCCCTCCGGACCCAATCTTTGGCTCGCACCCAATCTTTTGCTGCAGAAGTTCACGGGCCCGGCGTTCACCGCCACCACGCGTCTCACGCTCGCTCCTGTGGGCGAGGGGGACCAGGCCGGCCTGATCGTCTTCGGCCAGAGCTATGCTTGGATCGGCCTCCGCCAGACCGGACAGGGGCCGCGTCTCGTCCTGGCAATATGCGAAAACGCCAGCGACGGGGCGGCCGAGCTTGAAGCGGTTGGGCTCAACCCGGGCCGCGCCACCGTGTATTTGCGCGTGAATGTCGACGCCCAGGCACGCTGCCGGTTTGCCTACAGCCTCGATGGACTGGCCTTCGAACCCGTCGTCGGCGAATTCCAGGCCAGACCGGGCCGCTGGATCGGAGCGAAGGTCGGCCTCTTTTCCACCTGCCGGAAGGACGCGGCGCAGACCGGTTATGCCGAGTTCGGGGAGTTCCGCGTCGCTTCCAACCCCTGAAGTTCCGGTGGCGAAAGGCGGAGCCGCGTGTGGCCGTCACGAGGTCTCATGGCCGCGCTTGCTGGCCTTCGCCCCAACGTCGCGGGCGCACGCTTCGCCGAACGGCAGCCTTGGACTCAGTTGGCCCTCTCCGCGTGGTGCCGCATGGCGGAGTTGTGCGATGCAATGCGTCGGAATTCCTTACACGTGGGTTGGCATTGATAGGCGATTGCATGTGAATATGTTACATCGCGTTCTGTCCAATGATGGGCGAAAGACGTCGGCTTTGGATCCTACATAGGTGGCTTTGTACTGAGCCCGCTATGGACCCATGTCGGTAATCTATAGATCTAATAACATGTATATCAATTTGTTACGTAACTCATGGAAGAGTGTATGAAAAAAAGGCATGGGTCTTGCTAAGTTTTCGCAACCCCCCATCAAAATGAAAAAGCTACTCCTTTTGGCGGCCATCGTCGGATCGGCGCTCGCGATTCGGGCCGACACAATCACTCTCGTTCCCAGCCCCTCTGACCTCGGCGATCTTGATCATTCGAGCTATTACACCTGGGGGTTTTCCGGCATCACCATCCCGGCGGACCAGATCATCACCGAGGCCGTTCTCACCTTCCACAATATCAACAACTGGACGGCGGACGAGAACAACGACCCTCACCAGCACTTGAACTCCTGGCTGCTGGATTCGGCGGACAACCCGTCCCATTCGGGCTCAGAACAAGGTGCGGCTCCTGCGGGCAAGTTGGTGACCTACACCGACGCTGATGGCGGGACGGACAATTTCGCTACTTGGGCCTACAGCGCCAAAGCGCACATCGGCACCTACCACGACTCGCACGGTGGCCCGGGCGGAGATGTCATCGACCTAACCTACACCTTCTCGACCCTTGGCCTCGTGGACGACCTGTCTGCCTTCATCGCCAACGGCAACAACTTCGCCCTGGGTTTCGATCCCGACTGCCACTACTACAACGACGGGATCACGTTCACGATCACGACCGAGCGCAAGTCCGTCCCCGACGGCGGTGCCACGCTCGTGCTGCTCGCCCTCGGCCTGGTCGCCATTCCTGGCCTCAAACGCTTGCTCCGCGCCTAAGCGCCGCAAAGACCGACCCTCGAGAAACGCCATTCCGGCTCCTGCCGGGGTGGCGTTTCTCATTTTAGGGGAGTGACCGGCTGGAGCCCCGACGGGACCGCCGCAATCCAGCCGGTCGCGTGGAGCTTACGGCTTACCGTTTATAGCTTCTTCTTCTCCGGCAACGCCCGGGTCTGCACCTCGGTGCGCACCTTGGCGACGAACGTGTCGACCGGAGTCACGCCCTCGTCGCCGCGGGCGCGCGAACGCACGGCCACCGAACGGGCCTCGGCCTCCTTGGCGCCGATCACGAGCGCATACGGCACCTTTTCGACCTCGGCGCGGCGGATCTTCGCACCGAGCTTGTCGGAGTGCTCGTCGAGCGTGACGCGGATGCCCTCGGCCTTCAGGCGGGCGGCGACGTCCCGGGCATAGTCGGCGACCTTGTCGCTGATCGGTACCACCCGCACCTGCTCGGGCGCCAGCCAGGTCGGGAAGTCGCCGGCGAAATGCTCGATCAGCACGCCGACGAAACGCTCCATGGAGCCGAACGGCGCTCGGTGGATCATCACGGGGCGGTGCGGCTGGTTGTCGGCGCCCACGTATGAGAGGTCGAAGCGCTGCGGCAGGTTGTAGTCGACCTGCACCGTGCCGAGCTGCCATTCGCGTCCGATGACGTCGCGGATGATGAAGTCGATCTTCGGTCCGTAGAACGCGGCTTCGCCCGGTTCCTCGGTGAACGGCACGCCCAGCGTCTTCGCGGCGTCGCGGCAGGCGGCCTCGGCCTTGTCCCAGTTGGCCGGATCGCCGGTGTACTTGGCCGAGTCGGGGTCGCGCAGGCCGACGCGCACGCGGTAGTCGGACATTCCGAGGGTCGCCAGGATGATCTTGACGAGGGCGAGGCAGCCGATGATTTCCGCGGGCACCTGCTCCTCGGTGCAGAAGAGGTGGGCGTCGTCCTGGGTGAAGCCGCGCACGCGCGTCATGCCGTTGAGCTCGCCCGATTGCTCCCAGCGGTAGACCGTGCCGAATTCCGCCAGCCGCACCGGCAGGTCGCGGTAGGAGCGCGGCTGCGAGGCGTAGATCTTGATGTGATGCGGGCAGTTCATCGGCTTGAGCAGGTAGCCGTCGATATCGCCCTGCTCGAGCCGGTTGGCCAGCTGCGCGCAGGTGCAGCCTTCGTCCGCGAGCCGCGCGAGCGTCTCGCGCTCGATCAGCGGCGGGTACTGCGCGTCGCGGTAATAGGGGAAGTGGCCGGAGGTGCGGTAGAGCTCAAGCCGGCCGATGTGCGGGGTGAAGACCTGCTGGTAGCCCTGCTTGCGCAGCTCGGCCGCGATGAACGTCTGCAGTTCCTGCCGGATGACCGCCCCGGCCGGGGGCCAGAGAACCAGGCCCTGGCCGACGGCATCGTCGATGACGAACAGCTTGAGTTCCTTGCCGAGCTTGCGGTGGTCGCGCAGCTTGGCCTGCTCGAGCTGGGTCAGGTACGCGGCGAGTTCCTCCTTCGTGGGGAAGGCCGTGCCGTAGACCCGTTGCAGCTGCTTGTTGTGCTCGTCGCCGCGGTGATAGGCCCCGGCGATCGACAGCAGCTTGAAGGCCTTGATCTGTTTGGTGTAGCGGACGTGCGTTCCGGCGCACAGGTCGACGAACTCGCCGTTCTGGTAGAACGAGATCTTCTCGCCCTCCGGGATGTCGGCCAGCCGGCCGAGCTTGTAGCGCTCCTGGCCGATCTTCCGGATGACCTCCGTGGCCTCCTCGCGCGACACCTCCTTGCGGGTGAAGGCCTGGTTCTCGTCGACCACCTTCTTCATCTCGGCCTCGATCCTCCCGAGATCCTCGGCCGTCAGCTTGTGGTCGAGATCGACGTCGTAGTAGAAGCCCGAATCCGTCGGCGGGCCGATGTCGAGCTTCGTCTCGGGAAAAAGGCGCAGCATCGCGGTCGCGAGCACGTGCGAGCAGGAATGGCGGAGTTCTTCGATCGGAGTCATCATGAGAAGTAGCGAGTAGTGAGTAGCCGGTAGCGAGTAGGAAGACAGACTATTTTCTCAGCGGCTCCAGCGTATAGCCGTCCTTTGAATCGAGCACCGACCAGCCGGCCGCGGCCAGCTCTTGGCGCAGCGCGTCGGCTGTCTTGAAGTCTTTGGCGAGCCGTGCCTCCAACCTTTTCTGAGCGATGACCGCGACCAAGGGAGGATAGGCAGGCGGTACCTTTCGGGCGATGGGGATGTTGATTCCGAGTACCCAGAGAACTCTGTTGAGTGCCGCAAAGTCGGTCTCGGAAGCGCTTTGGAGATCGATTGTGTTGAGCGCGCTGAAAAGCGCGCCAAGCGCAGCAGGAATATTCT
>CAZKDK010000238.1:0-5676 GCA_964551145.1 uncultured Opitutaceae bacterium | reverse complement strand
TACGGCGACATGGCCGGCGGGCTGGCCGTGATCTCCGACGTGTTCAAGACCCAGGTCTACGCCCTCGCCCGCTGGATCAACGACGACGCGCGCCGCGCCGGCCGCAAGCCGCCGATCCCGCAAAGTTCAATCGACAAGCCGCCGTCCGCGGAGCTGCGGCCCGGGCAGGTCGACCAGGACAGCCTGCCGCCGTACGACCTGCTCGATGTCATTCTCCGCGGTTACGTCGAGGAGGGGCTCTCGCGCCGCGACCTGATCGCGCAGGGCTACCCGGAGGCGGTCGTCGCGGACGTCGCCCGCAAGGTCGATCTCAACGAATACAAGCGGAAGCAGGCCGCCCCCGGCCTGAAGATCACTCCCCTCGCCTTCGGCGTCGGCCGGCGGATTCCCATCGTGCAGAAATACGTCAGCTAGCGATTGCATGACCACTTCCGAGCAACTGTTCGAACGTGCGTTGCGGCTGATCCCCGGCGGGGTCAACTCGCCGGTGCGCGCCTTCCGCTCGGTCGGCGGCACGCCGTTCTTCGTGAAGGCGGCGCGGGGCGCGACCCTGGTCACGGTCGACGATCGCGAGCTGATCGATTTCGTCTGCACCTGGGGCCCGGCCATCCACGGCCACAACCACCCGCGCATCAAGGCCGCCATCGCCGCCGCGCTGGAGAACGGCACGAGTTTCGGGGCGCCGTGCCCCGCCGAGGTCGAGATGGCCGAGCTCATCACGCGGTTCGTGCCGTCGATCGCCCAGGTGCGCATGTGCAACAGCGGGACCGAGGCCACCATGTCGGCCATCCGGCTTGCCCGCGGCTTCACCGGGCGCGACAAGATCATCAAGTTCGCCGGCTGCTACCACGGCCACGTCGACTCGCTCCTTATCCAGGCCGGCTCCGGGGCGCTGACCCACGGCCATCCGGACAGCGCCGGGGTGCCGGCCGCGTTTGCCCGGGAAACGGTCGTGCTGCCGTTCAACGATCCGGCCGCCCTCGAGGCCGCGTTCGCCGCCAACCCGGGCCAGATCGCCGGGGTGATCCTCGAACCGTGCCCCGCCAACGTCGGCCTCATCCTGCCCGCGCCGGGCTACCTGTGCCGGGTGCGCGACCTCTGCACGGCGCACGGCGCCGTGCTGATCTTCGACGAGGTCATGACGGGATTCCGGCTCGCCCGCGGCGGCATGCAGGAGCTGGCGCAGGTGACCCCCGACCTCACCACGCTCGGCAAGATCATTGGCGGCGGCCTGCCGGTGGGGGCCTTCGGGGGCCGGGCCGACATCATGGGCCGGCTCGCGCCGCTGGGACCCGTCTACCAGGCCGGCACGCTCAGCGGCAACCCCCTCGCCATGGCCGCCGGCATCGCGGCGCTCCGCCTGATCGAGGAAACCGATCCCTACAGGCGCCTGGACGCGCTCGGCCGGACCGTGCGCGACGCCGTGCTGGCCGCCGCGCGCCGCAAGGGCCTGCCCGTGCAGGTGCCGCAGATCGGATCCATGTTCGCCGTGTTCTTCACGGGCGAACCGGTGCGCGACTACGCCACCGCCCTGGCCGGCGACCGCCAGCTGTTCGCCCGCTTCTTCCACGCCGCGCTGGACCGCGGCGTCTACCTGCCGCCCAGCGCCTACGAAACGGCTTTCCTCAGCACGGCGCACGAGGGCGACGCCGTGGCCCGCGCCTGCGAGATCCTGTCCGCTTCCATCGCCGCGCTCTAGCCGTCCCCGCGGCGCTCACTCCAGGCGTCCGTCAAAGCGGAACGCCCACGGCCCCCGGACCCAACGCAGCGAAAAGGCCGGATGCAGCGGGTTCACCACGACGTTGAATCCGAGCGGCAGGATGGCGGTGGGCACGATGAGACCGACGGCGCGCCGCTGCTCCAGAAACGCCGTGCCCAGGTCGCGCGTGGCCGCGACCGGCACCGCGCGGTCCCACCCGGCCGGCAGACGCTCGGGCGCGACCCGCTCCAGCTGCCCATCCGGGATCTCGATCTCGTAGTACACCCTGCGTGGAAAGACCCGCGGCGAGGGGCGCAGGTGCACCAGCACCTCGAGGCAGGCCAGCGGGAGGCTGTCGGAACAGTAGACCGCCCGCAGGTGCGACCGCGCCCAGTTCCAGCGATGGGACGCCAGGGTCGCGCCGAGGCCGCTGAAGGCCGCCGCCGGCGCGTTGTCCGCCGCCCGCGCGATCCGGAAAAGGATCACAGATAGCCCCCGTCGTCGATCGCGGCCAGGACGTTGAGGACCTCCTCCGCGCCCACGTCGCGGACCAGCAGATCGAGGGGTTTCCGCTCCCCCAGCGCACGCTGCGGGGTGCTGATCCAGGCCCGGGCCTCGTCCTCATCGCCCAGCACCGCGGCCGCCCGCTTGAACACGCGGAAGGCGCGGAAGCTGCGCTCGGCCTCGTCCGCCGTGAGCTTGCGCTTGCGGGCGCGCAGCGTCCGCTCGCTCAGGCCGAGCGCGCTCGCCAACACCTTGGCCGGGAGGTGCAACCGCGCCGCCAGCGCCGGGAAGATCGCCGCGGGCAGCCCGGCGTTGAGCCGGCCCACCAGCTGCGAACCCGGGATCCGATAAAGCCGATCCAGGACTGCCGTGGTCATGATCCCGAACATAGCGGCAATACTGCCGCTGTCAAGCGGCACGTTTGCCGCACCGGTCGATGTCAACTATTGGTTGACATCATCGCGGGGCGAACGGCTATTTGGGCGATGCCGCGGCGGCTAGGGCCACGTAGGGCTCCTCGTGCAGGTCGAGCGCGCGGCGCCCCGTCAGCAGCTGCACCCAGACGCGCGCTGACGCCAGGACGACCAGCGCCACCAAGACCAGGAACGCGCCCGTGACGAGCGCGTCCACGCGGTTGCTGAAGATCAGCCGGTGCCATTCGGTGAGCTGGGCCGCCGTGCCCCCGGTCGCAACCTTCGCCTCCAGGCCGGCCGCCGCGCTCAGGAAGCCCAGCCGCGGATCGTCCGAGAAGATCTTCATCCAGCCCGCGGTCATGGTGACGGTCAGCAGCCAGACGAGCGGCCCGAGCGCCACCCAGACGTACCGCTTCCGCCCCATCTTGATCAGCACGGTCGTGCCCAGCGCGAGCGCGATGACCGCGAGGAGCTGGTTGGCAACCCCGAAGATCGGCCAGAGCGAATTGACGCCGCCGAGCGGATCGACCACGCCCTGGTAGAGGAACCAGCCCCAGGCGGCGACGAACGCGCCGCTCGCGATCCAGTTGCCCAGGGTCGACCGCGTCTCGCTCAGCGGGCGCCAGACGTACCCGAGCAGGTCCTGCACGAGGAAGCGCCCGATGCGCGTGCCCGCGTCGATCGTCGTCAGGATGAACAGCGCCTCGAACATGATCGCAAAATGGTACCAGAGCGCGAGCGCCGCCTTGCTGCCGAGGACGCCCGCGAACATGTGCGCCATGCCGACGGCGAACGTCGGCGCCCCGCCCGTCCGGCCGACCATCGTGATCTCGCCGACCGACTGGGCCAGGTCGCGCATCTGGTCCGCCGTCACCGGGAAGCCGAGGGCGGTCACCTGCTGGGTCACGGCGTTGATGTCGCCCCGGATGTTGATGGCAAAATACTGGCCCGGCTCAAGGGCCGCCGCGGCGATCAGCGCCATGATGCCGACGATCATCTCGGTGATCATGCCGCCGTAGCCGATGAACCGGATGTCCGACTCCCGCGCAAGCAGCTTGGGGGTCGTGCCCGAGGCCACGATCGAGTGGAACCCGGACACCGCAGCGCAGGCGATGGTGATGAAACAGAAGGGAAAGACCGGGCCGGCGAACACCGGGCCGGTGCCGTCGATGAAGCGCGTGAGCGCCGGCATCCGCAGCATCGGGCCCAGGAGCACGATCGCGACGCCCAGCAGCGCGACGGTGCCGAGCTTCATGAACGTGCTCAGGTAGTCGCGCGGCGCGAGCAGCAGCCACACCGGCAGCACCGAGGCGACGAAGCCGTAGCCCATGATCCACCAGGCGAGCGTGGAACGCTCCAGGGTCAGCCAGCGGCCGAGATCGGTGCCGTGGAGCCACTGGCCGCCCGCCACCGCGGCCAGCAGGCCGACGAAGCCGAACACGCTGATCAGGCCGACCCGGCCCGGCGCCCAGTAGCGCAGGCCCAGGCCCATCAGGACCGCGATCGGCATCGTAGCCGCGATGGTGAAGAGGCCCCACGGACTCTCCGCGAGCGCGTTGACCACCACGAGCGCCAGCACCGCGAGCAGGATGACCATGATGGCGATGATGCTCACCAGCGCCAGCAGGCCCGCGAACGGACCGACTTCCTCGCGCACCATCTGCCCGAGCGACTTGCCGCCCCGGCGGATCGAACAAAACAGGATGATCGCATCGTGCACCGCACCGCCGAGCGACGCGCCGATCAGGATCCACAGCGTGCCCGGCAGGTAGCCGAATTGCGCGGCCAGCACCGGCCCGACCAGCGGTCCCGGCCCCGCGATCGCCGCGAAATGGTGCCCGAAAACGATCCAGCGGTTGGTCTTCACGTAGTCCCTGCCGTCCTCGCGCACGACCGCCGGGGTCGCGCGGAGCTCATCGACCGTGAGCACCTTCGCCATCAGCCACGCGCTGTAGAAACGCCAGGCCACCGCAAACGTGCATACCGCCGCCACCACGAGCCAGAGGGCGCTCACCGGCTCCCGCCGCGACAGGGCCAGCACCGCCAGGGACCCGACGCCCAGGGCGACCACCAGGGTCCAGACGACGACACGCAGCCAACGGGGAAGACGAATGCCTTTCATGGGGGGCCGAAATTCCGCGTGAAGGGCGTAACATGGCGCTCCGCCCCCGCTTTTTCCATGAAAAACTCTGCCGCCGGCGCAGGCAAATCCGCCCCAGCGATCGGTCCCGGCGGAGACCGGCCGGCGCCCCGCCCTAGACGGGGCCGTTGCTGCCGGAGCTCGCGGCCGGGCTGGCGCATCCGTCGAGCGCCGCGCGCAGTTCGGTCAACAGCTGATGGGAGGAAAACGGCTTGCGGATCACGGCCCACGCACCGAGCTGCCGGACGGCCGTGGTCTTCGCGGTTTCCATCACCCCGGTGGTGGCCAGCACGGTGATTCCGGGGGACATCTGGCGCAGGATCCGCACCAACGCGACCCCATCCATCACGGGCATCATCAGATCGGTCAGCACCGCCCGGATCTCGCCCTGATGCCGCCCGAACAGCGTCACAGCCGCGCTGCCCTCGCTTGCGACGAACACCCGGTAGCCGTGGGCTTCCAGCATCTGCTTGGTGGTCACGCGGACGCCCTCCTCGTCGTCGACCACCAGGATCGCCTCGCCTTGTCCCTGCGGTGGCGCCGCCAGCGGTTCGCTCGCGATGGCCGGTTGGGCCGGCAGCGCCGGCAGGTACACGCGGAACCGGCTTCCCCGGCCCTCCTGACTCTCCACCTTGATGAAGCCTGCATGGTTGCGCACGATCCCCATCGCGGTGGCCAGCCCCAGGCCCGTCCCCTTGCCGACCTCCTTGGTTGTGAAAAACGGGCTGAAAAGGCGGCTGAGATTCTCGGCTGAGATGCCCACCCCCGTGTCCGCGACGAGCCAGACAACGTACGGTCCGGGCCGGGCCTGCGGCATGACCCGCACGAACCCGTCGTCCACCAGCAGGTTCTCCCCCTCCAGGGTCAGCGTGCCGCCGTCGAGCATGGCGTCGCGGGCGTTCACGCACAGGTTCATCAGC
>CAZKDK010000237.1:0-5693 GCA_964551145.1 uncultured Opitutaceae bacterium | reverse complement strand
AGCCGCTCGATCTCGTAGTCGCTGTCCAGCGCCTGGAAGCCCAGCCGCTGCGCGATCGCGCGGCCCACGGTCGTCTTCCCCGTGCCCATGAAACCAACCAGATAGAGATTGATGGCCGGCTCCGGCATGCCTCCTAGCGAAACGCGTGGTCCGGACGGGCGCAAGACCGGCCTCAGGGGCAGGCCCCGCAGAATAGTTTAGCCTCGGCGCCGGAAATTGATTCCTTGGAGGCATGTCGTCCTCAACTGACTCCCCGGCGGCCGACCGCAACCGCCCGCCCGCCGCCAACCAGGTCTTCGCCAGCGACAACACCGCCGGCATCTGCCCCGAAGCCTGGGCCGCGCTCGAGGCGGCCAACCGGGGCCGCCTGCCCTCCTATGGCAACGACGAATGGACCGGGCGCGCCTGCGATCTCCTGCGCACGGTTTTCGAGACCGACTGCGAGGTCTACTTCGTCTTCAACGGCACCGCCGCGAATTCCCTCTCCCTGGCTTCGCTCTGCCAGAGCTACCACAGCGTGATCTGCCACGATTACGCGCACGTCGAGACCGATGAGTGCGGCGCTCCCGAGTTCTTCTCCAACGGCACCAAGATCCTCGTCGCCACGGGCCCCAACGGGAAGCTCGATCCCGCCCAGGTCGAGCGCGTCATCCTCAAGCGCACCGACATCCACTATCCGAAGCCGCGCGCCCTCTCCCTCACCCAATCCACCGAATGGGGCACCCTCTACACGGTCGACGAGCTCAAGGCCCTCACCGGCATCGCCCGGGGGCACGGGCTCGCCGTGCACATGGACGGCGCCCGCTTTGCCAATGCCGCCGCCGCCCTCGCGGCCCGGGGCGGCGTCCGGCCGGCCGACATCACCTGGCGCGCCGGCGTCGACGTGCTTTGTTTCGGCGGGACCAAGAACGGCATGAACATGACCGAGGCCGTGGTCTTCTTCAACCGGGAGTTGGCCCGCGAATTCGACTACCGCTGCAAACAGGCCGGCCAGCTCGCCTCGAAGATGCGCTTCCTCAGCTCCCAGTGGGTCGGCATGCTCCAGGAGGGCGCCTGGCTGCGCTGCGCCGGCCACGCCAATCAGATGGCCGGGAGACTCGCGGCCGCCTTGCGCCGAATCCCGCAGGTCAAGATCCTCGTCGAACCCGAGGTGAACGCCCTTTTCGTGGAGATGGACGCTGCCGTCGCCGAGACCCTGCACGCCCGCGGCTGGCATTTCTACAACTTCATCGGCGCCCACGGCTACCGCCTGATGTGCTCCTGGGACACCCGGGAGGCCGACGTCGACGCCTTCGTCGCCGACCTGCAGCAGGCGGTCGCCGGACATCCATAGACCGTCAGTTCCGGCGCCGCAGCCGCCGTCCCGGCCGGACCCCGACCCGCGGGTCAGCGGCCAAGCAAACCGGCGGCCACCTCGCGCACGCCTGTCAGGATCCGGGTTGCCGCCGAGAAATCCGCGCGCCGCGAAAGGGCCGTGGGGACCACCCAGCAATCGAGCCCGGCAGCGCGGGCCGCGGTCAGGCCGCGCGGGGCGTCCTCGATCGCCAAGCATTCCGCCGCCGGCACCCCGGCGCGGGCGATGGCCGCCAGATAAGGATCCGGCGCGGGTTTGCTCCGGGGATAGTCTTCGATGGTCAGCGCGAAGTCGAAATACTCCCGGAACCCGGTACGGCGGTGAATCGCCTCGAAATGGTCCCGCCGGGAACTAGTCACGATGCCCATGAGGAAATGCGGCTGCAGGTCCCGCAGGACCCCGGCCACCCCGTCGATCGCCAGTGGCTCGGTTTCCAGCAACCCGGCATAGATCGTGTCGCGTTCGCGCCGCAAGGCCGCGATCTCCAACTCGCTGCATCCCCGCTCCGCGGCCAGGTGCCAGGCACCGGACGACCGGGCCAGGAACAGCTCGAAATAGAGCTCCTCGGTCAGCTCCACCCCAAGGCGCGCCAGCACCCGGCGATTGGCGGCGAAGTACAGACTCTCGGTGTCCACCAGGACCCCGTCGTTGTCCCAAAGCAGCGCGCGGTAGGGCATGGGGAATATTGGACCGGTGCGGGAGTCCGGAAAAAAGCCTTGTCTCCGGCGCGATCCGGCCGGCGGCGACGGCGGGGCCGCGCCGTCCGGAGGCTACCCGGCCAGTTCCGCCGCCATGTCGCGGGCGAAATAGGTGAGGATCATGTCGGCCCCCGCCCGCTTGATCGCGAGCAGCGACTCGCGGCGGCAGCGCCCGAGTTCGAGCCACCCGAGCTTCGCCGCGGCGTGGATCTGCGCGTACTCGCCCGACACCTGGTAGGCGGCGACCGGCTTGTTGGTCGCGTTGCGCACCTCGCGGATGATGTCAAGGTACGGTCCGGCCGGTTTCACCATGAGGATGTCGGCGCCCTCCTGCTCGTCGAGCGCCGCCTCGATCAACGCCTCGCGGCGATTCGCGGGGTTGAGCTGGTAGGTGGCCTTGCTCAGCCCGTGCGTGCCGGCCGCCTGCGCGCTGCCGACCGCGTCGCGGAACGGCCCGTAATAGGCCGACGCGAATTTCGCCGAGTAGGCCATGATGCCGGTATGCGTGAAACCCGCGGCGTCCAGCGCCCGGCGGATCGCGCCGATCCGGCCGTCCATCATGTCCGACGGCGCCACCAAATCGACTCCCGCGCGCGCGTGCAGCACCGCCATCCGGCAGAGAATGTCGACGGTGCGGTCGTTGTCGACGTCGCCGCCGTCGGCCGTCAGCACGCCGTCGTGGCCGTGCGTCGTGTAGGGATCCAGCGCGATGTCGGTCATCACCGTCAGCTCCGGCACCGCTTTTTTAACCGCGCGCACGGCGCGCAGCACCAGCGCGTCCTCGCGCAGGGCGATGGAACCCTCGGCATCCTTCAACTTCGGATTGATCGACGGGAAGAGCGCCACCGCCGGCACGCCGAGCTTGTGCAGGGCGCGGCATTCCCGGGCGAGATCAGACAGGTTGAGCCGGAACACGCCCGGCATCGACGCCACGGCCTCGGGCCGGCCCGAACCGTCGGCGACGAACAGCGGCGCAATGAAGTCCTGCGGACGCAGCACCGTCTCCTCGGTCAGCGCGCGCAGGCTGGCGGTGCGGCGCAGCCGCCGCGGCCGATGAATGAGATCCAGTCTGAAATCCGTGGTCATTTTTAGGGCGACAGAATAGCACACGCGGTCTGGCGTGACAGGCCCAATATTCACCTACCCTCCGGCCGCCGATCCCGGCGGGTCCGCTGGCTTTGCCTCCGCACCCGGCCGGGCGGCCAACAGTCCGATGGTAAGTCGGGCACCGGCGCCATCCGGTCGGCACGCCCCGACTGCGATCACGCCGGCGGAGGCCGCGAGCGGCGGGATCGGTTCCATAACGATCAGGCAACACTCCAGCGCCGGCTTGCGGTTCAACGTGAACGTCAGCGGAAACTCGTATTTCGGCGCCTGTCCCGCCTGCGCGGGCGGCATCCGGCGGATTGTCTGCGGGTGGGGCTGGAAGCCCGGCTTGAGCTTCCCGCCTTTGCGAATGACCGACCACCACGAAACCTCGACGACTTGCTGGAGAATGTCCTGCAGACCCGGGGTCTTGATGATCAGTCGCAGGAACTCTGGAAGGGCGAGCCCGGCGCCAAACATCGCGCGCTCCCGTTCCATCGTCAGGCCGATCTCCCGCGCGAAGGGAGCCATGGCCTGGACCCGGTCGGGAGAAAACGGTTTGGCGCCGACCTGATAGTCGAATTTCCGCCGGTCGTTGGTGCGGGCCACCGCTTCGCGCAGGCTGATCATGGCCTCGCAGGCGCGATCCAGCCCGAAACCCAGATAGTCAGCGTTCACCAGCACGCGTTTCCGCTGGCGGGCGCCCACCGGCAGCTGATGCGCCGAATCCGACGTCCGACTGGCGAAGGGTCCGATGAGGTCTACATCGATCGCGGCGCGTCTGCCGGAAAAATGAAAATGCGTTCCCACGGACGTGTAGAGATCCATTTCTTTCAGCGGAGGAAGCGCCTTCTCCGCTTCCGTCAGATCGTCCACCGTGAGCTTGAGGATCCATTGGGTAAGGTCCTGTCCTTCGCGCACGCTCACGACGGCCGCCACGAAATCGCCTGCGTGCAGCAGCGGGCGGCCCGCCATCGCGATAGATCGATCGGTGGGAATCCCTGCCTCCTTCGCCGCGGCCAACGCAGCAGGAAGAGCCGCGGGGAGATCCATCGGAATCGTGCGGGGCGCCGGTTCCGCCGCCCTCGCGCCGCCCGGCGCCAGCGCGGCCAGACAGCTCCCGAACGTCAGCGCCCGGAAGGCATTCACACCTCGGAGGCGTCTCAAGAGGGCGGCCCGAACGTCGCCGCTTTCGTGCATCAGTTCCAACTTGAAGTGTTCCGGAGGGCCCGTGTTACGATATCCGCTTCCGCCATGTTGCTGGTCGTCCCCAGGTTCTGCAATGCTGTTGAGGATCGGGTTTCCACCCGAACGACGACTGCTTGTGCCTGGTAACGGGCGCGCCTGGCTTGCCGCCGCCGGGCCGCGCGCCGGTCCTCCGGAGCGCCTGGGCGCAGGAGGACGTTTGCCAAACCCCTCTTTCCGCCCCAACCTCCGAATCCCTTTCCGAAATGGCCATCCGACTCTTCGACTCCCTCACCCGGGAACTGCGCGAGCTCCAGCCCTCGCACCCCGACGGCGTCTTCCGCATGTATTGCTGCGGGCCGACGGTCTGGGCCCCGGCGCACATCGGGAATTTCCGCACCTTCCTCATCCAGGACGTCCTCCGACGTCTGCTTGAGCTGGAATTCGGCCCGGACAAGGTGAAGCACGTCCGCAACCTTACCGACGTTGACGATCGCACCATCGCCCAGGCGAAGAGGGAGAAGCGCCCGCTCGCGGAGATCACGAAGAAGTGGACCGACAAGTTTCACGAGGATTGCCGGGCGCTGAACATCCTGCCGATGGATCCGCCCCACGTGGAGCCCACGGCCACCAGCCACATCCCGGAACAGGTCGCGATGATCGACGAGCTGCTGGCGAAAGGCCTCGCCTACGTCGCCCCCGATGGCTCGGTGTACTACAGGATCGCCGCCTTCCCCCGGTACGGCGCGCTCTCGCGGGTCAAGGAGCGCGAGCTCAAGGCGACGGTCACCGCGGCCGACGACGATCACAAGGACGACGCCGGCGATTTCGCGCTGTGGAAGGCCTACAAGCCCGACGAGGACGGCGACGTGAAATGGCCAGGGCCGCACGGCGCCGCCGCAGGCCGGCCCGGCTGGCACATCGAGTGCAGCGCGATGAGCCGGAAGCATCTCGGCGAAACGATCGACCTGCACGCCGGCGGCATCGACCTGCTCTTTCCGCACCACGAGAACGAGATCGCCCAGAGCGAGGGCTGCTCCGGACACACCTTCTCGCGCCACTGGTACCACAACGAATTCCTGCTCGTCGACGTGAAGAAGATGAGCAAGAGCCTCGGCAATTTCTACACCCTCGACGACCTCGTCGCGAAAGGCTTCTCGCCGATGGCCGTGCGCTACGCCCTCCTTGCGGGACATCCGCGGAAGCAGCTCAATCTCACCATGGATTCGCTCCACGCTGCGGCAAAGGCGCTGGCGATCCTGGACCGCGCGAAGGAAGGATTCGTCCAACGATTTAGCTCATATACGGCGGAGCTACCGAGCACGTGTCTTGACGCAGTCTTTGATGCGCTGCGAAATGACCTGAATATT
>CAZKDK010000236.1:0-5723 GCA_964551145.1 uncultured Opitutaceae bacterium | reverse complement strand
GCCCGCCAAATCCGCCGTCGTAGGGCCGCACCTTGCGTGGCGCGCCGCCTCGTTCTCGTTCTCGTTCTCTCGATCCCGCCTTTGTCGTTGTAGGGCGGGGTCGCCGACCCCGCCGCCCGCTCCCTACATCTTGGATCTTTCTCTTACTCTTCCTCTTTCTTTCACAGAAGGAAACAAAGGGAACAGAGAGTTCGACGGCCGCGGCCGGTGCAAGCCACCGGCCCTACATCGATCGAATGTAGGGCGCCTGACTTGCCCGTTCGACAAGCTCAGGTCCCCGAGCCTGCCGAGGGGCAGGCGCCGATTCCGGATTCCGGCGGGGATAAACCCCGCCCCACCATCAGGCCCGACATCCACCTCCCCGGTGGGGCGGGCTTTATGCCCGCCACCCTGTCTTCCTAGGTGTCCGCCATAGGCTTGGCGAAGGCGGAATGCCCGCCGACACGTAGGTATGCCCCGACCGCCGGATTGGATCCCCTGGGGACGCGACGCCCACGTCGCGTATTCCGAAACGGCGACGGTGGCGCCTGCCGCGCCGCAGGCTAGGCGGAGGCCGGGTCGCCGCTCCAGACACCTGAACCAACGGCGGCTGCCGCCGGCATGCCGCTGTCAGGCGTTCACCCCATACCGCCGCGGCCTTCCGGACGGTAGTCTTGAAGCGTGGGCAAGTCATGAGCGCATCGCTCCCAGGCGCAAAGAACCGGACGCGAAAGCTCCAAAAACGCTGGGGCTTGTTTCTCATTGTTGGTTTCGCCGCCGGCATTCTCGGCCTTTTTCTCGGCCTTCCCTGGATCCGGGAGAAGCAAATCCGCTACGAGCTGAAGCACCGGTTTTCCGTCGAGGATCCGCAGTTCCTGCGCAGCATGGGCCAGCTGCTCGGCCCGGCGATCCTGCCCGGCAACCGGATCACGGCGCTGCAAAACGGCGACCAGATATTTCCGGCCATGCTCGCGGCGATCCGCGGCGCCCGGAATTCGATCACGTTCGAAACCTACATTTACTGGTCGGGCGACATCGGCCAGAAATTCTCGGATGCCTTGTGCGAACGCGCGCAGGCCGGGGTGAAGGTCCATGTGCTGCTGGACTGGCTGGGCACCGGCAAGATTGACGGGAGATTCCTGACGGCCATGAAGGCCGCGGGCGTCGAGGTGGAGCGGTATCATCCGCTGCACTGGTATAATCTGTCCCGCCTGAACAATCGCACCCATCGCAAGCTGCTGGTGGTGGACGGCCGGATCGGGTTCACCGGCGGGGTCGGCATTGCCGACGACTGGGAGGGCGACGGCACCGCCAAGGACCACTGGCGCGATTCCCATTACCAGATCGAAGGCCCGGCGGTTGCGCAGATGCAGGCGGCCTTTGGCGACAACTGGATCAAGACGCGCGCCCAGGTGCTTTACGGCAGCGCGTATTATCCCGAACTCACGCAGCTGGGCCCCTCACGCGCGCAGGTGTTCAAGAGCTCCCGCGGCGAGGGCAGCGAAAGCGTCCGCCTGATGTATCTGCTGTCCATCGCCTCGGCCGAGAAGAACATCCGCCTGCAGGCGGCCTATTTCGTGCCGGACGACCTGGCGATTGACACGCTGGTCACGGCGCGCAAACGCGGCGTGAAGATCGAAATCATCGTGCCCGGCCCCAATACGGATTCGGAAATCGTCCAGGGCGCCAGCCGCTCGCGCTGGGCGGCGTTGCTCGACGCCGGCGTGATCATCTACGAATACCAACCGTCGCTCTACCACTGCAAGGTGCTCATCGTGGATGATATCTGGGTGTCGGTGGGCTCGACGAATTTCGACAACCGATCCTTCCGGTTGAACGACGAGGCCAACCTGAACATCTACGACCCTGTCTTTGCGGCGGAACAGGTCGCTGTCTTCGAGGGCGACAAGAGTGTCTCCCGGCAGATGACGCGGGCGGATTTCAAGGACCGGTCGATGATCGGGAAGATGTTCGATTCAGTCGCGGGGCTTCTGCGCCAGCAGCTCTGAACCAGGCAACCGCTCCGTCGTCGCCGTGAGCCCGCGCCCTAGGCCGGAGTTCTGCAATCGAGCCTTGGTGGGGCGGGCTTTATGCCCGCCAAATCCGCCGCCGTAGGGCCGCACCTTGCTTGCCGTGCCGAAGCCTCCGGCGAAGGCTGGGTGCGCGCCGCTCTGTCGTCGTAGGCCAGTTTGGCGTTTGGAGTTCGGAGTCAACGCCCCGACCGGCCCGCTCGTTCTCGTTCTCTTGCTCGTTCTCTTTCTCTCGATCCCGCCTTCGCCGTTGTAGGGCGGGGTCGCCGACCCCGCCGTTCGCGACCTAACTCTTGGATCTTTCTCTTACTCTTTCTCTCACGGAAGGAAACGAAGGGAACGGAGAGTCTGCCCGCCGCGGCCGGTGCAAGCCACCGGCCCTACATCGAGAATGCAGGGCGCCTGACTTGCCCGTTCGACAAGCTCAGGGCCCCGAGCCTGCCGAGGGGCAGGCGCCGACTCCGGATTCCGGCGGGGACAAGCCCCTGCCCCACCATCACAAAGAGAATCATTCGCGCACTTCGCGTTTTCGCGTGAGCTGGATTGGCGCGAGCCAGATCATTTTCTCGCGCGAAGCCGCGAAGGATGCGAAGCGGCCAGCCCGTTCCTTGCCGCGCCACCTTGTCCCGCCATAGCCCAGGCAAAGGCGGGCGACCACGCCCTACAATTGTAGGGCCGGCGACTTGCGCCGGCCGATAACTCGATAGTCGCGGGGCGGCGCGTGCAAGACACGCGCCCTACAGACCCCCGGTGCCGGCCATCACGTCAACCTTACACCTAAGCCGCCGGCGGAGCGTGCGCCGGGCGCGCTACGCTCTGGTCCGGAATCCGCCCATCAGAAAGATGATGAGGCAGATCAACAGGACGAGTCCGAGCCCGCTTCCGCCAATGACCGGCCCTCCGAAGTAGAAGCCGCCGCCGCCGAACAATAGAAGCAGAACAACGATGAGAAGTACCAGGTTCATGCCCGTACGGTACCACACCCCGGCCATCGCTCCCATGGGGCATTACCCCACCAGACCGTACCGGTCTGGCTCTCATCCTCGTTCTCCTACTCGTTCTCGTTCTCGCACGCCGGCCGCAGGTAGGGCGCGACCGCGAAGGCTGCCGCACTTCGCGCCGCCCGCCGTCGCCGAGGCTTTGGCGGGGCGGGGCTGGGCGCGTCGCTTTGTCGTCCTGGAGGGCGGCGCGCTGTCGCCGCCAATTTCCCGATTGGCGCTGACGGCGCAGCGCCCTCCACCGGACGCCATTCCCTTCATGGTGGGGGGCGAGCCGTCTTGTCCCGCCAACCTGTCCTCCGTAGGCCTTGCGAAGGAGGAAGGCCCGGCGACGGCGGAAGTCTCCGGCGAAGGCTGGGTGCGAACCGGATCGTTCTTCTCGCGCAGCGCGATGAGGTGAAACGTCCAATTCTTGATTCTTATCCCGGCACCTGATGCGCTCGTCGAACCCACGAACGGACGTCACCCCCCCGCGTCCCTCGACAAATGACGAATCCATTCCAGACCGCGCCCCGCTGCGTTCAGTGGGCCGCCGTATTGCTCGCCGCGCTTTCGGCGTTCCAACTCATTGTCTCGTTCAATGTGCTGCCGTTCGCACGCTTCATGTGGCTGCTGGAAGTTTCTCTCCCGAATATCGCGATCATGCTCGGGCTCGCCGCCGGCCTGCTTTTCGGCCTGAACCTCGTGCGCGTACTTTTTGCCGGTCTGGTGGTCTACTGGGCCGCGATCGAAGTCTTCGCCTGGTACCACCTTGGGTTCTTCTCCATGAGCCTGGTCTCCGATGTCGCGGCGCGGCTGCTTCCGTGCGTCTCTCTCGGCCTATGCTTCCTCCCCGCGGCTAACCGCTATTTTGCCGATAGCCCTGGGCCGGCGCCCGCGCCGGCAGCGCTGCCGGGGAAGCCGGCCGTGTCGGCCCGCACGGCCAAGCTGCTCGCGGGGGGTCTGCTCGTCGCGATCATCCTGCTAAAGGTATTCGAACCGGCGCTTCGGGATGCCGGCTATCAGGGTCGTGAATTGACCGGCGCCCGGGCGAGAATCATGGACGGCGCCAAGGACATTCAGGTCGGCAACAATCTGCGTCTCCTCATTGCGGCAACGGACCAGTACGCGATGGAGCATTCCGGGGCGTCGGCCAAGTTCTCCGATCTCGTGGGCCCCGGCAAACTCATCGCCCGCCTGCCCCCGGTCGTGGGCGAGAAATACCCGGAAACGTATTCGCCCGGCACCGACCCGGTCGCGATAATGCCGGACGGGACGACCCTGACCTACGATCGGAGGACATTCCAGACGAGGCGCTCCGCTCCGCCCACCCCTCCCCGTCCCAGACCGGCCCCGTAGCCAGGTTCTGGGTTTTGGGTTCTGGGTTTTGGGTTCTGGGTTTTGAGTTCTGGGTTTTGAGTTCTGGGTTTTGAGTTCTGGGTTTTGAGTCAACGCTCCGACCTGCAGCCTCGTTCTCGTTCTCTTTCTCTTTCTCTCACAGAAGGAAACGAAGAGAACGGGAAGTCTGTCCGCCGCGGCCGGTGCAAGCCACCGGCCCTACATCGATCGAATGTAGGGCGCCTGACTTGCAGGCGCCGATTCCGGCTTCCGGCGGGGATTCCGCAGTCGCCGGGCGTATGGCGGACAGTAGACCCCGCCCTACAATTCCTGATTCGCAGGGCCGCTCCGCCCTCCCGGGCTGGCCGCTTACGGCTTACCGCTTATTGCCGCTTCGTTTGCCACAAAAAGGCACGAGAAGTCACAAAAAGGATCCTTCGCGCTTTCGCGTGAGCTGGATTGACGCGAGCCAGATCATCTTCTCACGCGAAGCCGCGAAGGACGCGAAATAATCCCTAGCCGTCTTTTCGCCACAGAGAACGCAAAGAGCATAAAGACCGTTTCTGAATTCTCTTTGTGATCCTTGTGATCTTTGCGGCAAACGACTGAAACGAGATCGGCGCCCGGCGATCGGAGTGTCCGCGCTCTCAGCGACCGCCTGTGAGAACTGGCCGGGCTGGCGGCTTCCCGCCTTTTCGCGCCACTTCGCGGTTAACGCCGGCGTCTCTCATCCGCCGTCAACGCCAAACTCCAAACACTAGACTCCAAACTCACGCGCGCTCGCCGGCTTCGCCGGCGGCAAACCGGACGAACCCCTCCAGGAATTTCCGGAGCCGTTCCTTCACCGCCGTGTCGACGATCCGGCCGCCGGCGTCGAACACCTGGGCGGCGTTCGGCACCAGGAGCCGGTCGCCGAACCACGGCTTTGTCTCCAGGGTGCGCAGGACCGGGAGCCAGGCGGCCTGGCTCAGGAGGGTGCCGAACCGCGTGGGCGAGGCGCCGATCACGGCGACGGGCTTCCCCGTGAAGACGGGCGGAACGCTCTTGTCGGTGTCCGAGGATAGCCAGTCGATCGCGTTCTTGAAGACGCCGGGGATGGAATTGTTGTACTCGGGTGTGGCCAGCAGCAGTCCGTCGGCCGCGGCGATGGCGGCCTTGAGTTCCCGGACGGGCGCGGGCGCGCCGCCGGCCGCCTCGTCGTCGGCGTTGTAGAGGGGGATGCCGTGGATCGTCCGGACGACCAGGGTGGCGCCGGCGGGCATGAGCGCGGCGGCGGCGCGCAGCAGCGCGGTATTGTAGGAGCGCTGCCGCAGGCTGCCGGAGAGTCCAATGATCGTGGTCATGGGTGTGCCGCCCCAATCGTTCTCGTTCTCTTACAGAAGGCAACTGCCTGGCGTGA
>CAZKDK010000235.1:0-5761 GCA_964551145.1 uncultured Opitutaceae bacterium | reverse complement strand
GGGCTCACGCTCTCGTTCTTGAAATAGATGCGGCAGGAGGTCTTGAGCGCCTTTTCCAGGCGCACGGCCCGCACGAGGGGCGTGGGCCGCCAGATCTTGTAGAGTTCCCGGACCTCCTTCGGGACGGGTATCCAGCGCTCCGGACTCATCTCCTGTTCGATGAGTCCCATCGGGAAAATTGGCGCCAGGTCGGCAGGCGTGAGCGGCTTGCCGGTGCCGGGATGCAGCGGTGGCGGGAGCGGCTGGGGCAGATCCGCCAGGACATTGTACCAAGACGTGGGGATATCGCTGAGGGGTAGATTGACGCGTTCCTTGTCCATAAAGAAGCGTCATGGCTAGGCGATCACGCCGCCGGATGCCATATTATTTCGCGCATCGCGCCCGGCGAGCGGGCCTCTGGAAGTTCTTGGAGACGCGACTCCCCCTGGGCTCCGTAGGCCCGGCGAAGGGGGCCCGTCGCGTATTTGAAATCTCCAGCCGGCGACGAGGGCATCGCCGCTCCCGACGCCGCGGCGCAAGCCGGCTTGCCTTTGGCGCCGGCCCCACCCTTCGCCGGTGGGGCCGCGGGCGCCGCGGTGAGGGAATCTCGGCAAAGAACACCGTTGAGTCGCCGGTCAAGCCATGCTTCAATTCGCCCGCAATCGGACGATTGGATCGTCCCCGTCCCCGTCCCCGTCCCCGTCCCCGTCCCCGCCCCCGTCCCCGCCTCCGCCCCGCCGGCCGGTCCGGCTGCCAGGGAACGCGGTGACATGAGTTCTTTGCCGCATCCTGTTCCGAAGGTCCTTCGAAACACCCCTTGTCCATCCCACCGCTTTGGCGGCGCCAGGCAGACGGCTTGGCGTCGCGCCTGGCACGACCTTCGGCACCGGCCTTTCCTAGCCCCGCGATCCAGCCCCAATCAGGCGGTACCGCAAACTCCCATGAGAACCACCCTCCAGGAAACCATCGAAGTCTACGTTGGAGAGGAAGGCGATGTCTGCATCGCCCATGTCGACATGAGCGAGGACTGCTACCTGGCCATCCCGCCGGAGCAGGTCGACATCCTGATCGACTGGCTGAAGGAGAAGCGCGCCGAGGCGCTCAAGTTCCGCAGCGCGCCGCCGGTCCCGCAATGAGGGCCTGAGAGGCCGCGGCCCCCGGGACTCCGCTGGAAACGACGGAACCGGCGGGGCCGGTCAGGCGTCATATCAGGGGTACCGCTCGGACCGGCGTGCGGCCGGCCCAGGGACGGGCAGGCACCACTGATGCCGGGCCTGGCACGCCGGAAGAACACACACCATGAAATTCTGGAGAGCTCTTTTGGTGAGCGGGGTGCTGGCCGCGACTGCCGTTGCCCATGCCGGGCAGGACGTGCGTTTTTCGCAGAGGCTCACGACCGATGAGCGGGCCGAAACCGGACTGGGAAGGCTGTCCGTCGACCAGCTGGCCGTGCTGGACGCCTTGATCCGGCGCGACGAGCAGCTGCAGCGGCATGCGGACACCGCCCGACCATCCACGCGCTTTACCCAGAGGCTCTCGCCCGGCGAGCTCCACACGACGGGGCTTGCGTCGCTGACCGTCGCCGAATTGGCGCGGCTCGACGCGCAGGTGGCCCGGGATGAATCCGGCGAGCTGCCGGCGATCGCGGCGGGGGCCTCCGGCGCGCTTGGTCCGTTCGCATTCAGGCGGCCCGCCCCGGAAATCCACGGCATGATTTCACTCACGTACGGCGCCGGTTCCGGCGGCTACCACGAAATCGGTGGATCCGTGATGCTGGACTACGAGGACCCGGCGCATGGTTTCTCGCTGTTGGTCGGTTATGAAGAAACGCACGGCAGCGGCCCCTCCTTTGGCTGCGGCCGCCTGGGGAGCGGGTGGCGGCGCCATCTCTTCGACGGTCTTCCGCCAATCGTCCACTGAGCGCCCGACCGGGGCGGAGGCGGCCGGCGCGAGCGACCGCTGCGCCACGGCAGCCGCGATAGAGGGGCGGCGTTCCGCTCCGGACGCCGGCGATCCGCACGGGAACCAAAGCAAAAGGCAGCCGCATCTCCGCGGCTGCCTTTGGAACGTCAAAGAACCGGTCGCCCGGCCTAGAACTCGAGCTTCGCGCCGACCTGCAGCTGCCAGCGGGACAAGTCCGTGAACGGAGGCAGCGGGCTTACGTTGGCGGCGTTGAACCGGTACACGTATTGGCTCGTGGTGGGGTTGTAGGTCGCCGTCACACCAGAGAGCCGGTTGTAGGCATTGGAGCCGGTGCCGAAATCCAAACCGGTTACCGCCCCCCAACTCCGGTTCAGGAGGTTGGCGAAGTTGAGGCAGTCGACAAACACCTTGAACCGCACGTCACGGTAGAGCGGGATCTCCTGCTCCAGATGAAGGTCGATGGTATGCTGCATGGGGTTGAATGAACTGTTCGGCGACACGATCCTACCCATGGAGCCCCGGAGGTCCTTGTTCGAGGCGACGAACGCGAAAAAGGCGTCCCGCTCGGTCGTGCTGGTCCAGGAGACCTTGGGGTCGGTCGGCCCCGACGGCACATAAAGCGCCTCGTTGAATCCGGTGTAGTCGTCGCCATTGACGGCGTTGCCAAACACCCAGCTGTAGGCGTGTCCCGACTGGACGCGGAGAATGGCGGTCACGCTCGTCGCCGAGTTCGGCCGGTGGAAGAAGTCGAATTCGCGGGTGACTGCGACCACGAGCTTGTGCGGGACGACGTAGCTCGAATTCCAGGCGATGTTGTCGTTCGGGTTGATGATCGCCCGGTAGTTGAAATTCGACGTAGCCACCGACGACGTGAACGGCTGCACCTCAGTCGCGTGGGTGTGGGTGTAGGAAGCGCCGAAGGACCAATGGTTCTTCATCGGCCGGCTCAGCGCGACCGTATACGCCTGCGATCCGCCCTGGTTGGTATTGGTCAGATCGAGGACCGTCGCGAAGTTCGGGTGAAGGTACGCGGTAGCTGTCTTGTTCGTGGCAGGGTCAATGTGCGTCTTGCCCGTCGTTGCATCCGTATAGGCCGCGTAGAGGTTGCGACCGTCGGGAAGGGTCCCGACCTGGTTCAGGTTGATGGACTGGTAGGTCAGTCCCTTTTGCACATTGATGAAGTTCGCCTCCACCGTGGCCACCAAGTCCAGCCACGGCAGCGCGTGGTCGACGGCCAGATTGCTCTTCCACGACGTGGGTGTCCTGAAGTCGGGATCCGTGACGTTGATGGACGCCTGCGGGGTGGCGGGCGGCGGCAGCGTCTGCACGTAGGACGGGTCGGCATGGAAGGCGATCGTCCCGTGCACCGTGCTCGTGGTGCCGGCGCTGCTCGTCGGCAAAATGACCGAGTTCAGCAGGCCGGCCGTTTGATAGGAGTTGGCAACCCAGACGGCGGGGTTGGTCCCCTGGAACAGGCCGCCGCCGCCCCGAATCTGCGTCTTGCGACCGCCGAGCACGCCCGGCAAAAACGACCGCGGCAGGGTGTAGTTGAAGCCCAGGCGCGGGGCGATTGTGTAGTTGCCGTTGGCGTAGGTGTTGTTGCGGAAACCGAAGGTGTTGAAGAACGCCCCGTTGTACGGCGGGCGCGAGTCGAACAAGGGATAGTCGAGCCGCAGCCCGGCGCTGATGGTCAGGTTGGCGGCGGGCCTCCAGGTGTCCTGGGCCAGCAGGCCGAAATCCGCCATCGTATAGTGGGCGAAGCTGTTCGGGATCGTGAAGCCGGCAATTGGCTGCTGGTACCGCAGGTAGTTGGCCATCCCCGCCGCGAAATCGGCGATGCTGGCGAACGCGTAGCGGCCATAGTAATATTGGACGAAGCGATCGTCGTACTGGTTCCTGTCCATGTCGCCGCCGAACTTGAACGTATGATCGCCCAGGGAATATTCCCCGTAGATGTGGCCGTTGTAATTCTTCGTGTAGAGGGCGTTCAGTTGGTACGAATAATTGGTGCCCATGTCGACCTGGCCCGTGAGCGGCGCCCCGGTGACCAGGTTCGTGCCGGTCACTCCATTGACATACACCTCGGGGAACGGCGCGCCGTTGGGTGCCGCGGTGCCGTTGTATTTGCTGTACTGGGCGCCGGCATCCGTACGGAAGTTCGACGTCCATTGGCTGTTGAGCTGAAGATTATAGCTGTCGCGGACGCGGCGCGCCTGATACCAGTGGTTGCTCAGCGAGGTGTAGGTGCTCCCGCTGAAGTCGGCGAAGTTGGGCGTTCCGCTGTCGGTCCGCAGATAGGTGAAGGTCGCCCGCTGCCCTTCGGTGATATTCCAGTCGATCTTGGCCAGGTAGGTCTTCTGCTGGGCCACCGTGTCGCTCGCCGAGATCGTGCCGGGATCATAGCCGAAGGCCTGGGCCGCCGCCGTGATCTGGTCGATGGCGGTCGCCGAGGGAAGGAATGTCTGGCCGGGGGCGGCCGAGGTCCGCTTGAATTCCAGCCAGTGCAGGTAAAAGAACAGCTTGTTCCTGATGATCGGGCCGCCGATTGAGGCGCCCAGGCTGCGCTCCTGCAGCTGGTCCTCCGCGTGGGTCAGCGGGTTCTTTCCGCGCAGGCTCTTGCCCGTATAGTATCCATAGAGTGACCCATGGAATTCGTTGGTGCCGCTCTTGATGACGGCGTTGATCAGGGCGCCGGTGAAACCGGTGCGCGTCGCGTCGTAGGGGCTGAGGTCGATGCTCAGCGCGGCCAAGGCGTCGAGGGGCACCGGGCTCCGCAGGGAACTGAATCCATTGGCGTTGAGGCCGAAGGGATCGTTGGCCTGCACGCCGTCGATCAGGAATGAATTGAAGCGGCTGTTCTGGCCCTGCGCCGAGACGGCGAACTCAATCTGGGTTGTGTTCTCCGTCAGCGAAATCCGCGAATCAAGGTTCGCGATATCCTGGACGTCCTGCCGCACGCTGGGCGTGCTGGCGATCTGCCTGGCGGCGAAGCTCATGTTGGAGCTCATCCGGCCCACGTCGAACGTCGTGTCCCGCGTGGCCGTCACGCGCACGGCTTCCATGGTCACGACCTCGGTGGAGAGCGCGAAGCTCACCGCCTGCTCTTCGTTGAGGGAGAGGAACACGTCATTCCGCGACTGCGGCTGGTAGGTCTTCGCGTCGACCGTGACGGCGTACGGCCCGCCGACGCGCAGGCCGGAGAGATTGTACTGGCCGTTCGGTCGGGTGGTGGTCGATGCCCGCGTGCCCGACGCAACGTGCAGCACGGTGATCGTCGCGCCGGCGACCGGTTTCCCGGTGTTGTCGGTCACGAAGCCGGTGATGCCGGACGTCGTGACGCCTTGGGCAAAGGCAGAGGTGCCGAGCGCCAGGAAGAGCGCGGCAACTCCGGCGGTGAACAGGTATCGGAGGAGTGATTTTTGCATGGTGTCTGGAGCCGGGGGGCTCGTGGTGGAGGGGAACGAAGCGGGCACAATGCCGGCATTGGGGTCAGCCGGACTCGTGCCATGTCGTTGTTAATGGCGAGCGAAGGTTCGGCCATCCGGCAAGTCAAGTACCCGTTGTTCACAAAGGCCTCACGTCACCTGTTTGTCACCGATCGAGCCGTCCCGCGCGCTCCGCTGCGCGCGGCGGATCTCCGGCGAAGAACGGACGCCAATGGATCCTCCGCGCGAACCATGCCGGGGCGCCGGACGCTCCGCGATGGCGCTCCGGCGCTCGCCGCCAAAAAACGGAAAGGCCCGAGGCTCCTGTTCGGAGCGCTCGGGCCATGACCCGGCAACGACCTACTCTCGCGGGACCTTTCGTCCTACTACCATTGGCGGCTGAGGGCTTAACGGCCGTGTTCGGGATGGGAACG
>CAZKDK010000234.1:0-5772 GCA_964551145.1 uncultured Opitutaceae bacterium | reverse complement strand
GCCCCTGGCCGACGCGAAACCTGATGCTGGCCGGAAATTTCAACATGACCAACACAATGGAGCTGAACGACAGCCTCATCGCGATGGGTCAGCATCCGATCTTCGCGACCGACACGCAGGCGGTGCTGGAGAAGATCGGCTATTTTCTCGATGCGGAACACGAGGAACTCTACCGGCAGCTCCGCACGCGCGGCCTGGCCGGGGCCGAGATCTCCCGGCGCATCTGCGAGGATCTGGACATCGCCCGAGTCATCACCCGGGCGGCGGAGAACCTGGACGGCGGGTACACGCTGGCCGGGCTCATCGGCAACGGCGATGCCTTCCTGGTGCGCGACCCGTCGGGCATCCGGCCGTGCTGGTACTTCCAGAATGAGGAGGTCGTCGCCTTCGCCTCCGAGCGCGCGCCGCTCATGACCGTTTTCGACGCCGACGCCGCCGCGGTGACGGATGTTCCGCCAGGCCACGTGGTCGTCGTGAAGCGCAACGGCGCCCTGAGTTCGACCGCATTCGCCGCGCCGCTGCCGCGCGCCTCCTGCTCGTTCGAGCGGATCTATTTCTCCCGGGGCAACGACCTCGACATTTACCAGGAGCGCAAGGCCCTCGGCGCGCGGCTGGCCGACCAGGTGCTGGCCGCCATCGACCGGGATCTCGGGAACACGGTCATCAGTTTCATCCCCAACACCGCCGAGGTGGCCTACTACGGCCTGATGGAGGCGCTGCGCCTCCGCCGGCGCGACGAGGTCAAGGCGGCGGTCCTCGATGCCGCCCGGCGGGGCGTGCTCGACGAGGCCCTGCTCGACGACCTCATCCTGCGCAACTGGCCGCGGGCCGAGAAGGTCGTCAGCAAGGACGTCAAGATCCGCACCTTCATCGGCCAGGAAAAGTGGCGCAACGAACTCGCGTCCCACGTCTATGACATCTTCTACGGGTCGGTGCAGCCGACCGACAACCTCGTCGTGATCGACGATTCGATCGTGCGCGGGACCACCCTGCGGCGGTCGATCATCCGCATCCTGGCGCGCCTCCATCCCAGGAAAATCATCATCGTCTCCACGGCGCCGCAGATCCGCTATCCCGACTGCTACGGCATCGACATGTCGGAACTGGGCAAGTTCATCGCCTTCGAGGCGGCGATCGCGCTGCTCAAGCAACGCGGCCGCGGCGAACTGCTCGAGGAGGTCTATGGCCTGTGCCGCCAGGAACTGGACCGCGCGGGGCCGATCACCGTGAACCACGTGCGCAAGATCTACGAGCCGTTCGCTCCGGAGGAGATCTCCGCCAAGATCGTCGAGCTGGTCCTTCCCCGCGCGATCGAGTGGTCCGGCCCGGTCCAGATCATCTACCAGACCATCGAGAACCTCCACGCGGCCGTGCCCCACCACACCGGCGACTGGTATTTCACCGGCAAGTATCCCACCCCGGGCGGCTACCGGGTGGTCAACCAGGCCTACGTCAATTATTACGAAAAACACGAGGGCCGCAGCTATGAGTGATGGCCAATCGCCAATCGCCGATAGCCAATGGGCGCCCGGCCGATTGGCGGTCGGCTATCGGCTATTGGCTATCGGCTATCGCCGGCGGGCCGCCGCCGGATGACGAAATGAGCCTGAGTTACGAGTCCGCCGGCGTCCGTTACGACCAGCTCGACGCGTTCAAACGCGCCTGCCAGCAGGCGGCGCGGGCCACCGCCGGCGCCCTCGCCGCGCACGGTTACCGCGAACCCGCCGCCGTCCGCGGCGAGAGCGCGTATCTGCTGGAAGGGGACGACCATTACCTTGCGCACGTCGAGGAGGGCCTCGGCACCAAGAACCTCGTGGCCGACGCCGTCCGGGCCGCGACGGACCGGTGTTTCTACCGCGAGATCGGCATCGATGTGGTCGCGACGATCGTGAACGATCTCGTGACCTGCGGCGCGCTGCCGGTGTCGGTGGCGATGCACGCGGCCGTGGGCGACTCGGGCTGGTTTGCCGACCAGCAGCGCGCGCAGGACCTGGTGGCCGGGTTTGCCGAGGGCTGCCGGCAGGCCGGCGCCGTCTGGGGTGGGGGCGAGACGCCGACGCTGCGGGAGATCGTCGGGCCGGCGGCCATCGCGCTCGCCGGGTCGGCGGTGGGGCGGATCGCGCCGAAGGACCGCCGGATCGCCGGCGACGTGCGCGCGGGAGACGCCATCGTGTTTCTCGCCTCGTCGGGCGTGCAGACGAACGGGCTGACGCTCTGCCGCCGGATCGCCGGGCAGCTGCCGCAGGGCTACGCGACGCCCGTCGGCGACGGCCGCACCTACGGGGAGGCGTTGCTGGCGCCGTCGGTCATCTACGTGGCGTTCGTGCGCGAGTGCCAGCGCCGCGGTCTGAAGCTCAACTACGCGGTGCACGTCACCGGTCACGGCTGGCGCAAGCTCATGCGCCTGGAGCAGCCGTTCGTTTACGAGATCACGGCCGCGCGGCCGGAGCCGGCCCTGTTCGGGTTCCTGCGCAAGACCGGGCCGATCGACGTGCGCGAGGCCTATGCCACCTTCAACATGGGCGTGGGTTTCGCCGCGATCGTCGCACCGGGGCTGGCCGGCGACGCCGTCGCCGCGGCGCAGGCCGCCGGCTATGACGCGTGGATCGCGGGCCGGGTGGTCGCCGATGGCGGCCGCAAGGCCGTGGTCGTGCCCTCGCTCGGCCTGGCCTTCGAGGGCGAGACGCTGCAGGTGCGGTAGCGCACGTCGGGAGGCCGGCGGCGGGGTCACCCGGCGCGCAGCGCGGCTTTGACCCGGTCGGGCGTCATCGGCAGCTGCAGCAGGCGGGCGCCGGTGGCGTCGTGGATCGCGTTGGCGATGACCGCTCCCATCACGACGATCGCCGGTTCGCCCCCGCCCTGCGGCGGGAAGTCGCGGGCCTCGACGAGCACGGTCTCGATCTTCGGCACCCAGGAGAAGCGCGGGAGCGGATACGTGTCGAAATTCGTGTCCAGGATCTTGCCGCCCGTGAAGTGAACCTCTTCGGCGAGGGCATAGCCCAGGCCCATGGTGATGCAGCCCTCCATCTGGATCGTGGCGCCCTGGGGATTGACGACCAGTCCCATGTCCTGCGCGCAGACCACGCGCCTGGCCCGCACCGTCCCGGTGGCGGGTTCGACGGCGACCTCGGCAATCGCCGCCACGTACGTGCCGGCGTCAATGCCGCACGCCACGCCGTATCCCCGCCTGCTGGGTGCTTTCGCCGGGGTCCAGCCGAAGCGCTCAGCGGCGGTTTTCAGGACGCGGATCATCCGGGGTTCGTTCAAGTGCCGCAGGCGGAATTCCACCGGATCCACCCCCGCGGCCGCCGCCATGATGTCGATCTGCGACTCGCGCGCGAAGGTGTTGGTATTGTTGCCCGGGGCGCGCCACGGACCGACCCCGAAGGGATGCAGGCCGGCGGGGCCCTGGAAGTTCCCCGACGCGACGGTTCGATGATGGGGGATCGCGTAGAAGAGCTCGGCACCCCGGTCGCCGGCGCCGGTGACGGCATAATCCCAGAAGACCATCCTCCCGGCGGCGTCGATGCCCGAGTCGATCTTCACCACGGCCGCCGGCCGAAAGGTGTCGTTGAAGAACTCCTCCTCGCGGCTCCACATCACCTGGACGGGTCGGCCGACGGCCTTGGCCAGCCGCGCGGCCTCGATGGCCTGCCCGTTCGCCGACTTGCCGCCGAAGCCTCCGCCGACAAACGGAGTGATGACGCGGACCTGCTCGGGTGGGAAACCGATCGCCCCGGCGATCTCGTTGCGCGCCCCGAACGGATTCTGCGTGGACGCCCACACGGTCGCTTTGCCGTCCTGGATGCGCGCGAGGGCCGTATGGGTCTCCATCGCGGCATGAGCCACGTAGCTATTCAGGTAGGTCGTCTGGAAATCCCGGGCCGCCTGCGCCCGCCCCTGCGCAAGGTCGCCGGAAGCAGCCACCAGCTTCGCCGCCGGCGCGACCCGGAGCAGATGTTCGAAAATCGTCCGGTCGTTCGCCACCACGGGGGGCGTATCGAACTCGGCCTTGATCTTGCCCAAGGCCTTTTCCGCCACATCAGGCAGTTCGTGGAGGACGGCCACCAGGTCGCCGTCCCGCACCACCTGGACGCCGGCCATGGCCTGGGCGGCCGCCGTCTCGATGCCCAGCAACTTCGCTCCATGCGCCGGCGGGCGAAGGATCTTCGCGTAGAGCATGCCGGGCAGGCGGAGGTCCCCCGCGTATTGGGCCTTGCCGGTGACCTTTTCCCGGGAATCGCGCCGCAGGAGGGGCCTCCCGGAAATCTTGAATTGCGCGACATCCTTGAGGGACGGCCTGACCGTCAGGTGACGTGCGATCCTCCGTCCCTTGGTCAACTGGCCGTAGGTGATCCGGCGCCCGGGGTCCTGGCGGTCAAAGACCGCGCCGTCCTGGGCCGTCAGGCGGCCGACGGGAACCTTGAGAGAGTCCGCCGCGAGTTCCAGGAGCACGGCTTTCGCCTCGGTAGCCGCGGCGCGCCATGTCGGGCCAAACGCGCGGGTCGTCAGCGATCCCCACGTGCCCATGTCGAACGGGCACAGTTCGGTGTCGCCCATGATGATGTCCACGGAGTCAAGCGGCACATCGAGGTCCTCGGCCAGCATCTGGGGGAGGGAGGTGATGGGACCCTGGCCCATCTCGATCTTGCCGGTGAAGCAGGTCACCCGACCGTCCTCGCCGATGCGCAGGAAAGCATTGAAATCGGCCGGCGAATCCGGCGACGGGCCGGCGGGCGTGCGGACCGTGTGCGTGGATTCCTGGCCAAGCAGCAGATCGCCGAAGGTCACGAACACGACGAGCCCGCCGCCCAGACGCTTGATGAAATCGCGACGGCTCTGGGACGCGCGCGCCATCACGTCGGAGTCGGGCCGGGAATTGACGGCCGGAAGGTCAGGGCGATTCATATCAACGCCCTCCATTCATGGCGGCGGCCGCCGATTGAATCGCGTCGATGATCCGCGTGTGCGCACCGCAGCGGCAGAGGTTGTCCTCCATGCCGCGGATGATTTGCTCGCGGGTCGGGTGCGGGTGGGAGCGGAGCAGGGCGGCGGCGGTCAGAATCATGCCCGGCGTGCAGAAGCCGCATTGCAGGGCGTCGTGCTCCATGAAGGCTTGCTGCAGGGGGTGGAGCGCGCCGTTCTTCGCCAGGCCCTCGATCGTGGTCACCTCCCGGCCCTCGACATCCTTGACGGCCAGGGAGCAGGAGCGCATGGCGCGCTGGTCGACGAGCACCGTGCAGCCGCCGCAATAGCCCTCGCCGCATCCGAACTTGGTGCCGGTCAGCGCCAGGTCGGTCCGCAGGACCCAGAGCAACAGGCGGCTCCGGTCTCCAGTCACCCGGACGGGCTGGTCGTTGAGTCGGAAGGAAATCGTGTCAGCCATGTCAGCCTCCTGTTCCCGCGGCGCCGTTTTCAGGCCGGGCGATCCGGTCGCCGCCGGGGAGTGCGCGCACCTGATAGGTACGCAAAGTGAGTTCCGACCCAAGTCAATTCCGGGGCCGGTTTCGAGGACCGGTCGGAACGCCCGGAGCAGTTCGAGCCGGTTGACGCCGCGCCCGCGCGCCGGCGGGGCTCCCGGGGGAACCGGCGGCGGGGCGGGGGCGGCCGGCTTCACAAGACCCGTCGCGGATCGCTACGACGACGGCAGACGGCGGCTGGCGACACAATCCCGGATGCGCGGGAATCGGAGGCAGCGGTCGTCACAATAACTTGCCAATCCGCCGAAATCACGATTTGGAATGAGCCATGAAAGTGGTTCTCATTCTGGCG
>CAZKDK010000233.1:0-5798 GCA_964551145.1 uncultured Opitutaceae bacterium | reverse complement strand
CACTGGCTGCTCGACGAATTCCAGGACACGAGCTTCGGCCAGTGGAGCGTGCTGCAGAACCTGATCGACGAGGCGGTGCAGGATTCCACGGGCCGGCGGAGCTTCTTCTACGTCGGCGACGTGAAGCAGGCGATCTTCGCGTGGCGCGAGGGCGATCCCCGGCTGTTCCGGGAGATCTTCGAGCACTACAACCGCGGCGGGACCGCGGTGATCCGCGAGGAGCGGCTGGACCGGTCGTTTCGTTCCGGCCCCGCGGTGATCGCGACGGTGAACCGGGTGTTCGGCGCCGCCGGCGTGCTCCGCGACCTGTTTCCCGCCGCGGCGGCCGGCGCCTGGACCCGGGAGTGGCGCGACCACACCTCGGCCCACCCCGAGTGGGGCGGGCAGGCGGCGCTGCTGCACGCGGAGGACGAGGCGGGGCGCTTCGCCCGCACGCTGGAGGTGTTGCGGGAGGTGCGGCCCCTGGACCTCGGGCTGACCTGCGGCGTGCTCGTGCGCACGAACGACACGGGCGCGCGCCTCGCCGACTACCTGCGGCGGGAGGGGGGGCTGCCCGCGCTGGCGGAGTCGGACCTGCTGGTCGGCGTCGACAACCCGCTGGGCGCGGCCCTGCTCGCCCTGGTCAAGGCGGCGGCGCATCCCGGCGACACCCTCGCGCGGGAGCATGTCGCCATGACGCCGCTCGGCGACATCCTCGCGGCCGAGCATTTGCTGGACCCGGACGCGCTGACCCGGCGCCTGCTGGGCGCGCTGCACGCCGACGGCTTCGAGCGCACCTGCGAGGCCTGGCTCCGGAAGCTGGAGCCGCGGCTCGCGCCCGGGGACGCGTTCAGCCGCGAGCGCGGCGCGCAATTCGCGGCCGCCGCGCGGCTATTCGACGAGACCGGGAGCCGCGACGTCATGGCCTTCATCCGGTTCATGGAGGGCTTCACGGAACGGGAGGCCGAATCGGCGTCGGCGGTCCGGGTAATGACGGTGCACAAGGCCAAGGGTCTCGGTTTCGACCTGGTGATCCTGCCGGAACTGGAGGGAACCCGGCTGGACCAGCGACCCGAGGGGCTGGCGGTGCACCGGCGGGAGGACCGGTCGGTGGACTGGATCATCGACCTGCCTCCGAAGCGGATGGTCGGGGCCGACGCGGTGCTGGCGGCCCACGTCGGGGCGGCGGCGGCGGACGCGTGCTACGAAAAGCTGTCGGTCCTCTACGTCGCGATGACGCGCGCCCGGCGGGCGATGTACCTGATCACGGAGCCGGCCGGACGGTCCCGGTCGGCGAACTACCCGCGGCTGCTGGCCGCGACGCTCGGCGCCGAGACCGGCACGGTGCGCGTGGGTTCGCGGTCGCTGCCCGGCGCCCACGCCACGGGCGACCCGGACTGGTTCGCCCGCGGGGGCCGCCCGCCGGAGCGGATTCCGGCCGGCCGGGAGATCCCGGCGCTGGAGTCGCCGCGGGTTGCGCGGCGCCGGCGGCTGCCGGCGCGCCGGCCCTCGGAGACGCGGACGGGGGGCATGGCCGGGGCCGCGCTGTTCTCGGCCGAGGGCGGCCAGGCCGCCGGTTTCGGCGCCGCGCTGCATGCGGTGCTGGCCACGGTGGAGTGGTGGGATCCGGCGGGCGCCGGAGCCTGGACGGCCGCGCGGCGCGGGGAGGGGATGGCCGAGGGGATCATCGCGGAGGCGCTGGCGTGTCTGGGGGAGCCGGCCTTCGCGGAGGTCTTCCGGCGCCCGGCCGGCCCGGCCGACGTCTGGCGCGAACGGGCCTTCGAGGTCGTGCTCGACGACAGCTGGGTCACCGGCGTATTCGACCGGGTGATCATCGAACGCGCGGCCGGAGCGGAGGCGGCGCGGGTGACCGTGTTTGATTTCAAGACCGACCGGCCGCCGGCCGGGGACGGTCGCGAGGCGGCCGGGGCGCGGCATGCGGGCCAGCTCAACCTCTACCGGCGGGTCGCCGGGGTGCTCGCGGGCGTGCCCGCGGCACGGGTCCGCTGCGCCCTGGTGATGACCGCATCGCGGCGGATTCTGCCCGTGCCTTTCGCGGACTAATTTCTGCTTTACAGTGCCGCGAATCCGCCGCACGGTCCCGGTCGCAATCCCCCCCGAAATTCTCCATGGGAAACCTCAAGAAAAAGCGCCGGTTGAAGATGAACAAGCACAAGCGCCGAAAGCGCTTGAGGTCGCATCGCCACCAGAAGCGCACCTGGCAGAAATAACCGGTCGCACGGGCGCCGCGCGCGCCCGCCCGGCCCTCCGGACCCGCCGCGCCGCCTGCGGCGGGTTTTTGTTGGGGCGATGCGGGGCCCGACGGCTCCATATTCTGGATACAACGCGCGGTCCGGCGCCGGCCGCGACGCGCTCCGGCCGGGCCCGGGGGCGGCTGCGGAACCTAAGGCAAACCAGTCTCAACATTGCCGGTGGCGGCGGCTCGGGCGCGTGCGGGGGACCGGGCGGTTTCGCTCGGAAAACGCGGCCGGCGGGGGGCGGCGGGGACCCGTCCGCGGCACCGCCCCGGACGCCATCAAGAAAAGGTAAATGGCGGCCAGCGTGGCACTAACGGCTTGTCATGAGGTATCCGTGTTTTAGACCCGGTGATGTAGTAGCCGTGCCCCGCATCGGGGATTGTCCAGTGGCGACGATCCCGTCTCCCACCGCCCCGAGGCGCTCACGGCATCAATCTTCGCTCAACCCTCCGGCATTCCCGTCCGCATGTTCCCCATTTGGAAGAAGACCAAAGGATTCTTCGTCGAGATCAACGGCCAGACCACGTTGATTGCGCGCACCTCCTCGGGAGTGGCGCCGATGGTCATCGAGGAATTGCGCGAACTGCCGGCCGGCGACGACGAGGCGGTGCAGGCGGCGGTGAAGGAGATGATCGGGAAGAAGGGGGGCGCGTACATGCGCGCGGCGTGCGGGATCTATCCGCTCCACCAGCTGATCCGGCGGATGGCGCTGGACCTGAAGCGCACCCGGGAATCGGGCTACCTCGCCGAGATCTGCACGCAGCAGTTCCATGTCGAGGTGGAAAAGCACACGATTGCGGTGCTCAACGCCCCGGACGGATCCGATTTCGACCCGTCCAAGCCGGCGGCGCAGAAGGAAGTGGTTTTTGCCGGCAGCCCGGATGACGAATTGCTGGCGGCGCAGGACCGGCTCCTGGCCCTCGGCATCTTCCCGGTGCGGATGGAGCTGGCCACCTTCGCGACGCTCGGCGCCCTGGCGGACTATCACACGTTTGCCCAGGTGAAGGCGCCGACGCTGCTGCTCGAGATCGACGCCGACAGCACGCAGGCCTTTGTCATCGGCACCGGCGGGCTCGACGTCGCGCGGTCGATCGCCCACGGACTGAATGCGATGATTCCCGTGGTCCAGAAGGAGCTGAACCTGCAGGACGAGGAATCGGCCCGAAAGCTGTTTCTGTCGAATACGTTCGATTTCACCAACATTGGCGGCCTGCTCATCCGGAAGCTGCTGAAGGAACTGCAGTCGCTCATCGGATTCTACGAGGTGCAGACCGGCCAGTCGATCGGGCAGGTGCTGTGCACCCACCTGCCGGCGAAGCTGGGCTGGCTGGCCAACGCGGTGGGCAAGGAGCTGGCGGTGGAGGTGCTGAAGCTCGACCTCGTCGAGTGGTTGAAGTCGCGTCACGTGACGCTGGCGAACGCGGCCGCCCCGGCGGACTTCGACGCGCGGTGGCTGGGCCTGGCCAGCCTGATGGTTTTCTACGATGCTCTCGCTGACACCAAGAAGTGACCAGCCGCTGGGGCAGCTCCCGGCCTGGCACCCGGATTTCCGCCGGGTGGACCGGCTGCCCGACACCAAGGTGGTCCGGACGCAGTTCTTCATCAATTTCGCCTCCCTCGCGGTGGCGGCCAGCCTGCTCCTGTATTTCTGCTACCGGGAGTACACGATGAGCAAGTTCGACGAGCAGATCGCCGACTGGCAGGCCAAGATCGACACGAACCGGCAGGCCAGCGACCAGGCGATCCTTTTGTCACGGAAATTTGGTGACGAAGAGAAGAAGCTCGCCGAGTTCGACGCCTTCCTCAAGCCGCGGCTGGTCCTTTCCGAGTTCCTGCTGCATCTCGGCGAGACGCTGCCGCCGGAGCTGATCATCGACACGGTGTCGGTGGAGGACGCGGGGGTGAGCCTGCGCGGATTCGCCAGCGGCAAGGCCGAGGAGGCGAGCGGGCGCATCTCCCCCTACGTGGAGCAGCTGAAGCAGGACAAAATCCTGGGCGAGTATTTCGGGCCGGCGACGCAGGGCCGGGTCGAGCGCGACCAGGCGAGCGGCCAGCTGACGTTTGACCTTTCCCTGCCGTTCAAGGGGGCCGCGAGGAGATAGCCATGGCATTCCGCATCCAGGATTTCACGGCGTATCTGAGGAAGTATCCCCTGGCCATCGGCTGCGGGACCCTGAGCGCCGCCCTGCTCATCGGCCTCTTCTTCCGGAGCAGCCGGACCGGCGACCTGTCCGGCCAGCTGAAACAGAAGGAGCGGGAGGGCCAGCGGATCCTCGACAACGTTCGCGACGGATCCAACTTCGCCGAGCAGTACGAGACGCTGTCCGCCGCCGTCCGCGAGCTGGAGTCCCGGCTGATCCGCAGCAGCGAGCGGGCGGGCAACCAGCAGTATTTCTACCAGCTCGAATCGGATACCGGCGTGAAGGAACTCAGCCTCCAGCCGGCCACGGTCACGCCCGCGGACCGCCGGCGCGGCCCCCGCACGCTCTACACGGGTGTTGGGTACACGATCTCCGTCCAGGGCGATTACCGGCAGATCCTCAGTTTCCTCGGCCGGCTCGAATCCGGACCGCATTTCTACCGGCTGACCCGCGCCTCGGTGATCCACACCAAGGCGGGCGCGGCCGGCGGCGGCACCGGCTCGATCACGCTCACCCTCACCCTGGAATTGCTTGGCTTGCCATGAAGACCCACCGCGCGCTGCTCATTGCCCTCGCGCTCGCCGCGCCTGGATTGACTGCCTTCGCGCAGGGCACGGCGACGAGCCCGGCGAAACGCCAGGCCGCGCTCGAGCTCGCCGCGAAGCTGCTGGCGCCGCGGCCGGACCTGGCGGCATCGCTGCCGGCCGGACTCGTGAATCCCTTCGATCCGGCCGCATCGCGAAAGGTTAGCGTTATCGTGTCAGGCGCCCTTTCCGACCGCGAAATCCTCGAGCGCATCGCCGCGCGCATCACGCCGTCGGGCGCGATGATGTTTGGGGATCATTGGATCCTTCTACTCGGTGAAAAAAAATTGAAAGTGGGCGAGACGCTAACAATCAACTTTGAAGGCGCGGACTATGTGGTAGTCATCACCGACATCAATCGGACCTCTTTCAAGATTCGCCTCAACCGCGAAGAAGTTACCCGGCCCATCAAATCAGGAAAAGCCCCATGAGAACATCACTGTTCCAGTTTGCCCTTGTGCTGACCGTCGCTGCTGGCCTGCTGAGGGGCCAGGAGACGACTTCGCCCACGGCCGCCCCCGCGGCCCAGCCCACTCCCGCGGTCAGCCCGGCCACGCCCACTCCGGCGCCCACCCCGGCTCCCGCTCCCGCCCCCGAACCGGCCGCCGTCACGCCCGCGGCCGCGGCGGCGCCAGCCCCGGCGCCCGCAGTCGAGAATCCGGCGGGTGTCAGCCGTTCGCGCGACACGCTCTCGGTCGATTTCCCCGACGAGGACATCCGCACGATCCTCCGGAACGTGGCCGATCTGTTTGAATTGAACCTGGTCGTGCCCGACACGCTGCAGGGCAAGACCTCGATCAAGCTCCATGACGTGACCTGGCGGCAGGTCTTCGAGG
>CAZKDK010000232.1:0-5861 GCA_964551145.1 uncultured Opitutaceae bacterium | reverse complement strand
GAGCGGGCCTCGGGCTCCCGGGTTTGGCAGCCCGCCAGTCAACGCGGTCAGGGAACGCTTGCGGGAGCCGCAGGCTGCGGTGCCGGCGCGTCCGGTTTCAGCGGAATCGGCCTCGTGCCCTCGACGATCTCCGAGTTGTAGATGTCGACGCCGATGTAGTAATGCTCCCGGCGCTTGTAATCGACCGGATAGATCGATCGGCGCAAGAGCGCCTGTTTGAGGCGTGCGGCCTCCAGCTCCTGCTGGCGCTTGAGCGCGGCCTCCCGAGCCGCCTCGCGGTCGGCCATCTCGCGCTTTTGCCGTTCCAGGTCGGCGATCTGCCGAAGCGCGTCCTGGCGGCGGGCCTCGGCCTCGGCGAACTCCTTTTCGCGCGCCTCGGCCTGGCGACGGGCCTCGGCTTCGGCCTCCTCCTTTTCGCGGGCGAGCCGCGCGTTCTCGGCTGAAAGTCGCCGGGCTTCCTCCACCGCCGCGATGCGCGCGGCCTCGGAGGCGGCCTGCTCGGCGCGCTGTTGGGCCAGCAGTCGCTCGGCTTCCTGGGCATCCTGCTGGGCCTTGAGCTCCGCCAGCCGGCGCGCCTCGGCCTCGGCCGCGGCCCGCCGCTCGGCGTCAAGCCGGCGGGCTTCGGCGGTCGACCGTTCCTCCGCGGCGCGCAGGTCCGCCTCTTTTCGGTCCAGGCTGGTCCGGTAGGCGCGGTAGCCGAAAATTCCGCCGATCAGCAGCACGACGGCGACGACGAGGATGATGATGCCTTTGTTCATGGGGATGCGCGAGGTAGCGACGCGTCGCGCGGCCGGGGCCCCGCTAGGGCATGGACCCGAAGCCGGGCAGGTTGTTCAGGGGAAAGTCGGCCACGGAGGGGTGGGCGGCGTTGGCGGCCGCGTAGGGCAGGGCGCGCCGCAGCGCCTCGGCCAGCGGCAGGCCGCGATTGACGACGCCGTGCAGCAGGCAGGCGTGCAGCACGTCGCCGGAGCCGGTGGGGGAGACTTCGTTGACCGGCGAAGGTGCGACACTGCCCGGGGCCTGGCCGCGCTCCGCGTACCAGACCGGCCGCGGCCCGTCGGTGACGATCCAGGCGCGCACGGGGTGACGCGCGAGCAGGGCGGTCAGCCGGGCGGGCATGGGTTGCGTGCGCTCGGTGTCGGCAAACAGTCCATCGAACTCGGCGCGGTTGACCTTGACCCAGGCCAGCGGCCGCCCGACGAGCCACGCGAGCGGCGGCCCGTAGGTGTCGGCCGTGACCGGACCGCGCGCGAGCCAGCGGCTGATGGCGCCCCGCAGCGGTTCGCCGGCGGCGTCCCACCCCGGGATGCTGCCGCAGATCGCGAGAACGTCGCCCGCCGGGCAGTGGTCGAGATAGTCGGCGCAGGCCCGTGTGGCGGCGGGCTCAAGCGGGACATCCGGGCCCAGAAAGGTCGTTTCCGGCCGGCCGGGCGCGCGCACCGCGAGGCCGGCGCGCGTCGGGGACGCTTGGGAGAACGCCTGGGAGGCGATGCCCTGGGCGCGCACCCACCGGTCGCAGTCGCCGCCGGTGATCCCGCCCGGGAAGAACAGCGCCATCGCCGGCGCGCCGAGGCGTCCAAGCATTTTGGCGACATTGATGCCCTTGCCGCCGACCTGGAAGAACTCCGATTGGGCGCGCTGGGTGCGGCCCGGCTCCCAGGCGGCGAACAGGAAGGTCTTTTCCCAAAGCAGATTGCCGGTGAGCGTGTGGACGCGGGGGTTCATCGCGGCGGTTTCCGGACCGGCTTGATGAACACATAGTTTGCCAGAAATGTCAGCCCCAACATCGCGCCGAGCGTGCGGATGTTGCGCATGGCCCCGAACACGGTCGAAAGCGGGCTGGCCTTCGGCTCATGCACGCGCAGCAGGAGCACGGCGGAGAGGAGCGCCGGGGCGATCTGCAGCACGAAGGCCCAGTGGTAGACCCGCATCGGGTCGTAGCCGCGCGCCAGCGCCCAGGTGATGGCGGCGCCGCTGATGATCGGGGCCACCGCGGTGACGACGGACGTGACGGCCGTGTTCAACCCGATCGCGATCGTCTTGGCCTCGGGCGGGATGAGTTTCAGGAGCATGTTGAACAGGCCCAGCGTGAACCCGGCCCAGGTGAACCCGTTCCAGATCCAGAGCCCGTACAGGAGCCAGGTGTTGTCGCGATCGAGAAACAGCCAGACGAGATACTGGGCCTGCCAGAGCAGGATGGCGGCGGCCATGACGGACTTGTTGCCGTAGCGGCCAAGCAGGCGGCCCCAGGCCGGCATGGTCACCGCCGCGCCGACCGTGTTCAGGATGATGAACAGGCAGACCCGGGCCAGCGAGAGGCCGAGCTGCCGGTACATGAACACCGGATAGAACGGCCCGAGGCTGTTGTAGGCGAAGCCCCACACCGCGCCGAAGACGATGAACCGGATCAGCGATGGGTGGCGCCAGAGGATCCGCCACTGGTCCCGCCACGGCTGCGGCGGGCCGGGCGGCGCGGCGACGGCGCCCAGCTTCAGGCGATGCTGGGCAATGATCGACCAGATCCGCAGGCCCACGGCCACGACAAAGATCCCCTGCAGCGCGAGCAGGGCGCCGTGTGACAGGCGCAGGGTGATCCAGAAGAAAAGAAAAAAGGCGACGGTCGCGATCTGGATCAGGCCGTTGCGAAAGCCGAAATATTTTCCCCGGATCCGCTCGGGCGACCATTCCTGGGTCCACGAGTTCCAGGCCACGCCGTTGATGGAGGCGAGCAGGCTGAATCCGAGGAAGAACACGAAGAACCAGACCGCGCTGAGCGCGGGATTGTCGCGCGGGATCACCGGCAGGGCCAGCGTCAGGGCCAGCCAGCCTCCGGCGTTGCCCCAGGCCGCCACGAGGGTGATCGCCTTGGGCGACCAGCGGCGGGCGAGGAGCGGCGTCAGGAAGATCTGGAGGAAGTTGCACCAGAACGGGAGCGACACGATGAGTCCGTACGCCGCCTCCGAGAGGTGGTAGAAATCGGTGAGCAGCGCCGCGATTATGAAGTTCCCGGGCAGCCAGAGATACACGAGCGGGCTGGAGGCGACGCCGTCGATGATGCTCAGCTTGAGCGCCTGCCGGAGCGGGAAGCGGCCCGGCCGCGCATCGGTTGCTTTCACCGTTGTGCCCATGCGGAGAATTTTGCTGTGCTGTCGCGGCACGTCGAGGCCATGAAGCAAAATCGCAGAGGACGCCGGATGCAGGCAAAGGAATTTCGGTCGCCGCAGACCGTGGCGCTGGCGCGCCGGCTGCTCGGAAAATTCCTTGTGCGGCAGACGCCGGGCGGCCGGAGGTCGGCGATGATCGTCGAGGTGGAGGCCTACCAGGGGGAGGAGGACCTCGCGTGCCATGCCCGTTTCGGCCGCACCACGCGGAGTTCGACGCTCTACGAGGCCGGCGGCGTATGGTACGTGTACCTCTGCTACGGCGTGCACGAGATGCTCAATCTGGTGACGGGGCCGCGTGGCCACCCGGCGGCCGTGCTCATCCGGGCGGTGGTTGGCCACCGCGGCCCGGGGCGGCTGACGAAGGCGCTTGGGATCGGCCGCCGGTTCAACGGCGCGCCGGCGTTGCCGGCCAGCGGGCTGTGGATCGAGGATCGCGGGGTGAGGGTGCCGCGCGCAGCGATCCGGGCGACCCCGCGCATCGGGGTCGACTATGCCGGCCCGGTCTGGTCGAAGAAGCCGTGGCGGTTTGTGTTGACCGGCACGTCAGTCACGCGGTGACGCCAAGGTCAGCCGCGGCAGGTTCATCGCTGACCGAGGATCCGGGCGGGCAGGAACAGCAGGGCCTTCGCGAACGCGAGCAAGGCTGCCATGACCGTTCCGGCGATCCGGAAGGGAATCGAAAGCAGCCAGAGAAACGGCCAGGCGATCAGCACGAGCAGCGCCAGGGGCCAACACAGTACGAGCAGGATGGCCCAAAGGAGAAATGTCAGGAGTACTTTCATCGGCTGCCTTTCGATTTCAAAGCGTGAGATTTCGGTTTGGGAATGCGCAATCGCCGCTGAAACTCGTCTCCATCATCAACGTCAAAGAGCTGTCGGGAGAACGCTGGGTGTTCTGCTCACAGAGCAGGATGCGTCATCAGGTGGCGTGCCGCCGGTGCGAGTCGGCTTCGCAGCCTGTAGCGGCGCGATTCCGATATCGTCCGTTTGGCATCAAGGCTCCCGAACTTCAACTGCCTCCTGCCTGGTACCGTCTGCGAACGTTCTGGTTTCCATCGTGGCCGTGATGTTGAGGACGGCCCGAATAGTGCCGAGAGCCTCGGCGACGCGACCAAAACGGGAGCTCCGCGTGCCGCAGACAACGGCAGAATCAGGATGCATTTCTCGGGCGTATCCGATGAGATAGTCGTGGAAGTCATCAAAAAAGACCAACCTGTCGCCGATGTAGATACCATCTTGGTCGACAACGACATGAAGTATTCTGCCGTGGGGTGATTCTGACACCGGCTGTGGCTTGAGGGGCTCTGGATAGCGTACCAGCTGACGGGCACCAGCGAATTCGCCAGCGACGAATGAGGCGGCGAGTACCAACGCGGCAATCGCCGAGGGGAAGAGATAGGACTTCAGGCGCATTCTCTTTTTGCGGAACGTGAAAAGTGAGGCGCGGCGTTAGCTGTTGCCTCCACTGACTTGTCCGACCGGTTTTAGTGTGTTTGTTTCTCCGAGATTGACTGGAGTTCCCTTATGAGCTTCTCGAACATCGCATCCACTTCAACAGGCATGGGAAGTTCGATTGAGTAAATGCTCTTGCCACGAATAAACCGATTCGTGGGGGCTCCATTGATCATCGCTTCTTGGTAGTCGGTTACGCGTAATGGGGTAGGGTAGCGCCCTGCCCACGTGATGCAGTCCTTTAGTGCATTGAGCAGATCGATTTCCTCGGATGACATAGTGACCTTCGCGTTTCTCGCGAGACGGGCAAGATCGTGATCCGCCAGGCCATTGAGGTCTCCACGAATACTGGTAATGCCTGTAATTTCAGTGTGATGTTTCCCTACCCAGGTCGCTTTGAGAAGATTCTCGACTGACAGCGCGATGAGAAAGAATCCAACCTCGTAAAGCATGAACTCCTCCAAGGCCTCGATCTCCTCGGGAGCGAGCGATCTGGTCCCACCCTCGTGGATTGCCTGAGCGGCATCTTTTGCCTTCGCGGATGTCTCAAGTGTCCGGAGTCCGACGCGATACAGCTGTGCAGCCTTGCGCCGCCATGCGAACTGCGAGCGGACCGCTGAATCAAATAGAAATTGGACCTGCTCTGGGGTCATTTCTTACGTCGAACGTTGTTTAGGCAGGCGAAAAGTGCGGGTTTGCCAATTAGGGTGGGATGATAGGCAGAAATGCGGAGGCCGGACGGGTCGGCCGATCGCCGGACGCGGGGAACAGCACGACGATCACGACTAAGATTTCCGAGACTGCCGCGCGAGAATTTTTCCAGGCGCACCATGTCCGATCCTGAGCGGTTCGCGGGGTCGACGGCGAAGCGGCGCGCACGTGAAGTGCGGCCCTACAGATTCCCAACGACAAGAAGGCCGGGCGTGAGGCCCGGCTTTCGCAGAGCGACACCCCAAACAACATGTCAACTATTAGTTGACATCGATGGGGTCGGAGATGGCTAAAGAAAAGACCGGGCTTTTGGCTCGGCCTCGAAAGAGCGGCGCGGCCAGACGACATGTCAACTATTAGTTGACATCGCTCCGTTGCCCGGGCGCAAAAAAGACCGGGCTTTGGGCCCGGTCTTGGAAGGGTGGAGTCAAGGCAGGCTGCGCAGCAGCGTGCTTCGCTGACTGAGGGGATTACAGCTTGCCGCCGTAGATCGCGCTGGCGCCGAGTTCCTCCTCGATGCGGAGGAGCTGGTTGT
>CAZKDK010000231.1:0-5926 GCA_964551145.1 uncultured Opitutaceae bacterium | reverse complement strand
CAACAAAAAGCCCCGCCGGCAAAGGCGGGGCTGCACATGAGAGAACGGGTGAAGTGAGATCCGCTCTTCGTCACTTCGCCGCGGGCTGGGGCTTCAGTTCAACGAGAATGAGCTCCATCGGCTTGTCCCCGATATTCTCCGGAAGGTGATCGCCTCCCGGCGTCACCATAACTTCACCGGCGTTGCCTTTCATCACTTCGGATCTGCCGTCCGGATACGTCATCTTGTTGTTGTGGTCGGTCAGGAACACCGCGATCGCCTGTGGATGCGAGTGCATGACCGATTTCTCGCCGGGTCCGTAATGGATGCGGAGCACCCGGACGGTTTCGTTTTCGAACTCCACCTTGTAGTGTGCCGGATCGACTTTCACCGGGTCTTCGGCGCGGGCGACCGTTGCTGCCAGTATCCATCCAACCGCTGCGGCTAACATTAGGATTCGCTTCATGACTGAGTTTTATTGGGATTGTTGATGGGCCTCAGCGGATGCGGAAACATCCGCGACCGATTAAGTATGACACTGGAAGTCATAGAACGCAAGGAACTTGCGCGCTTTCATTGAATCAAGGGAATGTCGGCCGCCTGGCTAATTCCGCGACGTCTGGCTGGGCCCCATAGCAGGGGTCAGGTTTGAACAATTGTGATTGACGGCGGCGGCCGGTGCCGCAGGCGCCATGGCGCGCAGGCTCCGGCTCGAGTATCCGGGTGCCAGGGCCGGTACAAGGCCCTGCTTATTGAGGAGGACACGGCGCTCGGACAGGTCTGCCACCACATCCATCTCAATCCGGTCCGGGCGGGTGCCGTGCCGGTCGAGCGACTGTCGCAGTACCGCTTTTCGAGCTACTGGTACCTGTGGCGGCCGCGCCGACGGCCGCCGTTTCTCGACCTCAACACGGCCTTGGTTGCTGCCGGAGATCTGGCCGACGAATGCCGCGACTGGCGGCTATACGAATCCTATCTTGCCTGGCAGGCGAAGGCGGGACCCGCAGGCAATTCCAAGGCCTACGCGTGTCTGAGTCGCGGTTGGGCGCTGGGCACCCGCGAATTCAAGGCAGATCTGATCAAGGATCACGCGTTGCTCGCGGCCAGCCGGGCCTGGGAATCCGCCGGGGCGCGGGAAATCCGCCTGCTGCAATGGGAGGCCTGCCTGCAACGGGAGTTCAAAGCCCTGCGTCGTGATCTCCGCCAGGCTGCCGGTGAACCCAAGTCGGCCCCGTGGAAAGCCGCCCTCGCCTGGTGGATGAAACAGCGCACCCAAGCCGGCAACCGCTGGATGGCCGAACAGCTGCACATGGGCCGGCCCGAGGCCGTCAGCGTCTACATCGGCCGACTCTTCCGGACAGATCCGCGGACGATTGCCGAATGCCAACGACTCGTCACAATTGTATAAACTTGACCCCCTCGCTTGACCCAAAACGTCCGCGACGACTACAACCAACACCGGTCGCACAGCTCGTTGGACGGGCTGACGCCGGCCGATTTTGCGGCGCGAAAAACCGCACCGAACCCCCATGGGAACCCTTTGAACCAGTCCTTCCCTTCACTCGCATTCCAAATCAACAATCGACAACCTCCATTAACCCTCCCGCACTCTCATTGAAACCACTCCAGCCCAGAGGGGCAGGTCACGGCGAAAAACAGATTACCGTATGGCGCAGATGAGCACTGAGATTCTAGATTTGGTTTTTCTGGCAGCGGGGCATGGGACACGGATAGGTCAAGAGCTGCCGAAGCAGTTCCTCGAACTCAGGGGGAAACCCATGCTTATCCATCCGCTGGCTGTTTTTGAACAGATCCCCGAAATCGGCCAGAAAATCATCGTCCATGAGCCTTCTCAGCGCGACCGGCTCACGGCATTGCTAACGCAATATGGCATTCGGAACTGGGTCCTGGCTGCCGGCGGTAACTCTCGCCAGGAATCGGTGCGCCGCGGGATTGAGCGTGTGCAAACGGCGCGCGTAGTGGTTCATAACGCGGTCGTGGCCCTGGTGACGCGCAAGCTTATCGAGAATGTGATTGGTGTGGATTGCGATTGCGTCACCACCGGGACTGAACTGCAGGACAATCTCGTGCGCGGGGGGGAGTTCGCCCTCGAACCCGTCGATCGCAAGGAATTGCGCATCATCAATTCGCCGCAATCCTTTCGCACCGCCGTTTTGCGCGAATGCCACGCCCGGGCGTTGCGGGAGGGCGTTCACACCAACAGCGATTGTGAGCTGATGCTAAAGTACCACCGCCAGGTGCGGCTGGTCCCGGGCACACCTCGGAATTTCAAGATCACCACCCGACTGGATGTCGCCCTAGCCGAGACCCTCCTCGAGCACCCGGAGCTATGCCCCGACTAGGCTCAGGATTTGTAGATGCCTCGTCCCGGTCCGGACGGAGCGCATGAATCCGTTCGTGGCTCACTTAGGTCACGTCGTTGGCCGGGCCGTTTGCGACCGGTTACCCCGGCCGCAGGGCACGCGCCGCATCCTGTTAGTGTCGTCCAAAGCCCTCATTGTCGGGTATTTGCGGGACATTTGGGAACTGTTGCGCGATGACCCGCGATTGCGTTTCAAGCAGGTGCTCGACAAAGGCTTACCGGCAGGCGACCAAGCTCACGCACACCGCTTGCTCCCCTGCCCCGAAGTCAGCCACTACTTGGCCAAAGTATGGCACTGGGACCTTGTAATCCTGGCCGACCATATGTTTGAGGCCTTATGTACTCCCTGGCGTTTTCCAGTCCTTCGAGTCCCGCATGGCATCGGGAGCAAGGCTTTTGACGGGCAAGATTATCAATACGGGCCGTGCTTGTATGATCTCCAGGGGCGGTTGAAGTACACCCGCATTTTCGAATGCAGCGAAGCTCGCCGGGCGCATTTTGTGGCTCGGAATCCGGAGTTGGCACAAGTCATTTCGGTCGTGGGGAATTTGCGAATTGACCGGTTGCTGGCCGCCTCGACCCAGCGTGATGCACTGCGGCGGCAGATGGGTTTTGCTCCGGGGCAAACCGTTGTTTTAATCACCGGCTCGTGGGGGGAAGACAACTTGTTCCGCAAGGTTGGACCGGAGCTAATGGCAGAAGCGCGCAGGCTGCTGGGAAAATACCAATTCATCGTGCGCCTCCACCCCAATTTGCTCGGTCCGTTGTGCACGGATCGACAGGATTGGCCGTTATTCCTCGAAGAGCAGAAAAAAGCCGGTCTGCGAATATCTCCCGTCGAGGAGGACATGATGGTCCCGATGGTGGGTTGTGACGTCATGGTCAGTGACGACGTGACTTCTATGACCCTTTACGCGGCCCTGCTGCAGAAGCCTTTGGTCTGCGTGCGAACCGGGAGCAAACAATCGCCCGCGGACTCCTTCCTGGGTCGGCTCTCGCGGATAGTTCCCGAACTGAAGAGCGGCCGGGACCTGGACGCGACACTCATTTCGACTCTGCACAACTGGCCACCCCCGCGCCTGGCAGAACTTGCCGGCGAGATGAACTCTTATCCCGCTCAAGCCAGGGAGCGAATTCTTACCGAGGTTTATCAGCTCCTGCATCTGCCTCGCCTGGATAAACCAAACACGGGCGCGGCCGGCACATGAGCCGGACGGGACAAACTTTGATGCGCGGGGCCACCGCGCGGCTGGGCGGTACGGTATCACCACATCGGTAACAGATATTATCAGGTCATAGGTAACACTTCTAGACTGGGGCCAAGCGAAGATGACATGGGGCGAACACCTCGGGCAGCCGCTCCGCCGCCTCCTTCTTCCATTAGCTCACCTCCAGCGAAATGGGGCGGGAAGATCGGCCGGCTTGCTCGGGCCGGAGTTCGGGCTTGGCGAGGACTTGCCCGTTGGCGCGTTCCGTCGGTTGCGCTGATGGAATCGCGCCGCGGTTGCGCGGTCAACCGGCGCCCGCCGATTCGGGCCTATCGGTCCTCACCTACTCGCGGTCGGGCCGTTCCAAAATCAAGCCGGGCCAGTTGCATTTCTGCTGCTTCTGGGTTGGTTCCCTCGCTCCCCTATGCCATCGACCCTTCCGACCGAGCAGTTTGCGATGGAGAACTCGATCCGACTTCCGGTCTGGAAACGGGCCATCGATGTCGCCGGCAGCCTCGCGGCCATGCCGCTGCTCGGCCTTCTGGCCCTCGTCGGCTGGGTGCTGATGCGGCTGGCCTCGCCGGGCCCGGTCCTTTTCCGGCAGGAGCGGATCGGATACCGCGGGCGGCGCTTCCTGTGCTACAAATTCCGCACCATGCGGGCCGGCGCCGACACCCGGATCCACCAGACTCACTGTGACTACCTGATCCAGTCCAACGCGCCGATGGTCAAGATGGATGCGCGCGGCGACTCCCGGCTGATCCCGGGAGCCTGGCTGGTTCGCGCCCTCGGTCTCGACGAATTGCCCCAGATCATCAATGTGCTCCGCGGCGACATGAGCCTGGTCGGCCCGCGTCCGTGCGTGCCGTACGAGTACGAGCAATACCTGCCATGGCAGAGGGAGCGGTTCGATGCCGTCCCCGGCCTGACCGGTCTCTGGCAGGTGTCCGGCAAGAACCGCACGACGTTCTCGGAAATGGTGCGCCTGGACATCGACTATGCCCGCACCGTTTCCTGGTGGCTGGACCTGAAGATCATCGTCCTGACGATTCCCGCCCTGATCCTCCAGGTTTGCGACTGCCGCCGGGCGAGGAAGTCGCCCGCCCCCGCCAAGAAGACGGCCAGCGTGGTTCCGGCGATCAGCACGCGAGGTTGACGCCGCGGCAGCGTTCGCGATCCGGCGCCCGTTTGCCCGGCGCCCTCCGGGCTTATTTCCAGGAAACGGAGTCCACGGTGTCGTTCGCCAGGGCCGGCGAGACCGCCAGATCCAGGGTCACGGCGGAACGACCGTCGATGAGCTGCCGGCTTCGCAGCGTCATCACCACGTTTCCCTCGTTATTGAGGCCCACCCAATGCGCGCCGGAGAGGAGCGCACCGGACTGGGTCTTTGCCACGATCTGCCAGGGATACACGGCCACGACGAATTCGGACACGTTCTCGATCCTCAGGGTGACCACACTGTCGTGGCTGCCGGTCACGTACAGCCGGCAGGTCGGCGCCATCTCCCATTTGGACCCGACCGCGGACGGAGAGCCCGGCGGCCGGGCCGGCGGCGGGGGCGGCTGGAGCTGCGCCTGCTTCTCCGCCGCGGCAAGCGCTCCCTGGCGTTTGAGGGCCAGAGCCGCCTGGAACTGCTCCGGGAACAGCTCGTAGGCCACGGTGCGGATGCCATCCTGGTGCCGGACCAGGACCACTTTGGTCAGAAACCCCCGGGCCTGCGCGTTCCGAAGGACGGTGCCGTCGCCCAGGGCGAGTTCGCCCACCGGTTCGTCGATCAGCGGCGCGGCAAACAAACCCGCCGCCGTCAGGCACACGATGCACCAGGCTCTGACCCACCGTTTCACGGTCGGCGAGCCTAGGGACCCGACCCAGTGACACCACCTTTTTTCGCCCGTCGCGGTTCAGATGTGGATCGCCTCGCCCGACACCGCGGCCGCGGCCTCCATCACGGCTTCGCCGAGCGTCGGATGCGGATGGATCGTGGCGTGCACCTCGTCGACCGTCGCCTCCAGCGTCATGGCCAGGCTGTATTCGGAAATGAGCTCGGTCGCCTCGGCCCCGATGATATGGGCGCCGAGGATCTCGCCCGTCGCGGGATCGGCCAGCACCTTGACGAACCCCTCGGCATCCGCCGACGCCACCGCCTTGCCCGCCGCGAGGAACGGGAACTTGCCCACCTTGTAGGCGATGCCCTTCTCCTTGGCCGCCCGCTCGGTCAGCCCGATGCTGGCGATCTGCGGCTGGCAGTAGGTGCAGCCCGGCGGGTTCTTCTCCCGCTGCGGCCGGCCGTGGCCGAACATGCCGTTCACGGCGTTGACCGCCCGGAACATCGCGACGTGGGCCAGCCAGGGCGGGC
>CAZKDK010000230.1:0-5933 GCA_964551145.1 uncultured Opitutaceae bacterium | reverse complement strand
GTCTCCAGCTGCGCCGTCGTCACCAGAGTCACCGTGTTGCCAAGCGCAGTCAGCCTGCTCGGGATTGCGTTGCCGCCGTCCGACAGCGAGCCGTCCAACCAGACGGCATAGGTGAAGGCAAAAGCCCGCGAGGGCGCCGCCGCAGTCAGGGCAATGAGTCCGAGAATCGGTAGGATTCTAGTGATTTGTATTCTGTTCATGCTAAGTCTCCGGGGATGTTTAGATTAGCTGTGCTATGAACCCACAACAGCGCATCTTATGCCAATTCGCGCCTCTAAACCTCAAGTTCATAGATGCTAGTATCTTATTCCCAATAAATTGGCTCAGATATCAGGATTCCGAATCCCGGGGCCGGAAATCAGTCGGCAAGCTCATGAATCGACGTGATTCCGTAAAGAAGCCCGACATCAAATCTGATGATTGTAGCTTATTTGCTTCATAAATGTTTGTCATGGCGGCCTTTGGTTCCGCCAGTCGCTTTTGTCAGGATTTCCGACCGATCTGACATTCCCCGATGACCCGGCACGGATCGAAGCCGTCCCGAGGCCGGTCTCGACACCGCCTCGCGGGCGCGCGCGTTCCGGCATCCGCCGGCCCGCCGACGGTGCGGCGTGAATGAAATCGGGAGACCCGCGCTCCGGGCCTCAGGTTCTGAGCAGGCTCACGACGAAATCGACGATGCCGTCCACCGCCCACAGCCGGCCTATGCCCTCGTATCCACAGGCCAGCATCCCCTCCTCGGGTCCGATGAACTTGACGCCCCGCGCCTTGAGCGCGGTGACATTGGCCACCGTCGCCGAATGCAACCACATGGTTCCATTCATGGCGGGGGCCAGCACCACGGGACACCGGGCCATCAGATAGATCGAGCTGAGGAGATCCGGCGCCAGACCGGCAGCGAACTGCGCAATCACATCGGCTGTGGCCGGGGCGACCAGCAACAGGTCGGCATTCTCGGCCAGTTCAATATGTCCCGGCCGCCAGCCGTTGGCCTCGGTCCACAGATCGGTCGCCACGGGTCGCCGCGAAAGCGTCTGGAGGGTCAACGGCGTGATGAACCGCTGCGCTGCGAGCGTCATGACCGGGGTCACTTCCGCGCCGAGCTTGCACAAACGGCTCGCGAGGTCGGCAGCCTTGTAGGCCGCTATCGAACCGGTCACCCCGAGGATGATCTTCCTGCCTGCCAGCGTTGCATCCATGCCGGCAGGAAACCACCCGGGCGGAGTGCCAGCAAGCCCGCAGTGCCGGGGCCGGACGCCGGAAGGATCGGGCCGGACTCAGGTGCCCGCGGGACCGGTCACACTCTCCGGCGGCGGAGGCGGCGGTCGCCCTTCGGACGGCACGTCCGGAGGCAGGTCACGGTCTCCCCGCAGCGCCCTCTCCCGAAGTTCCTTCCGAAAGTGCTCGCGCCGCTCCTGCAGAAACTGCTCCATGCGGGCGCGCTGCTGAGGCGTCAACTCCGTCGCAATCTCCCGTTCCATCCGCTCCACGATCTCCCGGGATCCAAAGATCGACTGCCTCCAGGCCTTCGTCAGCTCATCGAGGTTTCTTTGCACGATCGGCTGGATGCGCTCCCTCTGCTCCGGCGTCAGTTTCAGTTCGCGGTTGATCAACGCCACCCGGCGCATGACCCACTCCCGCGGCGGCGGCAGCGGATGCCGGTGCCCCCCGCGGGCCACCCGGTACACCACCGCCCCGCAGACGCCGCCGAACACGTAGATGGCTGCCAGCACCAGCCAGACCTGCCAGGGTTTGCTCATCGAGGTCACAGCGCGCTCAAGACTTCCGACACCGGGTCGACCACGCTTTGCTCGTCATCCTCGCCGCCTGCAAAGGCAACATAATTCGCCGCCATGCTCGCCAGCATGAGCACCCCGGCCAGCCAGAATGCCCGGAGCGAGAACCGCCGCATCGCCGCCAGCCACGGCACTGCCGGCGCCCGGCTGAACGCACGCGCCGTCACCCGCGTGGCGAAACCAAATGGCGCCGTCACCTCCTCGCGGGCCGGCGCCTGGCGCGCCGCCACCGTCAGCTGTTCCCAGCGGGATTCGAAGTCTTTCATGTCCGTTCCTTTCGTTCTAGCTCTTCAAAAAGTTTTTTCAATTTCCCTCTGGCCCGGAACGCGCGCACCTTGACCAGCGAAGGATTCCATCCGGTGATCTCGCTGATCTCCGCCACGCTCCGCCGCTCGAGATCGAGCAACTGCAGGACCAGACGGTCCGGGGGATTCAGCTGGCCGAGCAGCCGGTCGATCAGCTCCCGCGCGGCAAACCCATCGTTGACCGCCACGTCGGTCTCGCTGGTCAGCACCGAATCGAGCACCTCGGCCTCCTGTTCGGAAAGATCGGCCCACCGCAGTTCGGGACGGCGCTTCTGGGCGCGCAGCTGGTCGATGCACGTGGTGACCGCGATCCGCGACACCCAATGCGTGAACGCCACCGCCCCCTTGTATTGGTCCAGCCGGCTGAACATCTTCAGGAAAACCTCCTGCGCCAGGTCCTCTTCCGCGACCCGGCGCGGCAAATGCGCCCGCACGATCCGGATGACGAGCGGATAGAGATGATCAACGAGCTCCCGCGCAGCATCCTGGTCGTGCTGGCGAACCCGTTCGAGGCAGGCGTTGAGGTCGAACGTCTCGTCAGCCATAGCCGTTGTATGCCAGCATCATGCATGCAGAGAAAGACGCCTCCCGTAACTGTCTAGTTACCCGTTGCCGCTGGAGCATGCGTCTTCTTTGACACCGGGGCGGTCGCTCCCCAAGGCAAAACTGGCTCCCCCCCGCGACTCCACCCGTTTCTCCCCCGCTTGACACCGCCGGCCCCGGGCGTTTTGCTTCCGCCCTCTCGGATGGCTCTTCTCCTACAGGCACTTCGACTTATCCCGGCGCACGATCCCCGGGAACTGCGTAGCAGCTGATCGTGCGTCCGCCTGTGTGATTTCCCGTCCGCGCCGACCCCCGTGTCGGGCCGCGCCGCCGCATCCGCGGTTCTCCTTTTCCCTCCTTCATTTTCGCCGTTTTTTCATTTCCCTTCATGCAACCTGCCCCGATTACCAAGTACCGGCCGTTCCCGCCGGTCTCCCTGCCCGGCCGCCAGTGGCCGGACCGCACCATCACCCACCCCCCCGCGTGGTGCAGCGTCGACCTCCGTGACGGCAACCAGGCGCTTGCCGTCCCCATGGATGTCGACGAAAAGATCGAGTTCTTCGACCTGCTCGTGCGCATCGGCTTCAAGGAGATCGAAGTCGGCTTCCCCTCCGCCTCTCAGATCGAGTTCGATTTCGTCCGGCGCCTGATCGACGAGAACCGGATTCCCGACGACGTCGCCATCCAGGTGCTGTGCCAGTGCCGCGAGGATCTCATCACCCGCACGGTCGACGCGATCGCCGGCGCCCGGAACGTCATCTTCCACCTCTACAACTCGACCTCGCCGGCCCAGCGTCGCTATGTCTTCGGCGCCGACAAGTCCGTCATCGTCAAGATCGCCACCGACGCGGTCGCGCTCATGAAGCGCTTGACGCAGCCCCTGGTCGCCGCCGGCTGTGCCCTGCGCCTCGAATACTCGCCGGAGAGCTTCACCAGCACCGAGCTCGAGTTCGCCCGCGAGATCTGCGAGGCCGTCACCGACGTCTGGCAGCCCTCCCCCACCAATAAGATCATCCTCAACCTGCCGGCGACCGTCGAATACGCCACTCCCAACGTCCACGCCGACCAGATCGAGTGGATGTGCACCCACCTGACCCGGCGCGACTGCACCATCATCTCGCTGCACACCCACAACGACCGCGGCACTGGCGTCGCCGCCACCGAACTCGGCCTGCTGGCGGGCGCCGACCGCGTCGAGGGCACCCTCTTCGGTAATGGCGAGCGCACCGGCAACCTCGATATCGTCACGGTCGCGCTCAACCTCTACACTCACGGCATCCACCCCGGCCTCGACCTCACGGACATCAACACCATCCGCGATGTTTACGAACGGTGCACGCGCATGGAGGTCCCGGCGCGGCAGCCGTACGCGGGCGAACTCGTCTTCACCGCCTTCAGCGGCTCGCACCAGGACGCGATCAAGAAGTCCTGGGCGGCCCAGAAGGCCGGCCAGCCGTGGGACGTGCTCTACATCCCGCTCGACCCCGCCGACATCGGCCGCACCTACCGCGCGATCATCCGCATCAACAGCCAGTCGGGCAAGGGCGGCGTCGCCTACATCATGGAAAAGGAGTTCGGCTACTCGCTGCCCAAGGCCATGCACAAGGAGTTCGGGCGCGTCATCGCCGACCTGGCCGACGAGCGGAAGACCGAGATCAGCCCGCAGGAGATCCATGAGGCGTTCCTCCGGGAGTACATCAACCGCGAGGAGCCGGTGAAACTGGAGCATTTCCGCACCACCGAGCGCGACAGCCAGGTCCGGTGCGAGGCCGCCATCAAATTCGAAGGCCGCTCCCAGAAGGCGACCGGCACGGGCAACGGGCCCATCGACGCGTTCGTGAACGCGCTCGTGGCCACCGGCGTGCCGCGGTTCGAGCTGCTGAACTACTCCGAACACTCGCTCGGCAAGGGCGCCGAGGCCAGGGCCGTCTCCTATATCCAGATCAAGTCCGCCCGCGGCATCACCTTCTTCGGCTCGGGCATCGACACCAACATCGAGCTCGCGTCCATCAAGGCTCTCGTCAGCGCCGTCAACCGCTCGCTCGCGAAGACCTGAAGGGGCCGGCTCCCGGGAACGCGACCAGGGCGCCTGCCGCGCCGTCCCGTCCGCCATAGCCTCGACGGAGGCGGAAGGCTGGCCGAAGGCCGGGTCGCGTCCCCATCTGGAGCGGCGACGCCCCGTCGCTGGCATCCGCCTCCCGCCACCCGTGGAGCGGCGACGCCCCCGTCGCCGGTGTCTGCTCTTCTCGTTTCCGCCTTGCATGGAGCGGCGCCCGCCCCCTGGGCTTCGAAGGCCCGGCGAAGAAGACTCGTCGCCGGTTCCTGCTCCCGCCCCCGCCAGAATCCAGTTTCCTCCCCGGCGCCGGCGGCGTACACTTGCGGCCATGATTATCGGACTTCCCAGGGAGATCAAACCGCAGGAGTATCGCGTCGCCCTCGTCCCGTCCGCCGCCTACCAGCTCATCCAGCACGGCCACCGGGTGCTGGTCGAACGGAACGCCGGCGCCGGCTCCGGGTATCCCGACGCTGACTACGAGGCGGCCGGCGCCATCCTCACGGATTCCCACGCCGCCGTGTTCGCCGAGGCAGCACTCATCGTGAAGGTCAAGGAACCGCTGGCCGAGGAGTATCCGCTGCTCCGGCCGGGACAGATCCTGTTCACCTATCTGCACCTGGCCGCCAACCGCACGCTCACCGAGGCCCTCATGAGGACCGGCGTCACCGGCATCGCCTACGAAACCATCGAGGTGAACCGCCGGCTGCCGCTGCTCGAGCCCATGAGCGAGATCGCCGGGCGCATGTCCATTCTCGTCGGCGGCTACTTCCTCGCCAAGCACCACGGCGGCAGCGGCATCCTGCTGGGCGGCGTCCCGGGCGTCCTGCCCGGCAAGGTCGTCGTGCTCGGCGGCGGCGTCGCCGGCATCAACGCCGCCCGCATGGCCATCGGGCTGGGGGCCGACGTCACCATCCTCGAGGTCGACCTGGAACGGATGCGCTTTCTGGACATCACCCTCCACACCTCGCACACGCTGTACTCGAGCGAGGCCCACCTGCTCGACCTGCTCCCGGCGGTCGACCTGCTCATCGGCGCCGTGCTCGTGCCCGGCGCGAAGGCGCCCAAGCTGATCCGCCGGGACATGCTCCGCCGCATGCGGCCCGGCAGCGTGCTCGTCGACATCGCCATCGACCAGGGCGGCTGCGCCGAGACCTCGCATCCCACGACGCACGACAACCCGGTCTTTGTCGAGGAAGGCGTGACCCATTATTGCGTGGCCAACATGCCCGGCGC
>CAZKDK010000229.1:0-5996 GCA_964551145.1 uncultured Opitutaceae bacterium | reverse complement strand
GGTCTTGGTCAGCCAGACATTGCGGTAGATGCCGCCGCCCGGATACCAGCGCGACGAGTCCGGCGGATTATCCAGGCGGATCGCCAGCTGGTTCTCGCCGCCGAAAACCACGTACGGCGTGAGGTCGACGCGCCACGACGCATAGCCATACGGCCAGCCGCCCACGAGGCGCCCGTTGAGCCAGACCGCCGCGTACGACATCGCGCCGTCGACATCGAGAAAGACGGACCTGCCGGCATCCGCCGCGGGGATATCCAGCTTTTTTCGGTACCAGCCGATGCCGGGGCTGGGCAGCCGTCCCATGCCGCCGCCCGGTCCGGTGGTGAAGAAGGGCCCCTCGATGGCCCAGTCGTGCGGCAGGTCCACCTGGCGCCACGCGCGGTCATCGAAGCCGCGCTGCACATACGCCACGTCGCCACCCCAATTGCCCTTCGGGTGCACGAACCGCCGGGCCGGATCCTTGATGAAGGCGTTTCCTGTCGGCAGGATCCAGGCCTTGATCACCGGCTGCGCCGTCGCCGGGGCGTTTGCCAGCAGCTTCGCCTGCGCATCCGCCGGGCCGCCGTCCCGGGTCCCGGTTACCTCGGCGCGCGCGTCGTACAACAGGCTGACCGTGTTCCCCGGCGGGTCCCACTTCTGGATCCTCCAGCCCTGATCGATCAGGATGCGTTCGCGCGGTGAATCCGCGGCTCGCGCGGACGTCCCCGGTCCGGTCTGCGGCGCGGCGGTTTTCGCAGCCGCCCACTGAATCGTCAGGGCAATGGCCAGGAGGGCCATCGCACGCGAGTGTTTCGTCACCCGAATGGTGCTCACTTCACATCCGTTTCGATAACCGTCGGGGTGCCGATTTCGACCCTGCCTTCCTTGATGGCCTGGCGGATCAGGCGCTGCTCGTCCTGGCCGAAGTATTGCGAGGCGAGCATCGCCATCGCCGCCAGTTGTTGATCGAAGGCGTTGTGCCGCGCGGGAATGCTGAATCGGGCCTCCCACATCAGCTTCCAGCGCTTTTCCACGGCGAGCGCGTGGAAGTCGAACGCCTTGAGGACGACGAAATAGCGGTCCTCCTCGAGCTCCGTGATCACGTCCTGTGCCAAGGAGAACCACGGGATCTCCCACGCCCGCTTCAGGGCTTCGCGATAGCCGAGAATCCCGGCGTTGTAGAAGTCTTTCTGGTCGCGCTGCCGGTTGGTGAGGCTCTGCAGCATGAGCGCCTGTTCCAGCATGGATTCCGCATGAGCGTCCGCGTTGGCTTCCGTCGTGCCCAACATGTGCCGTTGCGCGGCGGATTGGGAGGCGGGAGGTGCCCAATATTCCCGCATCGCATCCTGCAGAAACGCCTCGCCTTCGGAGAATCGGCTCCTTTCAGCGCCGGAAGTCGTGCCCCAGAACACGAAGATCGCAAGCTCGGTGTGCTTGGGATCGAACGAGGGCACATAGCCGCGCTTCCGCAGCGGCCCAGCGATCACATGCGCGACATCGTAGAAAGAGAGGTCGTCGATGGAATGGTCGACCATTTCGCCACCGTGACGACCACCGTCGGCAAAGACGTACGACTCGGGTTTGAATGAATTGTCCGGGAGCCGCGTCCGCGTGTAACCGTTGTATGCGCGCGCGAAGATTGCGACGTCCGGATCGGCGGCGGCGAGCGCGCCGGGCATCAGAATCAGGACGGCGAGCAAACGGCCGGCGCGGGCAATGTCGGGGAGGATTGTTGGGGCAGACATGGTCTCTGTGGGTAATGTCGGCGACTCGGTTATTGGGGGACGACTCGACACCCCATTCACGCGCCAAGAAGGCGTATTTATGCACGATGAAATTCTCCGGCGCGGAGACAATCCCGTCTTTTCCGGTCATCCGTCCGCCAAACGGGCGCTCCGGCTCTGGGTGTGTCTTGGGTTCTGAGTTTTGGGTCCAACCCAAAACGCAAAACCCAGAACCCAAAACCATCACCGAGCGAGCATGCGATCGGCCCAGGCGATGAAGTAACGCATATTCGAGCGATCCTCGTGGCCGCCGTCGTGCTGGCGCCAGGCGAGCTGGCCATCGAGGAGTCCCGTGTTCACGGGCGGAAGCTTCGCCGTGTGGTAGTCCTCGCGCACGCCCAGATCGCGGGCCCCCAGGAGCCGATACACCGCGCCGGCGTCGACCGCCGCCATGAAACTGCCCTGATGATCCAGCCAGTTGGCGTCGCCCTTCGCGGGAATTCCATAGCTGATGAACACCGCACGCGGCGCGCAGAGTGCGATGAGTTCGTTGGAGTCCACCGGCAGGTCGTTCGCGTCCTTGCTGCCAAACGTCGCCTCGGCGGCGCCGTATTTCAGGAAATTGCCCGCCATCCAGTGGTATTCGCCGGAACTCGTCAGGTTCTCGACGGCTTCGCCGAAATTGCGCCGGTGGGGCTTGGCCCCGCCTTCGCCCGAGGAGCCGACCAGGGCGACCGCGAACCGCGGGTCGAGGGCCATGGCGACCAGCGCCGCCTTGCCGAAGCGGGACACGCCCTCGATCCCGACCCGTTTCGCGTCGACCGACGGATCGGTTTCCAGGTAATCGAGCACGCGCGACGCTCCCCACCCCCACGCGCGCAGCGCGCCCCAGTCGTCGGGCTTCCGGCGCTGGCCGCGGTTGGCGAGGCCGATGATTCCCTGGGTGAGCCCCGCGCCGTTGTCGGCCTGAACGCTCACCACGTCCAGCGACACGTAGCCCCAGCCGTCGGCAATCAACTGATCGGTCGACGGGGGTGCGGCCGGCTGCGGCCCGAAGGTGGGCGCCGGCTCGTCGGGCATGTTGCCGAAACCGAACATGATCAGGACCGGCACGGCTTTGGTCGCGTCGGCCGGCGTGACGACGACGATCTTGATGTCGACCGTGATCGCCGGGTCCGCCGAGTTATCCACGCGCCCGATGACGAGCCGCGCGTGCACGGGGCGGCCGGCCACGCGGGTCTCCAGCGTGCGCGCAACGCTCCAGGTGACCTTCGGCACGTTGGCGGGGATGCGGCCGACAACCTCGCGTTCGAAGGCCTCCACGATTTCCGGCCGCCGGTCGCGCCACCACATCCCGGGCGCCGTGACCTTCCGTCCGTCGTTGAGGGTGAGCGCATCGGGATAGTCCGGATACGGATCGGCTTTGGCCTGGTCGTAGTTCGCGGCATTGGGGTCACCCGGCTTGGGACTGCCGTTCCGCCCGGGACGCAGTCTTTCGATGCCGAGCTGGGCCATCATGTCGCCGTGGTCCGCGTCGGTGAGTTCTTGGAGGCGCCGGCGTTCCTCCGGCGGAAGCTGCCAGGGGAACACGACGGCGGGTTTCGCCGGGGTTGGGGCCGGCGCAGCCGGAGCCCGGCCGGGCAGCACGCAGCCAAGGGCGGGAACGACGAAAGAGAGGGATCGCAGGCGGAAGGACATGGCCGGGGATCGGTGCGGGTGACGGCAAAGGGCCGGTACTGTACTCCGGTTTTCCTCTGGGGCCACGCTTGCCGGCGGATCGGGATCGCTTTCGGGGAACCGGTCGCCATCCCGATCGGAAACCCGGCCGGTCAGAGACGGACGGTCTGCACGCCGGCGGCGTTGGCCTGGTCGAGATTCACGTCCCGTTCGACGACGCGGCCGTCGGGCAGGGTGATTCTGAGGTGATAGATGCCGTAGAAGCCGCGGAAGCCGAGCCGGCCGGCGGTGTCGGCGGCGGCGCGGCCGCCGGTGGTCCAGACTTCGCGCAGGAGGCGGCCGACGTGGCGGCCGGCCTCAGTGAGCGTGCCGTCGGCGGCGAGCAGGGCGGCGTCGGGTCCCATCCAGTGCGTGCTCGCCTCGAAACCCCACAGCATGACCGCGCCGACGGCGGGGTGGCTGAAGCCGACGCGGTAGAGATTGTCGAGCGCCTCGGCGCGCTGGGCCGAATCGGGCATCTTGGCGCTCGCCTCGGTCAGGTGAATCGGCAGGCCGGTGGCGGCATGGAGCCGGTCGAGCGTGGCAATGAACTGCTCGGGAGTGAGCGGCTCCCGCAGGAGCCATTCCGGGCGGTCCTTTTCGTGTTCGGAGATGGCGCCCGGAATCAGGCGGTCGAGGTCGTGCGACTGGATGCCGACGCCGCCGACGGGCGCGCCGAGCGCCTGGAGTTCGCGGATGAGGGCGATGAAGCGTTCGGTTTTCTCGGGAACGCCGAGGATGCCGTACTCGTTGACGAAGAGCACGGCCTTCGGGTCGAGGGCGGCGGCCTCGGTGAACATGCGGGCGATGCCGGCGGGGCCGATCCGGTCGCGGTAGAACGAGCCGTCGAGCATTTCGTTGTCAACGTCCCAGCTGACGAGACGGCCGGCGTAGCGGCCGGCGACGGACTTGAGCCGGGCGTCGACCTTGGCAGCGAAGGCGTCGCCTTTGAGTTCCGCGACCCACGCCTGGGCGAACTCGGCCTTCTCCCAGAAGAGGCAGTGGCCGCGCATGCGCAGGTGGTTCTCTTCGGCGAAGGCGAGCAGGGCGTCGGCCGGGGCGTAGTTCAGCTGGTCCCGCTTGGCCTCGGTGAAGTACCACTTCATCTCGTTTTCGCAGACGAGGGCGCTGAAGTGCTCGAGGACGAAGCGGCGGTAGGCCTCACCCTTGGCCGTCCGGTCGGCAAACGGCGCATAGGCGATGGCGGTGCCGAAGAGGAAGTCGTGGCGCTTCAGTCCGAACTCCACCTGGGCGCCGGCGAGGGGCCGGCCGGCGGTGTCGGCGATCAGCAGGGTGAAGTCGCCCTTGCGGATCTTCTCGATGCGGGCGTCGCAATCGGCGCGCCAGTCGGCGCGGGCGGTGGTGATGACGGGGCTGGCCAACGCGACGAGACTGGCGAGGCGGAGAGGAGAGGCAAGGCGGGAAGACACGCGTCGGGAGTGGTCAAGGGGCGGGCAGACCCGCGCGGCGGGTGTGGCGGCTGGCAACGGACCCGGATTCGGCCGCCGAACAAAGGCCCGAACGCGCCAACAATGGGACATCGGACCATTCCGTGCTATGCTAGCGCATGACGCACAAGAGCGGCGCGGTCGCGGCACGGGCGGCGCGTTTCGCCGGACGGCGGCTCGACGCCCGTTATCTGTGCTATTTCGACAGCTTCAACCGGCAGCGCTTCCACGAGGCGCACGATGTGCTCGAGGACCTCTGGCTGGTGGACCGCCGCGGTCCGCAGGCCGCGTTTTTCAAGGGACTGATCCAGCTGGCCGGCGCCTTCGTGCTGCTGCAGAAGGGCCGGCTGCGCCCCGCGGACGCGTTGCTGCAGCTGGCCGAGTCCAGCCTGCGGGAATACCCGCGGCACCACGAGTCCACCGACCTGACCGCGGTGCGGGCCTTGATCGCGTCGTGGCGTGAGGCGCTCGCGCGCGCGGCTTTCGCCGGTAACCCGCTCGATTCGATGGCGCCGCCCGTTCTGGCGATGCCGGGGGAATAGTGCATCCGAAACCCGCCGCGGGCGCCGGCGGCACCCCGGGCGCCGGGCCGTGGTCCGCCGGATCGGTCGACCGAATGTCGTCGCGGAAAGTGCTGCCCTGGCGCGTTTGCTGGCCAATCCGCGCGTTTCCTGTCAGGTCCGGGACGATTCCGACCACTTATGCGGTGACACCATGACACCGATCTCCCTATCCGCCGCCGCCAGTAACGACGTCGAACTCGTCGAGCAGAGCCTTGCGGGTGACCGCCGGGCCTTTGGCCAGATCGTCGCCCGCTACCAGTCGCTGGTCTGCGGCCTCGCCTACAGCGCCACCGGCAGCCGCAGCCGCAGTGAAGACCTGGCCCAGGATACGTTTGTCGCCGCCTGGCAGAATCTGCGCGAACTGCACGAGCCCGGCCGGCTCTGTGCCTGGCTCTGCGGCATCGCCCGCAACGTCATCCACGGCGATCGCCGCCGGCTCGGGCGCCAGCCCGCGCACGAGGCCGCCACGCTCGACACCGCTCTGGAGCTTCCGTCCGCCGAGCCGCTGCCCACCGCGCAGGCGGTCAGCAACGAGGAGATGGCGATCCTCTGGCGCGAGGTGGGGC
>CAZKDK010000228.1:0-6053 GCA_964551145.1 uncultured Opitutaceae bacterium | reverse complement strand
GAATGCGCCGTCAAGCGACGCCAAAGTGCCCGAGCCCTATTGTTGGTCGCTTGCGACGAACGAAACAGCGAAGGTCGCAATGTCGCGTGTAGCGTCGGCGATTAGCCGTTCGGGTATGTCTGCTGTGGGAAACGATCGAAAGTCCATCTGCCTTCAGCCGCAGGCTGCCACAATTTCTTAAATTCAACAACGATTTCGTGCGCCACAATGCCGACAGGCTGGAGATTCCTCGGCAACTCGCGCGGGCGCCGCGTTCGGGTTTTCGCCATCGCCCGGATCGTGACTTTGGTGCCAGATAGGTGCCCGAAAGAATCCATCGGAATGCATTCGGATGCTGTTCGGTGCATCGACCTGCGAGCGAAGTAAGATCCTGCCTGTCAACTATTAGGATTCCTAAACCGCAAATCCCGGTTCAAGTCCGGGCGGGGATACCAGCGCAGCCAACCCGGCCGCCTCGAGATCGCGCATGCATCGCTTCGACCACATCGACCTGCGGGTCGTGGACCGGGCGGAGGCCCGGGCGTTCTACGAACGCGTCGGCCCGATCCTCGGGTTCCCCTACGTGGAGGACGGCGGCGAATGGATCTGCTTCTGTTCCGTGCCGCCTCCGGGGATCGGCGAATACCTCGCGATCACCGGCGATCCGGCGCACCGCGCGGACCGCACCTGCCACGCGCTGTGGGCGGAATCGCGGGCCGCGGTCGATGCCGTTGCGGCGGGGCTGCGCGCGGTGGGTGTCCCGGGGCTCGAGGGCCCGGCCATGTATTACTGGGGCCACTACGCGGTCTATTTCGAGGATCCGGCGGGCAACCGCTTCGAGGTCTGTTACCGCGAATTCACCCACGCCTTCGATCCGCGCATTCCACCGGCGGGCGGGGGGTGACCGGGCTGGAATCCCGGCAGCCGTGCCGGGATCTGCCTCCCGGCCGGCCGGCGGATGTCGTCGCGGGACGGTCCGGCCGCCCAGGCGCCTGGAGGCCCGGCGGCCGGCCGATGGGTTTCGGCGCGGGGCTGCCCGCGGCGCCGGCTTTGACGCGGATTTTACCCGGTTGAGTTGGGGGGCCGGCACCCGGGCGGCCGGCGCCAGAGAACCTGTGAAGGGATCGCCCGCGCGGCGGTGTTTTTCCCGGCAGACCCACCCCTATCATGAAAACATCCCCCATGCTCATCCTCAGCCTCGGAGTGCTGCTCTGCAGCAGCGCTCTTGCCCAGGGCCGTCAGTCGTTGGCCGATTTGCAGCCGATGAAGATCAACCAGACCGTCAATGCCGTCTTCCCGCGCAACCTCGCGGACGCGGGGGTGACCAGGGGTGCCTGCCAGGTCGCCATCTACGTCGATGCCTCCGGCAAACTCGCGGAATGGCTCGTGGTCAAGTACACGGCGCGGGAGTTCGGCGCCGCCGCCGTGGCGGCCCTGCAGAGCTGGACGTACGAACCGGCCCGCGTGGACGGCGTGCCGGTGGGCTCCACACTCGACCTGGTTTTCAGCTACGAGGCCCAGGGCGTGGTCGTGTCGATGACCAACCTGAGCCAGATCGTCGACCTGATGGTCATGCAAATGCGGACCACCGACCGGTACGTCTATCAGCCGTGCTCCGGCGACGAGTTGGACCGCGTGCCGGTGGCCACGGTGACGGTGAAGCCGCAGTATCCCCGGTCGCTGGCCGAAAAGGGCATCAGGGGACGCGTGACGGTCGAGTACTACATCGACGAGACGGGTGCGGTGCGGATGCCGTGCGTCTCGGTCGAGGACAACCCGATCCTCGCCTCGCTGACCATCGCGGCCGTGAGCCAGTGGAAGTTCGAGCCGCCGACGTCCCACGGCCGGCCCGTGTTGATCAAGGCAACGCAGGAATTCAATTTCAAGGGAGACAACAGCTGAGCCGCCCGTGCGGGGAACGGGGACCGCTGAAAACTCCGCTGAACAAGAGACCGCGGGCTTCAAGCCCGCGGTCTCTTCGTTGGCGGGGTCACGCGGTCGGTTCGGCGCCAGGGCGGGATCGAGGTTGGCGAGGCGGCACGGCGCCCGGCTGGACCGCCGGTCCCGGTGCCGCGCAATATCTGCGCACAAATGCGCAACCGATGCGCGAGGGACGGGGACCGGGGCCGGCGTATGACCTGATGAAGGCAGCAATCATCAAGTGTCACGAAATCCCATGAAACTCATCCGCTCACAGTTCACTTCCGGCCGTTCCCTCGGCCTCTTCCTTGCCCTGGTTCTCGCAGCCGGCGCCTATGCCGGTCCGGGCCCGCAATTCGGGAGCCAGCCGAATCGGCAGCCGGAGCCGGTCGCCGCGTCCGCCGTCGCCCCGGCGATGGCCTGTCCCCGGTGCGAGACCCGCGTGATCGGCGGGTTCTCGACCACGAATCCGAGCGGCAAGTGGGCCCCGCACGCCGCGGCGGTGGGCGTGGAGCACGTCTGCGCCAGCTGTCGCGGGGCCATCGCCACGGTTCGGGGCCGGACGACCGGCGGAATGACGAACGATTGCGCGATCTGCGCGCAGGCGCGCCTGTCCTGCTGCGCCACGAGCGGCTGACCGGGGCGATCCGTCCGGCACCCGGGCGACGGCCGGATCCGTCCGGAGCTTAAGGATTGTCTCCGACCGGACCGTCCTCATTTTCGCCGTGATCGGCTCGACGGCCGGTCTTCCAGCTCACACCTGTACGGACGGCGAAATGAGAAACACTCTTGCGGTTGCCGCATGCCTGGCGCTCCTCCTCGGAACGGCCTGTACCGCCCAGAAACCGGCTCCCGGCGCGCCCGCGGCCACGCGCCTGGGCGGTCTGGTCCCCGGACAGGCGGTCGAGATCGCGCGGAAGGCCGCGCTCGCGCGCGGCACCAAGCTCGATGCCTACGCGGTCCCCCAGTCCGCGCAGCTGTTGATCAGAAACCGCCACCTCTGCTGGCAGGTCGACTTTCTGCCGAAGCAGGTTCCGGACGGGCCTGCGCCCGGCGGCGGCGGGTTCACGATCTTCGTCGACGACCAGACGGGCGGGGTGGAATTCGTTGCCGGGACCGCGAAGGGAAGCTGAACCGGACTCGGGAGCCGTCCGTGCAGACCTAGCGGGATTTCTCCACCAACTGCTTCCGTTTCGCCTGGAATTCCTCCTCGGTCAGAAGTCCCCGTTTGCGCAGGTCATCCAGCTCCAGCAGATCCCGGTAAAGCGCGTTGGTCTCGGACCGTGGAGCCGCGTTCTCGACGGCCGCCGGCGCCACGGTGCCCGGCGTGAATTCCGCTGCCGGGGCATGAAGCTCCGGGTCGTTGGCGTCGAGCGCCTTGAACACGACCTTGGCGTGGGAAAATCCCATGAGTGGCACCGTCTTGGCGGTCGTCGTGCTGATGACCTTCAGCTCCTTGTGCAACCGGGCGCAATACGCGGCGGCATCCTCGAGCGCTTGCGCTTTCAGTTTCTCGGTATTGCGCGTGAATCCGTTGTTTGCCCAACGGGTCAGGGAATAGGTGTCGTGGCCGAGTGACACGATTTCGGGGTTCTGGTCTGCACGGCAGGTCACCGCAACGAGACCGAGGGTCAACGCCAGGCAGGCGAACAGGGGCAGTCTCATGGCGGGGACACTCAGCCATCTCGTTTTCCCCGTCAATCCCAACAGGCATCGCAACCGCGCGCCACGTCACGCCGGCTGGCCGCCGCAAGCTGTCGCGGGGGCGGGGAGAAAAGAGCCCGGTTGATTTTTCGCGTGCGCCGCGGACCGGGCGAGGCGCAATCCGGGAGCCACCTCGCGTGAGATCCTTCCCCGGAGGTTTGGTTTTGATGGGTGCGTTGGTCGTCGTCGGGCGCGCCGCGCTGCAAGTGGGCACGGATGCCCAGGGCGTCACGATCTCCAGCGGAGCGACGGTCACCCGCGTCGAGGCGTGGAGCGACCGGATCGCGCGGGTGACGCACCGGCACGGCGCCGGCATCGCGTCAACGGACAGCCCCGACACGGAAGTAAACTTCGCGGGCAAGACGATCGTGCTTCACCCGCGGCGGTGATGGCACCCATTCAACGAAAAGCGCCCGCGACCCCCGCCGGCGGATCCGAGGCGGCCAGCGGGTGGTGGGGGCGGGGCACCCGCCCACCGCCAAAGGTCGATCGGTCGGCCAGCCGTTCACTCTATCGATAGAGTAGAGTGCATTCGCTGGTTGCCAAGCCGGCAATGACTCTGGAAAATACCAGTCGTTTCACTTTACCCCAAACGTTTGAGTAAACCGCCTCTTGTGCCCCTTGGGAAATCGCGGCGTTGTTGTGCCAACGCATTTCGCGACCGCGATCCCAATGGCTCGATCCCGCACTTTCTCCCTGACCTCGCTTGCTTCGGCCATGAGTGATGGTTCCGTGAACGCGCCCAAACCGGTCCGCCGGCCAGCCTTGAAAGACGTGGCCCGCGAATCCGGCTACCACATCACGACGGTTTCGAAGGCCTTGCGTGACAACCCCGGCATTCCCGAAGTCACCCGCCGGGCGATTCAGGATGTGGCGCACCGCCTGGGATACGAACGCAACCCGGTATACTTTGCGTTGAGCCGCTTTCGGCAGGAGGGGGACGTCTGCGCGCCGACGCCCTGCATCGCCTACCTGGAGAACTTCGGGCTCGGCAGCGGCGTCTCCCGCCCGCCGTCACGTCAGGTCATCCTCGATGGCGCCCGCGCTCAAGCCAAGCTGCTGGGCTTTCGACTCGAGGTGCTCACCGTCGGCGAGGACGACTACGATTCCCGCAGCCTGGCGAAATATCTGCGGGAACACCGGATCACCGGGATTGTGATCGGCGTATTTCAGCCCGGATTCGCCGAGATCGCCCTCAATTGGGATGAATACGCTGTGGCGAAGATCCATTCCTGCCACACCGAACCCGATGCCACGGTCGTGGGCAACGACCAGTTGCGCGAGGTGCGCCTCGCCTTCCGGCGGCTCTCGGCGCTCGGTTACCGGCGGATCGGCCTCGCGGTCGGGCGCTCTGACGAAGATGCCTGCGGTCACCGCCACACCGCCGGCTACCTGATGGAGGAGGCGTCGCTGCCGCCGGACCGCCAGGTGCCGCCGTTGCTTTTCCCGTACAACGTCACCCAAAAAGAACTGGGAGCCATGATCGGACGCTGGGTGCGTCGCAACAAGGTCGATGTCGTCGTCTGCAACTGGCACAGTATCCAGCGGATGCTCGAACGCGACGGCCTTCACACCCCCGACGAGGTCGCCTGCGCCTGCTTGTGTCTCTGCGATCCAGCGCCGCCCGGGCTCGCCGGCGTGCGGCCCCGCCTGGACCTGGTCGGTGAACGAGCAGTCTCGATTGTCGTCGCCCAGCTGAGATCTGGTGACCGCGGTCCGCCCGAGTATCCCTCGTCCATCTATGTCCAAAGCACCTGGCAAGACGGCAGCAGCGCCCCGCTCCGCCACCGCTGAGCCCGCGGCGGCGAAGCGGTACTGCACCATGGGCGACATCGCCGCCCGGGTCGGCGTGCACGTCAGCACGGTCTCGCTTGCGCTGCGCGGTCACCCGAGCATTCCGCCCGCCACGTGCGCCGCGATCCGCGCCGTCGCGAAGGAGCTCGACTATCAACGCGACCCGCAGCTCGACGCGTTCAATTTCCACCGCGCGAGTCTGACCCACCGGGTCCACGCGACGACCTCGGCCTTCGTCGTCCATGCCGGAGCGACCCGCTTCTTCAGTGGAAATCACTACCAGCCGCTTGTCTACGCCGGCGCGAAAGCGGTGGCCGACGCGCGCGGCTATACGCTCGAGATCTGTGTCGTCGGACGCAACCACCTCGATCCCGCGCGCCTCAACCAGATTCTCATCGCCCGCGGTGTGAGGGGCGTCCTGCTCTCAACCTTCGAGATCGACATCGGTCAGCTCGACCTCGACTGGGATCATTTCAGCGCGGTGAAGATCGAATGCCTGCACCTCACGCCGCACCTGGACGCCGTCTCCAGCGACCAGCTGCAGGTGGCGCGGCTCGCGCTGCGGCGTCTGCGCAAGCTCGGCTACCGCCGCGTCGGTCTCGCCACCGCCCGCGAGGACCAGACCCGCCTCGCCGAATCGTTCGGCATGGGCCTGC
>CAZKDK010000227.1:0-6064 GCA_964551145.1 uncultured Opitutaceae bacterium | reverse complement strand
AAAAGGCGCTCAAGACCTCCTGCCGCATCTATTTCAAGAACGAGAGCGTGAGCCCGGCCGGCAGCCACAAGCTCAACACCGCGCTCGCCCAGGCCTACTACAACAAGAAGGAGGGCGTGCGCCGCCTCAGCACCGAGACGGGCGCGGGCCAATGGGGCTCGTCGCTCGCGTTCGCCTGCCAGCTGTTCGGGCTCGGCTGCACCATCTACATGGTGAAATCGAGCTACTACCAGAAGCCCTATCGCCGCTCGCTCATGCACATCTGGGGCGGCGAAGTCTTCCCCTCGCCGTCCGACCGCACCCAGGCCGGCCGCGCCATCCTCGCCGCCGATCCGAACACACCGGGCAGCCTCGGCATTGCCATCTCCGAGGCGGTGGAGGACGCCGCGACGCACGACGACACGAAATACACGCTGGGCAGCGTGCTCAATCACGTGATCCTGCACCAGACCGTCATCGGCCTCGAGACGAAGCGGCAGCTCGAACTCATCGGCGAGACCCCGGACGTGCTCATCGGCTGCGTCGGCGGCGGCAGCAATTTCGGCGGCTTCAGCATGCCGTTCCTGCCGGAGAAGCTGGCCAATCCCGAGAGGCTTCGCCTCGTCGCGGTCGAGCCGTCCGCCTGTCCGTCGCTGACCAAGGGCGCCTACGCGTATGATTTCGGTGACACGGCCAAGCTCACGCCACTCGTCAAGATGTACACCCTCGGCCACACCTTCATTCCGGAGGGCATCCACGCCGGCGGCCTGCGCTACCACGGCACCGCGCCGATCGTCGCCCACCTCGCCAAGCTCGGGATCGTGGAATCCCGGGCCTACACGCAGAACGTCGTGTTCGAGGCTGCGCTCCAGTTCGCCCGCACCGAGGGTTTCATCCCGGCTCCGGAGACTTCGCACGCGATCCGTGCGGCCATCGACGAGGCGAAAAAGGACGATGGCAAATGCATCGTCTTCAACTACAGCGGCCACGGACATTTCGACATGTCGGCGTACGACGCCCACCTCGCCGGCGACCTCGAGGACTACGAGCACCCGGAGGAGAAAATCGCCGAGGCGCTCAAGCACCTGCCGAAGGTCGGCTGAAACGAAACTCCCGGGAAGAAGGGTGGTGGGTTGGCCTTGGGCGGCCGGGGCCGCCTCGTGCCCTTGCCATCGGTTTCCCGGCTTGGGGAACGGAGAAGCGTCGATCCTGACGTTCAGGACGATGCCGCAACGTTGGGCAGGCCAGCGCCGGAATGCATTGATGACTGGTCAGATATTGCTGTGCATGGATTGTCATTCGCTCTTTGGATCCACCCACTGTCGAGAAATCTTACAGACGTACGGCGCCATAAACTTCAGCCTGTAATCGATTCATGGGTATTGGCTTATGGCATACGTCATTAATCGCCGACGTATGGCGTTCGCTGGTTAGTCGGAGCGACTTACAGTTCTTAAAGCGCATCTTAGGGGTGCGCCGGGGGAGCCGCGGTTTTTGATCGCCAAAAGTCGCGGGCCACCAGTTTTTTGTGCACGGCGACTTATAGGACATATCAACTTGGCTTATGGTATGCTTTCTCCCGCACCTTCGCCGGATCGAGGCGGCCCCGCTTGGTGGTCCGTCCCGTTCCGAGCGGTCCTACATCACACGAAGTGCTGACAAGAAGGCTAAGAAAGAACCATGAATAGAAAGACAGTTGCCCTGATCTTCGTTCTCCTCGGGTTCGGAATGGCTTCGGCTTTTGGCGCCACTCTGGACGTCCTTTGGTATACGGGCGGGATTGTCCCCAGCGGGGGTTCCTACCAGTCCTACGTCAACAACCTGGTAAGCCAGGAGGAAAACCCGCTGTTCAACGTCTCCGGGAGCGTCAACACGTGGAACGTCACCCTTTGGTCCGGCGGCGCGATGCCCAGCGGGTCGTTCAACGTGTTGGTCGTCGGCTCCGAGGAAGGGGGCTGGAGCACGTATCCCGATTACAGCTCCCTGACCAGTGCGGTCACCAGCGCGAGCTTCGGCGACCGCGTGCTGCTCACTGGGCAGGACGCCGATTGGCACTATATGAATTCCCCAGGTTCAGGCTCATTTGACGGACCGGCCGGGTTCCTCATCGATGCCATCAACTGGGCCGGATCTGGTACCGGCTTAGGCGGAGTGTTTCTCATGTCTGGTTTGGAGCACTCCATGTTCTCGGGAACTGGCACGGATCTTGGCTCCAACAACACCGTCGATATCCCGTCGGCGTTCTCCAGCTTCCCCATCAATCTGGGGCTGACATCCGGAGGCCTGAGCGACTGGAACACCTCGGCTCACCAGTCGTTCAGCGGTGCTGACTCTGGGCTTTGGACCGCAATCAACGTGAACGGAGATGGAGTTCCGATCACGCTGGTTTCCGCGGCGACCGCGTCCGGTGGTACGGAACCCGGGGTTCCCGATGCGGCTTCCACCGCGTTGCTGGCCGGCCTCGGCATGGTTGCGCTGTTTGCCGCGCGCGGCCTGAACGGGCGCAAGGCGATGAAGGCCTGAGGCGCGGGTTTCGGCGCTGATCCGCGATCGTCGATCGCGTCCGGCGCGGAGTCTATCGCACGACCAACAGCAAGCAGATTCGGAGGCCCGCTTGGTTTGCCCGGAGACACCTCCGGGGCAGGCCGGGCGGGCCTCGCCGTCTCTCCGCGGGAAAGCGTTGCGAGGGCCCGGCCGGCGCCTTTGCCGCCGCCCAAACGGTCGGTGGTGCGGGCGCGCCGCCGCCAGGGGTCGATTTGATGTCCGGCCGACTCTGCATTCGGTGTGCAGGATCCCTTGCCGCCATGAAACCATCGCCCGCGTTCCTCCTGCTTTTCGCGTCAATCGCCGCCGGCCAGCCGGCATCCGTTGCCCGCCTCGAGAACTCTCCCCGGCACCGCGAGTGGGTGAAGGTCAGGTCCGGCCAGCGCGAGGTCAGCTGCTTCATCACCTATCCCGAGGTGAAGGATCGGGCTCCGGCCGTCGTGGTCATCCATGAGATCTTCGGCCTGACCGATTGGGTGCGCGGCGTGACCGACCAGCTGGCTGAACACGGCTACATCGCCATCGTGCCGGATCTCCTCTCCGGCATGGCGCCGGGCGGCGGCGGCACGAGCGGCTTCGCCAATGTCGATGCCGTGATCAAGGCGGTTTCGTCGCTTCCGGCCGACCAGGTTACCGCCGATCTGAACGCCACGGTGGACTACGTGCGCGAACTGGCGGCCTGCAACGGGCGGGTCGCCGCGGCCGGCTTCTGCTGGGGCGGGGGGCAGGCGTTCCGCTACGCCGCGAACAACCAGCGCCTCCGGGCGGCGTTCGTCTTCTACGGCCCGGGCCCGGCGGCCGCGGATGCGGCGCGTATCGCCTGCCCGGTCTACGGCTTCTACGGCGGCAACGACGCGCGCATCACCGCGACGGTGCCCCAGACGGCCGACCGCATGCGCGCGGCGGGAAAGCTCTACGAGCCGGTCGTCTACGACGGCGCCGGCCACGGCTTCATGCGATCGGGCGAGCCGGCGGACGCCACACCCGCCAACCGGCAGGCGTGCGCGGCCGGCTGGAAGCGCTGGCTGGAACTGCTGGCCCGGGTGAACGCCGACTGATCGCCCCGGTCCGCGCCGATCCGGTCGCCGCCCGGCCTTCGGCGGCCTACGTGTGTGCCCCGGCATCCGCCTCGCGCAGCGTCGCGAGATCGGCGTCGGTCGCCGCGGCTTCCCGGAACGCCGGATCGAGTGCGATCGCGCGATCAACGCGCTGCCGCGCCGCGAGCAGGTCGCCGCGCTGGCAGGCGTAGCAGCCCAGGTTGAACTGGATGGCCGCCTCGCGCGGATGCGCCCGCTCTGCATCGAGGAGGATGTTTTCGGCGGCCGCGAGCGACCGGTTTCTCCGGGTGGCGTACGCCCAGGTGATCCACCAACCGCTTTCCGTGGGCTGGCGCCGGACCAGTTTGCGGGCCACCTCCTCGAGGGGCGGCCAGTCCGATTGCTCCTGCAGCACCGCCGCCCGCAGCGCCAGGACTTCCGTCTGGTCCGCCTCGGCCGGGGGCACCCGGCCGAGCTCATCGGCCGCCTCGGCCACCATGCCGAGACCCAGATAGCCGCGCGCCTGCGACAGCCGCCATTTCAGGTCCATCGTTCCGGAAAGACTAGCCCGCGCCACGGCACGTTCAAGCGCGCGGCGCGGGGTCGGGGCCCGGCCTCATGCGGCCGGCGGGGCGCCGAAATGAGCGGCGTGGGCCGCGTAGCCGGCGCAATCCGCGAGCATGGCATCGATGGCGGCGGCGACGGGCTCGGCGCGGACCAGGCCGGAGAACACCGCCTTGTCGCCGATCACATCCGTGACCACGAATGCCGGCCGCTGGGTGATCTGGTGGGCGTGGAATGCGGCCGTGGAGGCGTCAACCCGGGCTCTGACCGCGGCCGATTCGGCGCGCGCGCGCAGCCCGGCCGGATCGAGTCCCGTGGCCGCCGCCGCCACGGTCACAGCCGCGGCGAGGTCGCCGATCGGGCGCCCGTCGATCTCGGCGGCATGGGTGAGCGCCAGCCGCAGCCGGTCGTCGGTGAAGCCGAGGTCGCGGCCGGCCTCGGCGACGAGATTGGGCGCGACGTAGTCGCCCTCGCGCGCGGGCTCGAGCCACCCCGAGTTGAGCATCACCGGCGAGCGCATGATCGTGCCGCTGCGCCGGTAGAACCAGTCGCATTGGGCGCGCGACGCCGGGAAATCCCCGGGGCGCATGAGGGCGATCCGCCAATCGAACTGCACGCGGCCGTCATAGCGGGCCTTGAGGTCAGCCCAGGCCGGCTCCGCCCAGTGGCACCAGGACGACAGGATTTCGACGTAGTACGTTACCGTGATGTCAGGCATGGCGGACGCACGGTTTGCGAATGCGGGCGCAGGGTCAATGCCGCGATCGGAGCGTTCTCGTACTCTTGCTCATTCTCGTGCTCTCCGTTCAGCCTCCGGTGAGCCTCCGAGAGAACGAGAAAGCGAACGAGTACGATCAGGTTTGGGGCGCCTTGGAGACGGGCTGGTCGTCATGGCGGGCAACCCACGCCTCGTATTCCTTGCGCGGCATGAAGCGGAGCGAGGCGGAATCGATGCAGTAGCGCAGCCCCGTGGGCGCCGGGCCGTCGTCAAAGACGTGCCCGAGATGGGCGCCGTCGACGGCGCAATGCACCTCGGAGCGGACCACGCCGTAGCTGGCGTCGGTCGTCGCGGCGACAAACGCCGGATCGATCGGCTTCGTGAAACTGGGCCACCCAGTGCCGCTTTCGAATTTGTCGCGGCTGTCGAACAGCGGGGTATCGCTGCAGATCGAGAAATAGACGCCGTCCTCGTGGTTGTCCCAATAGGCGTTCTGGAAGGGCGGCTCGGTGCCCTGTTGGCGGGTGACCTCGTATTGCTCGGGAGTCAGCAACTGGCGCCACTCGGCGTCGCTGTGCTGGACCCGCGCCTTGCTCATGTCGATGACGACGTTGGAGGGCAGTCCGCAGGCGGATTTCGGTCCGCTGATCGAGCACGCGGGACCGGTGGGGGAGGCGGGCTGAGGTTTCATGGCGGTGTCGGCGGCGCGCGCAACCGGGCCGGCGGAGCCGGCGGCCAAGGCGATGACGGAAAGGAGGAGGCCGAGGTGGCGCATGGAACAGGGAAATGTGGTGCGGCTGGATTTCAAGCGGGACGATGCCGGCGCATCGTACCCATGAGAGTGCGCAGGAGCCAGTCGTATTCCCCGTGGCGGCGCGAATTCCGCTTGTCACGGCCTGCCGGCGGGCCCTTGGTTTTTCCAGCGGAAGACCTCATGGCCAATCACAACTACACGGAAGCGAGCATCAAGACCCTGTCCTCGACGGAGCACATCCGCCTGCGCCCGGGGATGTACATCGGGCGCCTCGGCAATGGCAGCCATTCCGAGGACGGCATCTATGTGATGCTCAAGGAGACGATCGACAACGCCGTGGACGAGTTTGCCATGGGCTACGGGCGCAAGATCGAAATCGACCTGGACGACCAAGCCGTGCGCGTGCGCGACTACGGCCGCGGCATCCCGCTCGGCAAGGTCCTCGACTGCGTCTCGATCATCAACACC
>CAZKDK010000226.1:0-6104 GCA_964551145.1 uncultured Opitutaceae bacterium | reverse complement strand
CGGCGTGAAGACCTCACTCCTGAACGGGACCCTCACCGGCTCGTTTTCATACTTCAAGATCTCGCAGCAAAACTACGGGGTACCCAACAGCGATTGGTATCTGCTGACTGCCCAGGGCAACACGGCCGCGGCGGCTTTGCTGCAGAACCCGATCTACCTCAACCTCGATTCCAAGGGCTGGGAAATCGAAGGCACCTACTCGCTCAACAAGAACCTGACGATCCTCGGGAACTACACCTCGTTCAAGGAGCGCCAGCCGATCACCGAGGTGCGCGTTCGCGCCGTGCCCGATCACGCCGGCGCGCTCTACATCGATTACCGGTTCACTGACGGCGTCCTGAAAGGCTTCGGCATGAACGTCGGCATCGACTACAAGAGCGACGTCGCGGGCGAGAACGTCAACGGTCTCACGACGACCCTGCCCATTGCCGGCGGCGTCGGTTTCGTTCCGCAGCAGCCCTCGTTCCTCGTGGGCGGCCGGACCGTCGTCAACGTCGGTTTCAGCTACCGCACGAAGAACTTCAGCGTGCGCCTGCAGATCGCGAACGCGCTGAACGAGGACTACATCCTTGCCGCCGGCAGCCGCGGCTCGCTCGTCGAGGCCGATCCGCGCTCCTGGAAGGTGTCCACCACCTACAACTTCTGAGCGGTTGCCCGATCGTTCAACGCATTGGGTCAAGACGGCCGGCCGGTCCCCTCACGGGGCCGGCCGGTCTTTTTGCCGGGCGGCGGCCGCCCGGCCCATGCGTCGCGGCGCGGCGGCCGCCCGGGCTTTCGACGGGTGCGGGCGGAAACCAATCTCCAAACGCGCGCAACCAGTCTCATTTCATCCGGGACGGGGAACCTTAAGATCGTTGCCCCGATCCGGCCCCGGCCGGCAGGACGCCGCGCACCGCGACCGACGGGCGCCTGGGCTGGCCCATCCGCCGGATTGACTCCAACACCCGCCCCCAAAAGTATCTCGACCATGAAGCTGTCCATTGTCGGCCCGGCCGTTCCCAACATTCCCTGGCAACCGAAACCGGCGGGCAATCCCGACGTGATCTGGCGCTACGATGGCAATCCGGTCGTGGGCCGCCGGCCGCTGCCGCGGGTTACCGGCATCTACAACAGCGCGGTGGTTCCGTGGCAGGGCAAGTTCATCGGCGTTTTCCGGACGGAGGGCATGGACCGCGTGCCGCACCTGCACGTCGGGCGCAGCCCGGACGGCCTCAAGTTCACCTTCGAGCCGAAGCCGATCGAACTGCGCTGCGACGATCCGGAGGTTCGGAAGCATGAATACGCCTACGATCCGCGGGTGACGCCGGTCGACGGTGTGCATTACGTGACCTGGTGCAACGGCTACCACGGACCCACGATTGGCATCGCGCGCACGACCGACTTCGTGCACTTCGAGCAGCTCGAGAACGCCTTCCTGCCCTACAACCGCAACGGCGTGCTGTTCCCGCGCAAGTTCAACGGGAAGTTCCTGATGTTCAGCCGGCCCAGCGACACCGGCCACACGCCGTTTGGCGACATCTTCATCAGCGAGAGCCCCGACATGATCTACTGGGGCAGGCACCGCCACGTCATGGGGCGCGGCTGGCCGTGGTTCCAGGGCACGAAGATCGGCGCGGGCCCGTCGCCGCTCGAGACGAGCGAGGGCTGGCTCCTCTTCTATCACGCCGTGACGACCACCTGCAACGGGTACGTCTACTCGATCAGCGCGGTGCTGCTCGACCTTGAGCAGCCCTGGAAGGTCATCGCGCAGTGCAACCAGGCGCTGCTGAACCCGGAGGCGCCCTACGAGCTGAGCGGCTTCGTGCCCGGGGTCTGCTTCCCGGTCGGCTGCCTGTGCGACACGGCCACCGGCCGGATCGCGATCTACTACGGCGCGGCGGACACGTTCACGGCGCTCTGCTTCTGCGAGGCGGAGGAAGTCGTCGACTTCGTCAAGCAGTACCGGCTGTAGGCGCCCGCCCGCGCTCGGCGGTCGAATCGAGCCGGCGGTCTCGAACTCCACGATGGACGATCCACACACCCCGGCGCTTCGCGCCACCCCTCTTCCTAGAGGGGATTTGGCCGGCCGCTTGCGGAATCCCCTCTCGAGAGGGGTGCCCGAAAGGGCGGGGTGTGTATGAACGCATTGTGGACGGTGAAATCTCCGCGCTGGGCGCAGTAACCGCATGCACCGGTACTCGCTCGCCTCGGCTCCGTGGCGGTTTCGCGATGCCACGCGCCGCTCGCCCTGGCGCCGGGCCGCGGTTCCCGGCTGCGTCCACCGCGATCTGCGGCGGCACCGGCTGATTCCCGATCCCTTCCGGGGCACGAACGAGCTGGACCTGCAGTGGATCGCCGACCGCGAGTGGGACTACCGTGCGGAATTCACCGTGCCGCCGGCGCTGCTCGCCGAGGAGGTCGTCGAACTGGTGGCCGACGGGCTCGACACGGTCGCCACCGTGACGCTCAACGGCCGCAAGGTCGCCCGCACCGAGAACATGTTCATCGGCCACCGCTGGGACGTCACCCGGCTCCTGCGCCCCGGCCGGAACGAGCTGTCCATCCGCTTTCACAGCGCGACGGACTATATCCGCACCCACCGGACCAGGCACCGGCCGCGCGAGATCAACGATCCGGTCGGCGGCTGCACCCGGATTCGCAAGCAGCAATGCCAGTTTGGCTGGGACTGGGGCCCGCGCCTCGTCACCGCCGGCATCTGGCGCGACATCCGCCTCGAGGCCTGGACGGGCAACCGCCTGGAAAGCGTCCGCGTGACGCAGGATCACCGCACCGGCGGACGCGTCGTCCTGCGTTTCGCTCCCGAACTGGCCCGGCCCGATGCGAACGTCCGCCTGCGCGGCACCGTTTCGCTCGCGGGAACGGTGGTGGCCCAAATCGCAAATCAAAAGGTGGAAATCAAGAATCCCTCGCTCTGGTGGCCGCGCGGGCAGGGCGCGCAGCCGCTCTACCAGCTCGAGATCGAGGCGGTGGGCGCCGACGGTGCGGTCGTGGGCCGGTGGGCGCGGCGGATCGGGCTGCGCACCGTCGTCCTCGACCGGCACGCGGACCGGTGGGGCGAGTCGTTCCAGTTCGTGGTCAACGGCCGGCCGGTTTTCGCCAAGGGGGCGAACTGGATCCCGGCGCACAGCTTCGTCGCCGGCCTGACCCGCGCCGACTACGAGCGGGACCTGCGCAGCGCGGCCGAGGCCCACATGAACATGCTGCGCGTGTGGGGTGGCGGCATCTACGAGAGCGAGGATTTCTACGACCTGTGCGACGAACTTGGCCTGCTGGTCTGGCAGGACTTCATGTTCGCGTGCACGCTCTATCCGGCGGATCCCGGGTTCCTGGCGAGCGCGCGCGCCGAGGCCGCATATCAGGTCCGGCGGCTGCGGCACCGCGCCTGTCTCGCCCTCTGGTGCGGCAACAACGAGGTCTTCGGCTGCAACATCGCCGACCTTCCGCCGGGCAGCCGGGCGCTCGCGGAGTATGGGTCGCTGTTCCACCGGGCGCTTCCGGAGGCGACCCGCGCGGTCGACGGCGTGACCCCGTACTGGCCTTCGTCGCCCTGGCGCGGCGACCGCGACGGCGGCCACGTGGCCGGCGAGCAGCGCGGCGACACCCATTTCTGGGATGTCTGGCACGCGCGCAAGCCGGTCAAGGACTACGAGAAGTACGCCTTCCGGTTCGCCTCCGAGTTCGGCATGCAGAGCTTCGCCTCGGCGGAAACGCAGTCCTCCTTCTGCGGGCCGGAGGACGCGAACGTCTTCGGGCCGGCGATGACGAACCACCAGAAAAACCGGTACGGCAACCAGATCATCCTCGACTACGTTTCGCGGCTGTACCGGTTCCCGAAGGACCAGGACGCCCTGCTGTTCCTCTCCCAGCTCAACCAGGCCGATTGCATGCAGGTCGGGGTCGAGCACTACCGGCGCGCCATGCCGCGCTGCATGGGCGCCCTCTATTGGCAGCTCAACGACTGCTGGCCGGTCGCCTCGTGGAGTTCACTCGAGTTCGATGGGCGCTGGAAGGCGCTCCACCACGTCGCCCGGCGTTTCTTCGCCCCGGCGATCGCGGTGGCCCACGTGCCGGGCGAGGAGGAGACCACGGTCAACAACTACCGCCGGACGAGCGTCCGCGAGGTCCATCTCTACACGGTCTGCGATGCGCCGGAGCCGGCGGCGGGCGAGCTGCGCTGGGACCTGTGCCGGTTCGACGGGCGGGTCGTGCTCGCCGGGCGGAAGCGGGTGGCGCTCCGCTGCGGCGAGAGCGTGCGCCAGCGCACGCTCGACCTCGCCCGGCCGATCGCGGCCCACGGCCGGGACAACCTCTACCTGCGGATCGCGCTCGACGTCGGCGGTGCGCGCGTCAGCGAGGGGACGGTGTTTCTCGCGCCGCCGCGGTTTCTGGCGCTGCCGAAAGCCCGAACCGCCGCGACGCTCCGGCTGCGCTCGCCGACGCGGGCGGCGCTGACGTTCCGCTCACCGGTGTTCCAGCACCGGTTCGCCTTTGACCTTCGGGGCGTCGCGCATCGGAGCAGCGACAACTATTTCGAGCTCTATCCCCGCGAGGCGAAGACGGTTGAGGTCGCCCTCGACCGGCCACAGACCGCGGCGCGCCTGCGCCGCGCGCTCACCTGGCGCTCGCTGGTGGACACGTACTGATCGGCGCCCTCGGTCCGGCATGTTTGTCATCTATTAAATGACAAACCGGGCTCGTCGCGGCCGCCGGCCGTTTCGGCGGGATCCGGCCCGAGTCCGGGCGATGCGCCTCAAGTTGCCGCCGGGGCCGGGGTCTCCAATTCGGCGGCCCGGCGCGCCTTGAGTTCATCCCCGATCACCTTCATGCGAGTCTCGTTCAGCGGGTAGAACAGCAGGATGCCCACGGAGACGATGCCGATGGCGGCGGGAATGACACTGAACAGAAGGACCAGACCGTGGAGCGTCTCGGCGTTCTGTGCGACGTTCGCGTGAAAGCCCACGCTCGACATCAATCCGAGCGCGACCCAGGCGCCGATGGCCCAGCCCTGTTTCTGCGAGAAGATCGACGCCGAGAAGATGAGCCCGGTGGCGCGACGGCCCCGCTTCCACTCGGCGTAGTCCGCAGTGTCGGCATACATGGCCCAAAGCAGCGCGCTCATGGGACCGCCGGTGATCGATCCCAGCAGGTTAATGCCGAGAATGAGCAGAAGTTGGTCCGGCTTTAGGATATAGCACGCGGCGGTGCTGGCGATCGCGACCAGGAACAGCGAGACGAACGCCGCCTTCCGGCCGACGCGTTTCGCGTAGAATGGCACCAGAACGACGCCCAGCAGCGACGCCAGCTGGCCGCTCGTGTTGAAGGCCGACACCAGCCATTTGAAACTGAACGTCCTCGGCCCGCCGAAGAAGGGGATCGTCACGCTTTGGGTCCCGACGTAGTACTTGAAATAGTGGGTGGTAACGCTGCTCCGCACCGCCACGAACAGAATGAAGGTGATCGTCGCCGCGAGCAGCACGAGCCAGGGACCGTTGCTGATGAGGTCGAGCAGGTCCCGTCCCACCGATGTCTTCTGGGCCTTCGGCGGAAGGACGCGCTCCTTGGTGTTGAAGAAGGTGATGAGGAAGAAAATGACGGCGGCGACGCCGATGACCACGAACGACAACTGCCAACCGCGCTGGTCGTTGCCCCGGCCGAGGTAACTCGACATTGGCAGCAGCGTGGCGGAAACGATCATGCCCGCCGCGTAGGCGCCCACGAACTTGATCGAGGACATCGTGGTGCGGTCGTTCGGACTGGGCGACACGACGCCTAACATCGCCGTATAGGGGATGTTGATCGCCGTGTAGAGCAGCATGAGCGCATTGTAGGTCATCCAGGCCCAGATCAGCTTGCCGGAGCCGCTGAACCCGGGCGTGGTGAAAGTCAGCACGCCGGCGACCGCGAACGGTACACAGAGCCAGAGCAGGTAGGGACGGAACTTGCCCCAGCGCGTCTTCGTCCGATCGGCGACCATCCCCATGACCGGATCGAAAACGCGTCCATGCTGCGGCTGAGACCGAGCATCGTGCCCGCGGCGAGGGCGGCGAGACCGAAGACGTCGGTGTAGAAATACGTCAGGTACACCATGAACGTCTGCCAGTAGA
>CAZKDK010000225.1:0-6116 GCA_964551145.1 uncultured Opitutaceae bacterium | reverse complement strand
GGATCCTTCGCAGTTCATCAAGGCGGCCTGGATCCGGCCGGAGGATCTCGCCGTCTATGAAGCGATGGGGTACACGACGTTCAAGCTCCTGGAACGGGGGATTCCGTCGGCGGAACTGCTGCGGCGCCTCAAGGCTTACAGCGAGCGGCGGTTCGATGGAAATCTGGCCGAACTGCTGCTGTCGTACGGCTTCAAGGAGCCGGTGCGCAAGGAGTCGCTCTGGGCCCTGCGTCACTTCTGGAAGCCGCGGCAGGTGAATCCGCTGCGGTTGCAGACGCTGCTTGATCTGGCGCGCCTGCAAGGCTGGCTCTCGCCGCTGCCGGAATGTCCGATCCGGGTGGATGCACGGCAGATTCCGGATGATTTTCTGGAAGGTTTTCGCAACCGGGACTGTGCCTCCTTGGACTGCCAGGCCTGCGGCTACTGCGAGCGGATTGCCGCGCAGGCCGTTTCGATCTCGCCGGGGTACCGCACCGAGGTGCTGAACAAATACGCGGAGATGGACGAGACCATGGCGACGGGAAGACTCTGGGGTGTTTGATCCGCGCGCCGCCGCAGGGCGCTCCTCCAGAAGGCCGGGGGCGGCGGCGTGAAGATCCTGGTCGTCCATTCACCCGACGTTCCTCCGGTTGCCGCCTGTCACAGTTTCCACCGGCCGGCGGGTGAAGGTCGCCTCCCTGAGATCCCTGGTAGGGTAAGCACCCATGGCGGAAGACCGGCCCTTCGCGTAGCCTGCCCCGAAAAGCGACGGTGAACATCTGCACCAAGAAATCGGACGAACTGCCGACGGTTCCGGAGCCGTTCGACTCCCCGGCCGGGACGATCGCGGCGCCGGTTGACGCGGCGCCCGAAGGCGAACTGCCGTCCATTCAGGCGAGCGCCGCGGCGACGGCGAAAGCGGCACCGCTGCAAATCGTCCTGGTGGCGCTGGGCCTGATCGCCTTCCTGTTTTTCGCGCGCCCGGTGGTCTTGCCGATCTTCCTGGCCTGTGTGGCGGGGATGACCCTAAAACCGCTCATCCGCTGGTTGTCTTGCTGCCACATTCCGCCGGCGCTCTCGGCCGCGGTCGTGCTTCTTCTCCTGATGGGCGCCATCGGGATTGGTTTCTTCCAATTGGGCCGCCCGGCGTTGACGTGGATGAACGATGCGCCGCAGCACATGACCGCGTTGAGGCAGCGGGTGCAGAAACTGTTCCCGCGCATGGCGCGGATCAGCCAGGCGGCCACGGCGATGAACAATCTCGGCGCAACCGCGGCGGAACAACAAGAGGCGCCGCCCACCGTCGAGCTCAAAGACACCCGTGGCACCAGCGCTTTCATCAACTGGACGGGAAGCCTCCTCGCCGGGGCGGGCGAGACGTTGGTGGTGCTCTACCTGCTGCTGGCCTCCGGCGACCTGTTCCTGCAGAAGCTGGTTCGCGTGATGCCCACGTTGCACGACAAGAAGCGCGCCGTCGAAATCAGCCACGAGATCCAGGAGAACATATCCAAATACCTGCTGTCGGTGTCGCTGATCAACGTCTGCCTGGGTGCGCTCGTGAGCGTTGGCCTTTCCGTGTTGGGTGTGCCCAATGCCCTCATGTGGGGGATGCTGGTGGCGGTGCTGAATTTCGTGCCCTACTTCGGCCCTGTCGCCGGCGTCATCCTGCTGGCCACGGTCGGCCTCCTCACGTTCGACACCTTGTGGGAAGGGATCCTGCCGGCCGCCTGGTACCTGCTGCTCCACCTGTTGGAGGCGAACCTGATAACGCCGGTCGTCCTGGGGCGTCGCTTCACGCTCAATCCGGTGGTCATCTTCGTTTCGTTGATCTTCTGGACGTGGCTTTGGGGTGTGCCGGGCGCCTTGTTGTCGGTGCCGATCCTTGTCTCGATCAAAGTCGTGTGCGACCGGGTGCCCGTGCTGTCATCAGTCAGCGAACTGCTCGCGAGTTGAGCCCAACCAAGGCGGCATCATGAACCCGATCGAATTTGAATGTCCTCACTGCCATGAGATCATCGCCGGCGATGAATCGATGTACGGCCAGCGGATCCAGTGCCGGAAGTGCCGGGCGACGATGCTCGTCCCGCCGCGCCCCGTCAGCCCGGAGCCGCCAACCGCCCGGCTGATTCAGCAAACGGCGGCCGACGCCCCGCCGGTGCCGGGGGCGCCGGTGCCCGAGGCTGACATTTTCAGCCTGTCTCCGGTCGCGCGGGCGTTCCCGGGCCACATCCTGATCGGATTGATTCTCATCGGCCTGGGAGTCGGGCTGGCGATTCGTGCGCAGGATTTCTCCTGGCCGCGATGGGTGGCTTTGGTCCCGGTCGCGCTCGGCGGGGTCCTGCTGCTGCTGGTTTGGATCCGGATGCGGTCATGCCGCTACCGCCTGACCACCCAGCGGTTGTTCGTCCATCGCGGGTGGCTGGCCAGGCATGCGGATGAATTGGAATTGTACCGGGTGAAAGACGTGGTGGTGGACCAGGGGGTCCTGCAACGGTTGCTGGGTTACGGCACCATCACGGTGCTGGCAGACGATGACAGCACCCCAAGAGTGGACCTGGCCGGGATCTCGAGACCGACCCGGGTCAAGGAGATGATCCGAACCCAGTACCGCGCCGCACGGCAGCGAGAAGGCGTGCATCCCACGGAGTTCCTGAAATCGCCGTGAGCCCGACGCTGCGGCGCGCCGCCGGCGGAGGTTCAGGAGCGCCGCGCCGTCGCGATCGGTGCATTGGGTCACGCGATGCCACGGAAAACATTTTCCGGGGAGCAGAGTCGCTGACGGAACGGGGATTCTCCAAGCCTACCTAGAACACCCCATAGCGCGACAACCGGGGGAAGCGTATTTTTGGGCGATGAAAAATACATTTCCCAACCTTCGGTCACCTTCGGCCTCCGCCCGCGTGGTGAGACAGCTCGCTCCTGTCTTCGCGTGCTGCGGCGTCCTTGGTTTTTTCGCCGGTTGTGCGACTGAGCCGGAGTCGCATGTGGTTTCGGCTCCGCCTCCGGCCATACAGACCAGCTCGACGACGACGACAACGACGGGTCCTGCGGCGGTGACGGGGCCCACCTATGTGACGACCTCAAACCAGGTGCCCGGCACGAACACCATCATCGTGACCCAGGCGCCGCCGGCCCTGCAGCAGGAGGTCGTGCTCGCGCAGCCGTCGCCCCAGCATGTGTGGCTTCCCGGCTACTGGACGTGGCGCAACGACCGGTACGAGTGGATGGCCGGACATTGGGAACTGCCGCCGAGTTCCGGTTCGGTGTGGGTGACGCCGCACTGGGAGCAGGAGGGCAATGCCTACAGGTTCTACGAAGGCCATTGGAACTGAGTTCGGGCAGGTTCGCTGCTGAGCTGATCCAAGATTCCACGTCGCCAGATTCCATTGGCCCTTCCCACCCGGGAGGGGCCAATTTGTTTGCCCGGAAACGCACGGTGGACGGCGGCCAAACTCGAATCCATCATCCCCGGCCCGATTTCGCCCGGAAGTCCTGTGAAGGAATGAGCGGCTGGATCGGGAGTTCGAATCCGGGGGCGGCGGCCAGCGGTCAAATCCGGCGCGGGCACGAGGGAATGCCGGCAGGACCGCACGGCGACCCCGCCGATGGGCTGCCCGGCGGCGCGAGACAAGGATTCCCAACTACGGCGCCGGATCGAACGGCGTGTGATAGAATGGGCTCTTGAGATCGAGATTGTAGCGGAGCTTCAACGAGCCGCCCACGCTGGTGCCACCAGGACCCCACGTGCTGCTGACGGCGCCGCCGACGATCCAGTTGCTCCGGGTCCGCGGCTTGCGGTGGGACAGGATCTCCCAGATCACGCCAGGCCGGATCATGAATACATCGCGGTCGGTGTGGCCGATCAAACGGGTCGAATCGAACGACGTCTCGAACGTGTAGTGCCAGTTGTGGCGATCGATCACAAAACCGCCGGTGGCCCCCGTCGAGCTGTCCCTGAGATCGTTTCTCCCGAACGTTCCCGGCACCGTCGTGCGGGTCACTTCATCGAGGCGGAGACCCCAGAAGACCCGCAGGCCCCGGTGCGACGGGAGCCGGTGCGACAAGGTGATGTAGGGTGTGAAATGGCGCAGCCCGTCGGTCAGTTCCGCGGGCGGCCGGCCGGTCGGAAACTGATAGTCGACACCGGCGGCAGTATCCCAGCCGGAGAAAAAGGGCTGCCCGAGGTTGATCTTCGTGCCGAACTGGAGATCCGCCGCCCCATAATGGTCGAAAAACGGAACGTTGCGGAAGCCGTGGCTGAAATACAGGTCGCTGTTCAGGCTGATCTCGCAGCTTCCCGTGAGACCGTAGCGTATGCCCGTGGAAAGGCGCATGAAGTCGCGATGGCTGAAGTCGCCGAGATGTGGATGCACCCAGAGGCGCAGCGCGTACGCTTTCAGCGTCGCCGGCAGGTGGCTTTGAAAGACCTCGCGGATGACCAGTTCGTCGTCGCCCAGGACGGTGAGATCGGGCGCGGGGTGGGCGGCCGCACCGGCGCGCAGCGCCGCCAGATTCTCGTCCGGGACCGCCCGGGCGCTACCGGCCGCGAAGAGAGCGATCCCCAATGCGACAATACCGCCCATGGCGCGGCGGCGACACCTGAGCCGCGGAGCGAAAGGCATTGGAGCAATCCAGCGGAGCGCTGTCATGGGTTAAAAGTGGCCGTGTCACCGCATCCGGCCGCAGGCAGATGGACGCGGAGCTTGATGGCGGAGCCGGGAAACTGAAATGGGGCGCTGAGAAACGAGTGATGGAAGCGCGGGCGTCGCGGTGGGTGATCGTCCTTTCCGCAGCGGAAAGGCGGTGTTCTAGGAAGCAATGTTACGCGCGGCCCCGGGGTGGCGCTATGGGGTATAGGCCTGCCGGCGGGCGTTGGCGTGAAATTCGGCGTGATCGCCCGGAACGCGTCGCTGAGCCGAGCCGGAGCTGAGGCGGCTGATTCGCGGGTGCCCTGGGTGGCGGCAAAGACCGATCGGTCGTTTATGCCGAGTTTACCCGGTCGGGTAACACCCCATGGTCTGCCGCCGACAATGCGGCATATTGACCATACAAGAAAGCAAGTGGCTCGCTCTCGAAAACGGGAGCGAGAGTGTCCGGAAATCCGACCGATTTGACGTTCCAATGAAAACAGATCGCTTCACCAATCTGGCCGTCGCGGCCTTCAGTTTGGCCGTTTTTTCCAACGCTGGATATGCCGACGGTGAGAAGATGGCGTTAGCGCCCGTGCGGCCCAGCATGGCGGTCATAACCATCGCGGTGGCTGACCCCGTGCCCGGACCTGCTGCCGTCGTCCAGGCGCCGCCGCCGGCCAGCCCCGTGGTCGCGGCCTCCGAATGGGGCGACCTCAAGGACTACACCTTCGACATGCGCGCCCAACTGCTCGCCGGCATCAAGCAACTGGAAGCGAAGGTGGATGGCCAGATCCGCGATCTGGTCGCCAAACGCGCCACCATGAAGGGCCTTACCGGGACCAAAGAGTGGGATTTCGCGATGAAGGAAATGCAGGATGCCCGGTCCAACCTGCTGTCCGCGGGTGAAGAGTTGAGCAAGGCCACCCAAGAAACCTGGGACCAGGCAAAGGAAAAGGTCGGGCAGGCCTGGGTGAGAACGCAGGAAGCTTACGCCAAGGTCGAATCCAGCACGACCAGTTGAATCCCGGTCCCTGGCGATCGCGAGGTCGCGCCCGGCGTGCGGGGCGGAGTGGTGCCAGGAACGGAGGATTCGGGCAAGCGGGGAAGTGCCAGCTTCTGCCGACGGCGATCGGACGGGAGCGGGTGGTGACGAAGAGGCCGCCGCAAGGAAACAAACACGCGGGCCCGTGCAAGGCGGACGCGCCGGGCTCGGCGGGTAACACCCCATACTCGCGTTTGGTTCTGCGGGCTATGTTTTCAGCAACCGGGGAAGACGGATCAGCGAACTGTCTTTGCCCTCCCGCCTCCCTGCCCAACGCCCTGCCCATGACTTCCAATCACCGATTAGCGACGGTCCTCGCCGTCGCGATGATGCTGGGAACCGGAATTCCCGCGTCCCTCCGCGCCGCGGCGTTCCCGCCGCTCAACGATCCCGCGACCAAGGAACAGCACCCCGGCAAATTCGTCTGGGCCGATCTGTTCACGACCGATCCCGTGGCCGCGACC
>CAZKDK010000224.1:0-6219 GCA_964551145.1 uncultured Opitutaceae bacterium | reverse complement strand
TCATTTAATAGATGACAAAGGCGCCGGGAAACGCAGATGCACCGAAAACGCGACGACGAGGGCGCCTGCCGCGCCGTAGGCTGGGCGGAGGCCGGGTCGCGTCCCGATGCGACCGCGCGCCCCTTCCGTCAGCCTACTCCGCCTTCAACATCAGGTTGGGATCGATGCGCGCCGCCCGCCGGGCCGGGATCCACCCGGCAACCAGTGAAATGACGAGGGCGACCAGCGTCGCGACGATCGCCGGCACGAATCCGGGGCGCCCATACAGGACGGCCTGCACGGCGGGCAGCATCGGAACGAGCCAGACCGCCGCCATGCCGATCGCGCATCCGTAGGCGCCCAGGCGCAGCGAGTCTCCGAGCACGCTGCGCAGCAGCATCCGCGGCGATGCCCCGATCGCCAGGCGCAGGGCCAGCTCGCGCTGCCGGAGCACGATGAGGTAGCCGAGCGACCCCACGATGCCTGAACCGGCGAGAAGCAGCGCGCAACCCCCGAAGAGCCCGGCCAGTCGTGTCGTTACCAGGGGCGCGCGGAGATCGTCGGTCATCCGGTTCTTCAGGGAGTTCCAGCTCGTCAGGACCAGGCCCGGCTCCGCGCGCGCCAGCGCCGCGCGCAAGCCCCGTTGCATCGCGGGTTCCGGTCCCTGGAAGCGCACCGCCAGGAATTGCGGCTCCTGGTCCGGCCATTGAGCGAGCGGCGTGTAGAACATCGGCGGCGCCGGATCCAGGATCCCGTTGGCGCGCACGTCGGCAACGACCCCCACGACCGTCCAGTCATTCTTCGAAGGTTTGGCGTCGAATCCGAAGACCTGTCCGATCGGATCGCGGTCCCCGAAAACCTCCCGGGCGAACGCCACGTTGACAACGGCCACGCGCTGGGCGCCCGGCTGGTCGGCATCGGCGATCCCGCGCCCGCGCAACAGCGGGATTCCCACCGCGCCGAGGAAGTCCGGCGACACGGCGTCTTGCTGGTAGTTCCCGCGGAGCACCCGCGCCCGCGGGTCGCGCACGTAGATGCCCGACCGGGTCTGGCTTCCCGCCAGGATCCCGTTGGCGGAGAAGCCGACGGCCGTGGCCCCCGGCACGCCCAGCGCCGCGCCCCGCAGGCGGTCCATCAGCGGAAACACGGTCTTGGCGTCATAGCCCGCGCTCGTCGCGTTGAAGAGCGCCGTCTCGACCCGGTCGCGATCGAAACCGGGATCGGCGGCCAGCAGCCGCTGCAGCGTTCCGCCGAGCGCCGTCGCCACCGCCACCAATGCGACCGCGAGGGCGAACTGGGCGACGACCAGGATGCGGCCGAGCCGGAGGGGCGCGCGGCCCAGTCCGCCGTGGCCCGCGAGCGCCGGCAGCGGCTGAACCCGGGAGATCCACAGGAGCGGCGCGAGCGCGCTGACCACCGCCGTCGCCAGCGCCAGGCCCGCCAGCGTGAGGACCGACCGGACCCCGATGCCGATGTCGAGATCCTGGCCGGGCGCGAGCAGGCGGACGGCGGCCGGGAGGAGCCAGGCCGCCAGGAGCCCGCCGCCGGCCCCGCCCATCAGGCTCAGGAGCAGCGCCTCGAAAAACCCCAGCCGCATCACCCGCCACGATCCCGCCCCCAGCGCCAGCCGCACCCCGATCTCGCGGTGCCGGGAAATCGCCCGGACGAGCAGGATGCCCGACACGTTCATGCCAACGAGCACCAGCATCACGCCGACCACTCCGCCCAGCAGCCACCCGGTGGCGCGAAAGCTCTCGCGAAATTGCGACTGGCCCCCCGGCGCGCCGACCAGACGCCAGGACCGCCGCTGCAGCTCCTGCCGGTCCCGGGGATCGTCGATCGCCTTCTGCATGTCGTCGCGCTGGGGTTCCCAGGCGCGCTGGAGCGCGGCGGCCGGAAACGGATCGCCGGGGCGGACGCGGACCAGCAGCTCGAGCCACGAGACGCGCTCCTCGCGGTTCCAGTCCGGATCGTTCGGACGGTCATCGCCATCCATGGTGGACGAGTTCCCAAAGACCCGCAGCCTGGGCTGGAGCGCGGCCGGGAACCAGAAGTCCGTCCGTTGACCCACGGCAACCTCGCGAAAGCTCCGGGGCAGGACGCCGACGATCGTCACCGGCAGGCGGTTCACCGACACGACCTGGCCGACCGCCGCCGCCGGGCCGCCAAAATGCTCTTTCGCCCAGGCAAACGACGCGACGACGACTTCCGTCGGCGCCCCGGTCTGATCGTCGCCAGCCGTGAGCAGGCGGCCGGCCTCCGGCGCGATTCCTAGGGCGGCGAAGAACGAGCCGTTGACCAGGCGCACCTTGGCCCGGGCCGCGGCCTGCGCCCCGATCTGCACCGAGCAGCCCGCGCCGCCCCCGTAGGCGGCGACGGAATCCGGCGGCAGTCCGGCCTCAAGCCGGCGCACCGTGCCCCGGCTCATCCGGTTGGGGTACTCCGGCTCGGAGCAGATCACGGCGTACAGCTCGCCGGGGCGAGCCACCGCCAGCGGCCGCACGAAGACCGCATTGATCAGGCCGTCGAGCGTCGCCGCCGCACCCAGCCCCAGCGCCAGGATGGCGACGACCGAGCCTGCGAGCCACGGCCGCCGGACCAGTCCGCGCAGGGCGTGCCGGAAGTCGGCGCGATGCTCGTCCCAGGCTGGAAACCCCGCCTGGGAACGAAGCTCCTCGCGCGCCCGGGTCGCGTTGCCGAAGGCCCGGGCCGCCGCCGCCCGCGCCGCCTCCGCCGAGGCTCCGCGGTCGCGGTAGTATTGTTCGAGCTCGGCGACGTGAAACGAGCGCTCCGCCTCGAAATCGCTCGCGATGGTGCGGCGGCGGAAGGCGTCGTGGAGCCGGGTGAAGAAGGCGCGCATGGGATCAGCTCAGGCCGGGGCGTGGCCCGTGTCGGCGATGATGGTGTTGACCGCGCCGCTGACCCGCTGCCAGCGCTCGATCTCGCGGGCCAGCCGCGCGCGCCCCTGGCGGGTCAGCGAATAGAAGCGCGCCTTCCGGTGGTTGCTGCTCATCCCCCACGCGGAGGCGATGAGCCCCTGCTGCTCGAGCCGCAGCAGCGCCGGATAAAGCGTGCCCTGGTTGAGCGCCAGGACGTCCGCCGAGACCTGCTCGATGCGCCGGGCGATCCCGAATCCGTGCTGGGCGCCGAGCACATCCAGGGTCTTGAGAATCAAGACGTCCAGGGTCCCCTGTAAAACCTCGGTCCGGGCCGCGCTCATGCCCGCAATCAACCGAGCTCCTGTTGATTGTCAACAGGAGGCGGCCGGATTTTGCGGGCGCCTCCGGTCCGGCGGACGGAGCGCCGATCGGCCGGCCGGCGCCCCTCGACAGGCTCGGGGCCCTGAGCTTGTCGAACGGGCAAGACGCCGGCCCTACAGGACCCACAACCCTGGAACCTGTAGGGCGCGTGACTCGCACGCGCCGTTTCGGAATCCGGCGTTGTAGGACTGAAGATCCTCTTGGCGCCTCCTGCGCCGGCCGGGTGCGTCGATCCGTCGTGGTCACTCTGGCTGCCGTGGCCTGGAGCGGCGACGCCCTCGTCGCCGAGGTCCATCGAGAAACGCGACGAGGGCGTCGCGTCCCCATAAAGCCGCGAGCGCGATTGACCAGCCGGGTCGGCTGCGTAGCCTCGGAAATCCCATCGGTCTCCGATCCGCGCATACACGGATCAGGACCGGGCCCCCACCCCGTTCGCCGCATTCGATGAGCCCGATTCTCGCCTCCACCGGCCTCCAGATGCTCGGCGCCCAGTACCTGGCCCTGATCTGCGCCCTTCCCCTGGTGATTCTGGCCGAAATCATCGTCGCGCAGAAGATGCTGCATCTGGGCGCCCTCCGCGCCGCGGTCGCCTTGATTCCGGCGAACGTCGTTTCGACGCTCATCGGCTTCCCGCTCCTCGGGCTGCTGCTCTTCGTCGTCCACGGGGCGGTCGGCGGCGGGCACGGGCACAGTGGCTTCCTGGGTCGCGTCTATGAGTGGACCCTCCAGGTGCCGTGGCTGATTCCCCACGGACGCGATGCGAGCTGGATGGTCCCCGTCGCGTCCCTGTACCTGCTGATCCCGGCGTTCTTCGCGTCGGTCTTCGTCGAGCGCTGGATCTGCTCGGCTTTCTGGCGCGACCTGCCGAAGAGCCGCCTGCGCCGGTATTCCTGGTACGCGCATTTCGTCTCCTACAGCGTCCTGTTCGTCTGCGTCGCCGACTACTACTTCATCCGCGTCAGGTACGGCTGAGGCGACGCTGTCGCCTCCGGTTTTTGGTTTTGGGTTTTGGGTTTTGGGTTGAGGCCCTGAATCAACGGTCGGATGGAACTCGGGTAACCCAAAACGCAAAACCCTAAACTCAAAACGAACCTGCAGGCCCGCGCCAGCGGGCATCTTGGATCTTAATCTTTCTCTTTCTCTCGCCGAAAGAAACCGCGGACTCCGAACTCTTTTCTCTTGCCGCAAAGAGGCGCAGCGCGGCGGAGCCGCAGCAAACGGTGGAGGGCGAGCCTCCCGGCGAGCCGCGTCCGCGACTTCGCAGTCGGCTCGGCCGGCGCCTCGCCCTCCAACGGAATCGTCGCGGAAAACGAGGATTATTCCCGATGGCCGCACAAAGGACTCCGCAGCCGCCCTCTGTGTCTCCGTGCCTTTGTGGTGAAAAGGGAACCCCGATCCAGACGTCGGTCCACCGCCTACATGTTGCAGGGACAGGGCAGCCCCATCGATTCCACGGTGTCCTGCCGGGCAACCCCGGCCTGGCGGAGCGCCTGCACCCGGTGCTCGACCTCCCCGGGGCTCAGCGCGACGCCTTTCTCGAAATACACCCAGTCGATGTCCTCCTCGTAGGCGCGCGGCTGCCTCGAGGCCCCCACGCCCTCGGGGATGAACCAGAGATTGAAGTTGATGGACATCGCCTCGCGTGGATAGCACGGACCGCTGTGGTCCCCGATGAGTCGCCCGTCGAAAAAATACCGCACATGGCCGCCGGCAACCTGAAGGACCAGGACGTGCCAGCCGGCATCCTCACCCGGAATGGCGTCGGAGACGTTGTCGTTCGTCCCGTCCGGCCTGGGGTTGGCGGTTATCCAGGTGGTGACGAAAAGCGTCGGCTGCTTGTGGCCCCATCCTCCTCCGGGCAGGTACTCGAAATCGCATTCGCTGTAGTTGGGGTTCTTGGGCGGTTCCACCGTGGAGATGGCATAGAAGCTCTGGACCACGCCGTCTCCGGACGGACCCGAGGCCGGACCGGAGGAAAAATGCACCCTCGCCGCGTAGGTCCCCTCCTTGAATTTCCGCTGCTGGCAGATCTGCGTCTGATACGTCTGGGCCGGCGTCCCGTCGGTCGTCGATGTCATTCTCAGGATGCCGGCGCCTCCCTTGGCGGAATCGTCCGGAAAGGTGACGTTTTGCCGGCGCCACGTGGCGCCCTTGATCCCCGGCCAGCCGGCCACCGTCCTCACGGTCCAGCCGTGAGCCTCAAGCTCTGCCGTGCCCGGGTAGCGGAAATCGTCGAAAAACACCTGGGCGGCGGATCGGGGTGCGTCCGCCGCACCGGAGCGCGAGACGGTCGAGAAGGCGGCAGCCATGATCAATGGAAGGAAACGGCGCATATTGGAGCGAGGTTGAAATCGGGACTAACTGAACTCACCCGACTAGGCAACGTTTCGACCTGGGGTCGTAGAAGGGTTGGCGAAGGCGGCGCCGCAGCAGCCAAAGATGGAGGGCGAACCTCCCGGTGAGCCGCGTTCGCGATTTCGGATCCGGCTCGGCGGGAGCCTCGCCCCCCACGGGAATCGCCACAGCTCCCGAGGATTCTGACCTACAGCGGTGCAAAATGCGCAAGGGCCCGTCCCGGCGCCGTGCCGACCGCGGGGCCTCGATCCTGCTTTCGCGGGATCACTGGCGTCCAGCCGCCCAGCACGAAGGCCGGATCGCTGTACGCGGCGATGATTCCGGCGTCCCGGTCCATCGTCAGCTGCTTCGAGACGGGATGGCGCCGGCTGACGTCCACCGGCGTGCCGTCGGACAAATTGGTGCTGTTGTATTCCCAGAAATGGACGTGCGCCGTGTCGCCGTCGATCGGTCCCCAGCCTTCCGGCGGGACGCCCCGGAGCCGGCAATTGATCAGGACCGCCTCGGCATACGGATAGTTGATCCCGTGATTTTCCGGCAGCCGGGCGATCACCGATTGGACCTCACGCCCGGAGAGCGGCTGGACGCCGGTCGGCTGGTCGCCGGGCGGCGTGTCGCCGGGCGG
>CAZKDK010000223.1:0-6222 GCA_964551145.1 uncultured Opitutaceae bacterium | reverse complement strand
TCGAGCAGATGACCACGCACTGGTCCTTGTAGTCGCGCATGACCTCCATCTCGAACTCCTTCCAGCCGAGCAGGCCCTCCTCGACCAGGACCTCGTGCACGGGCGAGATCTCCAGGCCCCCTCCGGCGATCCGCTCGAATTCCTCGCGGTTGTAGGCGATGCCGCCCCCATGGCCGCCGAGGGTGAACGAGGGGCGGATGATGAGGGGGAAGCCGCCGATCAGCTCGGCTGCCTGCCGGGCCTCCTCGAGCGTGTGGGCCGTCTTCGACTTCGGCAGGTCGAGCCCGATGCCGATCATGCACTGCTTGAAGGCCTCGCGGTCCTCGCCCCGGCGGATGGCCTCGGGCCGGGCCCCGATCATCTCGACGCCGTAGCGCTCCAGGACGCCGGCCTTGTGCAGCTCCATCGAGAGATTGAGGGCGGTCTGGCCGCCCAGCGTGGGCAGCAGCGCCGAGGGTCGCTCGGCGGCGATGATCTTCTCGAGGTACTCCAGGGTGAGCGGCTCGATATAGGTGACGTCCGCGAACTCCGGGTCCGTCATGATCGTCGCCGGATTGGAGTTGACGAGGATCACCCGGAAGCCCTCCTCGCGGAGCGCCTTGCACGCCTGGGTGCCGGAATAGTCGAACTCACAGGCCTGGCCGATGACGATCGGGCCCGCGCCGATGATCAGAATCGAATGGAGGTCGGTCCGTTTGGGCATGGAAGGAGCGCGCGCGAGGGTTGCGGACGCGCCGCGGACGCGCAAGCGGGAAAGGAGCCCGCCGGCCTGCGGGAGCCGCTCAGCCGAGCTGCGCCGCGTCCACGCCGAGCACCTTCGCCGCCTTGCTCTTGCTGCCCTGGCAGGCGTGGATCACCATCTCGATGTACTGCTTCTTTTGGCCGGCGAGATACTCCTCCAGCTTCGGCCAGTTCTTCAGTTCCTGCAGACGCATCGGCAACTGCTGTGACGTGACGACCCGCGCCTCCGCGGTCGAGACGATCTTGGAGACCACCTGCTCCAGCTCGGCCAGGTTGCCCGGCCAGTGGTAGGCGCGGAACACGCCCATGGCGTCCTCGGAAAACTCCACCAGGCTGGCGTCGAACAGGGGGTTGGTGACCCCGCGCGTGAAATGCTTGACCAGGGCCGGCAGATCCTCGATCCGCTCGCGCAGGGGCGGCAGCACCACCGGCAGCGAGGCGACGCGGTAGAACAGCTCGTCGTTGAAATGGCCCTCGTCGGTGAGCTTCTCGAGATCCTCGTTGGTCGTGCAGATGAGGCGGAAGCCGTGGCTGGTGTTGCGGAGGACGCTGACCAGCTCCTTTTGCATCGGCAGCGGCAGGCAGTGCAGGTGCTCCAGAAAGAGCGTGCCGCCCTTGGCCTGCCGCACCCAGGCGCCGCCCGCGCCGTCCTGGCCGAGCAGCCCCTCGCGGAATCCCTGCTCGGAACTGAGGGCGCAGTCGATCCGCACGAACGGCCGCTCGCCGCTGTCGCCGTGGGCGTGCAGGATGTCCGCCACCGTGGCCTTGCCGGTGCCGGCCTCGCCCACGAGCAGCACCGGCGTGCGCACCGTGCACAGTTTCTTGATCTGCTGGATCAGCTTCTTGGACTTGGCGCTCTTGCCGATCAGCCGGTTCTCAATGTCCCCCGTGTCCGCCGGCGGCGCCGAGGCGTCGGCGGCGCGATCGAGGTGGGCCTGGCGGAATTCCATGCCGCGCTTGAGCGTGGCAATGAGCTCGTCGACCTTGAACGGCTTCTGCAGATAGTCGAACGCCCCGTACTTGAGGGCCTGGACGGCGCTCTCGGTGCTGGCGTAGGCCGTCATGATGATGATCACGCAGCTCGGGTCGTAGAGCTTGAGCTGCTTGAGCAGCGTGATGCCGTCCATCGGCTTCATGTCGATGTCGGCCAGCACGAGGTCGAACTTCTCGGCCTTGTAGCGCGCCAGCGCCTTCTCGCCATCGGTCGTGAAAGCCGTGGCGAACCCGGTCGGTTGAATGACCGCGTTCAGCATCTCGTGAATCGAGAGCAGATCGTCGACGATTAGGACAGCCGGCATGAGCGGAGGAGATTCTCAGGGGTCAACGAACACCGTCAGCGCCGTCGGCGCAAGGCTAACCTGACCGTTTGGGGCCATTGGCCGCGTTGCTTACAAACATCTTACAAATGTCGGAGTCCTGGTGGCACCGCCAGCCGTCCAAGGCATCCCAGACCGGGAATGACCGGGCTGCGGGCGGACGCCGCGGGCGCCGCCGTTACTGCAGGCCGCCCGCCACGGCGCCGAGTTGGAAGATCGGCAGGAACATCGCGATGACGATGCCACCGACCACGACGCCGAGAAAGACGATGAGCAGCGGCTCGATCAGCGAGGTCAGGGCCGAGACCATGGCGTCGCACTCCGTGTCGTAGAAATCGGCCACCTTGTTCATCATGCCGTCGACGTTGCCGGTGGCCTCGCCCGCCTTCACCATGTGCCGGATCATCGGCGGGAAGAACGGATTGACCGCCAGCACCTCCGACACCTGTCCGCCCTGGCTGACGTGCCTGGAGATCTCGCCGCAGGCATCCTCGATCTGCACCTTGCCGCTGGCGCCCGAAACGATCTCGAGCGTGCGCAGGATGGGGACGCCGGAACGGATGAGCGTGGCATAGGTCCGGCAGAAACGGGAAAGCGCGATCTTGTGGATCAGCGTACCGAACACCGGGGCGCGCACCAGGGAATGATCCTTGATCCGCCGGCCCCGCGGGGTGTTGACAAACTGTCGCAGGCCCCAGATGGCGGCGGAGGCCGCCAGCACGATCCAGACAACATAATGCCGGATGAAATTGCTCGCATCGATCAGGAATTGCGTGGGGGCGGGCAGCTTCGCGCCAAAGTCGGCGAACATGGCGGCAAAAACCGGGATGACGAAGATGAGCAGCACGTTCACCAGGATGATCGCCAGCGCGATGACCGCGACCGGGTACGCCATGGCCGACTTGACCTTCTTCGTGATCTTGACGGTCGCTTCGAAATAGCTCGCGACCTTCCCCAGGATCTCCGCCAGCGCGCCGGAGGCCTCGCCCGCCTCGACCATCGAGACGAAGAGCGTGTTGAATGCCCGCGGGTACTTCTTGACGGAGGCCGAAAACGAATTACCCGCCGAGATGTCGTTGCGAACCTCCTTGATGATCACACGGAAAACCTGGTCTTCCGTCTGCTCCTGCAACGCCTCCAGGCACTGCACGAGCGGAAGGCCGGCCGTCAGCAGCGACGCGATCTGCTGCGTGAAAACGGCGAGTTCGCCGAGGGGCAGCTTGTAGTTGTGGGCCTTCTTTTCGAGCGATCGCTGGCGGGCCAGCGTGCGCGCCGCCTGGATGTCCATCTTGGGGCGCTGGGTCCACGCCTGCCGCAACGGCGCCGCCTGCCCGGACTCTGAAGAGGCCGTCGAGATGAAAGCCATGATGCCGGAAATTTAAGGCGACGCTAACTCGGCTCGGCAACTCCATATTTCCGGCGCGCGCCTCGTTCCCATCGCGGCCGCCGCCGCGGATCGCTCCCCGATCGCGCCGCCCGGCCTGCGCATCGCGGCAAACGAAGCTTGACCGGACCGCCGCCCGGTGGACGCTGGATCCTGCGCAAGCGGCTGTAGTTTAACGGCAAAACCTCTGCCTTCCAAGCAGGTGTTCGGGGTTCAATTCCCCGCAGCCGCACCATTCTGCCTTCCGTGCTGCGCTCGCGCGATGCTCACCCCGGAGCGAGATGCGTGTGCATTGCGCTTAACTTTTCATAGGTTTTTCGCGATGAACTCCTCCTGCATTTGTTCCGGCCGCCCCGGCGGCCGATTTGATTCGCTTCCGCCCCCGGCGGCGGATTGCCAACCCTGCTCGCAGCCATGAAACGCATCCTGCTCACGACAACCTCATTCCAGGACACTCCCGGCGAACACCACGCGCTGCTCGCCGCCACCGGCTGGGACATCGTCCGGGCCCGCGGCCCGCTGAGCGAGGCCCAGATCCTCGAACGGGTCGGCGACGTCGATGCCGTGATCTGCGGCGACGACGCGTTCACCCGGCGCGTGCTCGAGAAGGCGCGGCCGCGCCTGCGGATCATCAGCAAATACGGCATCGGGGTCGACAAGATCGACGTCAAGTCAGCGACGGAATTCGGCATCCCCGTCCTCTTCACGCCGGGCGTGAACCACACGACCGTGGCCGAGCACACGTTCCTGCTCCTGCTCGCACTCGAGAAAAACCTCCTCTTCCACACGGATTCCACCCGCGCCGGCACCTGGAAGCGCCAGACCGGCCACGAGCTGCTCGACAAGACCATCGGCATCGTCGGCCTCGGCCGCATCGGCAAGGAGGTCGCCGTGCGCGCCCGCGCGTTCGGCATGAAGCCGGTCGCGTTCGACGTCTTCTGGGATGCGGAGTTCGCTGCCCGGTACGGCGTCACCCGGGCCGCCTCGCTGGACGAACTCTTCGCCGCCGCCGACTACGTGTCCCTCCACACCAACCTCACGCCCGAGACCCGGGGTATGATCAACGCGCAGTCGATCGCCCGCATGAAAAAGGGCGTGCTCATCCTGAACTGCGCCCGCGGCGAGATCGTGCGCACGCCCGACCTCGTGGCTGCGCTCCAGTCGGGACAGGTCGGCGGCTATGGCGCCGACGTGCTCGACGAGGAGCCACCGCCGCCTGATCACCCGCTCCTCCGCCATCCCCGCTGCGTGATCACGCCGCACATCGCGTCGCGCACCTATGAGAGCGTCGTTCGCCAGGCCACCGCCGCCGTCCGAAACCTCATCCTCGCGATGAACGGCGAGAAACCGCTCGCGCAGGTCAATCCCGAGGTGCCCGTCGCCAAGGTGATCTGAAACCGGTGCGGCCGGCGCACAATGAGCTGTAAGCGGTGAACTGGAGCCTTTAAGCTTCGCGCCCGCCCCCGCCTGTCGCTGATCGCTGATCGCCTCCCCCTTTCGCCTTCCCATGCCCGAGATCTACTACGTCGTCCCCGAACCCCAGCACAACGCCCTCGTCGAGTCCGCCTACCGGCGGCGGGGCTTCTCCCGCCCGGAGGCCGCGGCCGCCGCGCGTTTCTGCGCCGAGGCCTCCCGCCACGGCATCCGCACGCACAACGCCATCAAGGCGCTGCACCTTGACCATCTCTTCGGCTCCGGCGCAGGCGGCTGCCAGCCCCGGGCGAAGATCGAGAAGATCAAGACCCGGTTCCGCGGCGCGCAGGTCTGGAACGCCCACCGCAAGCTCGGCCAAGCCACCGGCTACGCCGCGATCGAAACCGCCATCAAGCTCGCCGACCGGTACGGCATCGGCATGGTGTCGGTCGACAACGCCTTTCACTACCTGTGGGGCGGCGGCTACGTGATGGACGCCGCCCGGCGGGGCTACATCGCCTACACGAACTGCACGGCCGCGCTCGCCGAGGTCGTGCCCTTCGGCGGCCGCTTCCCCACCCTCGGCACCAACCCGCATTCGTGGGGCTTCCCCACCACCGCCGCAATCGGCTACCCGGTCGTCATCGACTGGGCCACGAGCGTCGTCGCCATGGGGCGCGTGCAGCAGCTCGCCCGCGAGGGCAAGTCCCTTCCGCCGCAGGCCGCCGTCGACGAAAACGGCGCGCCGACCACCGACCCGAACCACGCCAAATACCTGCTGCCGTTCGGGGCGCACAAGGGCTACGGCCTCTCGCTCATCAACGAGCTCGTCGCCGCCTTCATCGGCGGTTCCCTGCCGACGCTGCGCAACCGCTGGGACCGCGAGCCGCAGGAAAAACACACCTGCTGCTTCTTCTTCCAGGTCTGGCACCCCGACGCGATGAACGCCGGCGCCTTCGCCGGCGGCCGCACGCAGCCGGAAAACGTGAAGGCGGTGATCGCCGACATCCTCGGCCATGGCAACGAGACCTGCCTGCTGCCCGGCCAGATCGAGGCCGAGGCCGCCGCCCGCAGCGCCCGGAACGGCGGCCTGCTTTTCTCCGAGGCCGAGATCAAGGCCTTCAACGAGATCGCCGCCGAATGCCGGCAGCCGCAATGGAACCTCGCCGGCCTCAAGGCCGCCGAGTAGACCCGCGACGACTCCAGTCCCAAGCCCGTTTCCACCATGAGCCTGACCATCAAGCCCGCCTCCGCCTGCCGCTTTGACCAGCTTTCGCTCGGCGAGATCATGCTGCGCCTCGACCCGGGCGAGGGCCGCATCCGCACCGCCCGCGAATTCAAGGTCTGGGAGGGCGGCGGCGAGTACAA
>CAZKDK010000222.1:0-6236 GCA_964551145.1 uncultured Opitutaceae bacterium | reverse complement strand
GGGTGATGCGCTGCTCCCCGCTGGGCATCGTGGCGTCGATCGCCGGCACGGTGAACTTCAACCTGGTCTCGCATTTCAAGATCAAGGGGTCCTCCTGCGGTTTCGCCTCCGCCTGCGCCTCCTCGTCGCACGCCGTCGGCTTCGCCTTTGATGACATCGCCTTGGGCCGGCAGAAGCGCATGTTCGTGGTCGGCGCCGAGGACGGCAATGTGGAGAGCATCCTGCCGTTCGCCGGCATGCGGGCCCTGTCGCTGCAGGCCAACCCGGATCTCGCCTCCCGGCCCTTCGACCTGGGGCGCGACGGTTTCGTCGGCACGGGCGGGGCGGCGGTGCTTGTGCTCGAGAACGACGAGGAGGTCGAGCGGCGCGGCAGCCGGCCTTATTGCGAGGTCGTCGGCTGGGGGCAGGCCTCGGACGGTTACAACGTCGCCATCTCGCACCCCGACGGGGACGGCCTGCGCGCAGCCATGGAGCACGCGCTGCGGAGCACGCGGGTTGAACCGGACGCGGTGGACTACGTCAACGCCCACGCCACCTCGACCCCGATCGGCGACATTTCCGAGGCGCGGGCGCTCCGGGCCGTGTTTCCCGACAGCGCCACGCGGCCGGCCGTGAGCAGCACCAAGGCGCTGACGGGGCATGGGCTTTCGCTGGCCGGCGCGATGGAAACGGCCTTTTGCGCCGTGGCGCTGCGGGAGGGGTTCATCCCGGGCTCGGCGCACCTCGTCAACCTCGACCCGGCCTGCGAGGGGCTCAACATCATCCGGGCCACGCTGCCACAGCCGCCGCATGTCGTCTTGAACAACAGCAGCGGGTTTGGCGGCGCCAACGTTTGCATCGTCTTGCGCCGGGAGTGAAGACCCTCGCCGACCGCTATTCCACCGCGCTGGTCACGGGCGCCAGCAGAGGCCTCGGCCGCGCCTTTGCCGCGATGTTGCGGGCCGAGGGCGTCCGCGTGTGGGGCACGGCGCGCGATCCCGCCCGCCTCCCGGCGGCGGACGGCATCGTGCCCGTGGGGCTCGACCTGGCCGATCCGGCGTCGATCGACCGGGCGTACCGGGACGTCGAGGCGGCGTCCGGCGGCCTCGACCTCGTGGTCAACAACGCGGGCTTCGGCCTGCTGGCTCCGTTCGCGGAGCGGGAATTCGCCGAGTGGCGGCGGCAGCTGGATGCGGTCCTGGTCGGAACGCTGCAGCTCTCGCACCTCGCGCTGCGGGGGTTGCTGGCGCGCGGCCGCGGCGCCCTGGTCAACGTTTCGTCGCTGGCGGCCGAGTTCCCGCTGCCGTTCATGAGCGGCTACAACGTGGCCAAGGCGGGGCTGTGCGCCTTCACCGAGAGTTTGATGATTGAAGTCGCCGGCACGGGAGTCATCGTCGTCGATTTTCGCCCGGGCGACTACCGCACGGGTTTCAACCAGACCATGCAAACCCGTGCCCAGACCCCGGCGGCCACGGACACGCCGGCGGCGGTCCGCATGCGGCGCGTCCGGGCTGTGCTCGACGCCCACCTCGAGGCGGCTCCCGCTCCGGAGCGCGCCGCCGCCGACCTGCTCCGGGCCTTGCGGCGCGGCCGCAGCGGCACGGTCCGGTCGGGAGGCTGGCGACAGACCAGGCTGGCATCACTCTTGGCGCGAATCGCGCCGGGGTCCTGGCGCCGCGCGGGCGCGGCGCGGTATTTCGGCGCGTCCTGACGTGTCCCAGGTCCGCATACTGGTGCTCACCTCGAGCACGGGCGGGGGTCACGACACCCGCGCGCAGGCCTTCGCCGAGTGGTGCTTCCAGCTCTACCGGTACCAGGTCGACGTCCGGATCGAGCAGATGCTGGAGGAATCCTCCCGCCTCTACCGCGGCGGCGTGAACTTCTACAACTGGATCCAGCGGCGCTCGCCCTGGATGCACAAGGCGTTCTACACGGCGGTCGAGGGTCTCAGCCTCCTCAACCGGCGCACGGTGATCCTCGGGCGCCGCTACTACGAACGGGTGCTGCGCGAATACCGGCCGCACCTCGTCCTCAGCGTGCACGACTGCCTCAACCGGGGGTATTTCCAGCTCGCGCGCCAGATCCTCGGTCCGCAGAACGTGCGGTGCGCGACGTACTGCGGCGAATTCTCCGGCGGCTGGGGCTACAGCTGGAACTGGGTCGAACCGACGGTGGATCTGTATTTCTCGCGCACGCCCACGGCCAGCGACTTCGCCATCAAGCTCGGCCTGCCGCCCGGGAAGGCGCGCGTGCGCGGCTACCTGATGCAGCCGCGCAACTACCTCGATGTCCTGACACCCGAGGATCGGCGGCGCTACCGCGTGAAGAAGCTCGGCCTCAAGCCGGACCTCTTCACGGTGTTCCTCGCGACCGGCGCCAACGGTGCCAACAATCATTTCGACTTGCTGCCGGCGCTCGTGCAGCACGCCGACCGCGTGCAGGCGATCGTCATCTGCGGGCGCAATCACCAGACCTACAACGAGCTCGTGCACTGGCGTTCCCAGCACCCGGAATTCGCCTGCTTCATCGACAGCTACTCGGACGTCGTCCACCTGCTCATGCAGGCGAGCAACGCCATCGTCACGCGGGGCGGCACCACCACCTGCTCGAAGGCGCTGCACTACCGGTGCCCCATCGTCTTCAACGCGTTCGGCGGCATCATGCCGCAGGAGCGGCTGACGGTGAAATATTTCAAGAACGGCGGCGCGGCCGAGTTCGTCCAGAACAGCGCACAGTTCCGCGCCCTGATCGACCGGTGGATGGATTCGCCCGCGATCTACCAGCGCTTGCTGGCCGATCTCGACAGACTCGGCAGCGAGGAGGATCCGACCGTGCTGATCGACGAGCTGGTCGGGCTGGCCCGGGAGGCGTCGGGGCTCAGGCTGAGCCGGCTGCCATTTCCGCCGCCCAACGGCAACGGCCGCACCTAGCGGTCGTCAACCGCGGTTCTGCCCGGCTCCCATTTCGCCCGGGCGAGGGATCCGGTCCCGCGCGAGCGGAGGGGACGGCTTCAATATCCGTGCCGCTGCAGCTGCTGGTTGAGCTCGCGCTGGAATGCCTGCACGTCCGCGGCGGAGGGCTGGTAGCCCTTCTTTCCCGTGTCGAGAACCAGGCGGCCGTATTGGTCCATCGCCCATTTGCTGGTGACCCCGTCGCTGAAAGTCACGCTGCCGCTGACGACCGCACCCGGCCGCACCAACCGGTCCAGCTCGACCTTCAGATGGCCGCCCGCGGGCGCGGCGCCGAGGTCGCCGCCTCCCACGGCCGCGATGTCGGGCGCGTCCTCTGCCAGCGCCTCTTCCTCCGGGTAGCCGCCAGCCTCGTCATCGCCCGCACCCACGGCTTTCTTGAGCCGGTCGAGCAATCCACCCTTCTTCTCCGGTTGCGCCGCCCCGTCCGGGCGCCCACCGGCCAGCTCCGCCTCCGCGCCGGACTTGGACGGCGCCCGGCTCTTGAGCTCGAGACCAAGATCGTCCACCAAAAAGCGGACGTCCATGTAGGTCAGGGATATCTGGAACTGTTCCGAGAGTTTTCGCTGGATGTCGGCAAGGCTGTCGCTCGCGGCAACCCAGGAGGACACGGCTTGTTTCTGCTCGGGGGAGAGTGTCATGGCGGTAACCCGGAAGGATTGCGCCGAAACCTAGGCAACGCACGCCAAAAGACAAAGAGACCCGCGGCCCGTGGACGGCCGTCAGAGATCCAGGCCGATCTTGAGGCGGATCTCAAGCCGCTCGTTTTCGGTCAGCTGCAGGTGGCCCGCGCCAGGATGCGGCCAGCCGTACACCTGCGGCAGCACCGCGAGGGTGAACCACCACCGTTCGTCGTCGTAGTACAGGGAAGGACCGAGGAAGACGGCACCCCGCACCGCGGCATTGAGCCGCGCCTGGGCGTACTCCGCGCGCCAGCTGTTCTCGACGCCGACGTACCAGTCCGGGCGCAGCCGGTAGGCGAGGCCGTGGCTGAATTCGAGCCCAAGGTGGTGTGACCAGCCCTTGGGCTCATCCTCCCGTTCGAATTCGACGGTCGCATTGCCGGCCCAGATCACTTTGCCGCCGGAGAGGTCCTTCTGCAGCAGGAGCTTCATCTCCAGTTCCTCCTCGTGGGTGTCGTCGCCGCCAACCCGGTCGACGCGCGCATAACCGGGCTCAACATAAAACGCCACGCCGAGGCCGCCTTGATCCGGATCGGACAGTCGGTATTTGAGCGAAGCCTGGTTCCCGCGGAAGGCGAGGCGGTGCTGATCAGACAGATCCGGAACCTCGCGGATGTCGTAACGCGCGGCATCGAGATAGAACGAAACCTGCAGCCGGTCGGTGATGCCGTACTCGAACTCAGTGTTGAAATCCCAGGCGCGGTATTGCCCCCCGGTCTTGCCGAGGCGGATGGTGACCCATTGGTAGACTTCTGCGTGGTTCCTGGACTCGGTGTCGGTTCCGTAGACATAGCCAAAAACGTTCTCATCGGCGCGGATGGAGAGCGCGGTCGCCGCGAAAACAAGTGCGCCGCTCAAGGCCCCGGCGAATTTCCGGCCGGGGAGCATGCGATTCATTGGATTGGTGCGGTGTTGTTGTTGCGACATAGTCTCACGTCAACTAATCATTTGAGATATTGTCTCAATACAGGCGCTAAGCAGCGATTGACTGGGACTTGGGTATGGCATTTAACGCTCGCATGGCCGAGACCATCACGGTGCATTTGGGCGAACGCAGTTATGCGATTAGATTCGGCGCAAGCCTGGGCGCCGAGGTGCAGGCCCAGGTCGCGGCCCTCAGAGGCGCGCGGCGGAAGGCTGGCGTCGTCACTGACGCCAACGTCCAAACCCGGCAGGGCCCGGCACTGCGGACGATGTTCGGCGATCTGCCGACGCTGGCGTTGCCGCCGGGTGAGGCGACCAAATCGCTGGCCGCGCTCGGCCAGGTGCTCGATTTTCTCTCCGCCCAGAAGTTGGGCCGGACGGATGCGATCTTTGTGGCGGGCGGCGGCGTGATCGGCGACCTGGGCGGGTTTGCGGCGGCCACGTACCTGCGCGGGATCGATTTCTACCAGGTGCCCACGACGCTGCTCGCGATGGTGGACAGCTCCGTGGGTGGCAAGACGGGGGTGAATCTCGACGCCGGCAAGAATCTCGCGGGAGCCTTCCACCAGCCGCGCGGTGTTTTTGTGGCCACCGAACTGCTCGCGACGCTGCCGCCGCGCGAGTTTGCCGCCGGCATGGCCGAGGTGGTCAAGTATGGCCTGCTGGGCGACGGCGATCTGTTCGCCCGGATCGAACGCGCGGCATGGACGGCCACGAGCGCCGACCTGCCCGCGGTGATCCGCCGGTGCTGCGAGCTCAAGGCGCGCATGGTCGAGGCTGACGAACGCGAGCTTGCCCCGGAGGGGGGCCGGGCGCTGCTCAATCTCGGGCACACCTTTGGCCATGCCATCGAACAGGCGACGGACTACCGGCGCTACCTGCACGGAGAGGCCGTCGGTATCGGCCTGGCCGCGGCCGCCCGCCTGTCGTGCGAGGTCGGTCATCTCACGGTCGCGGATGTCGCGCGGGTGGAACGGGTCGTCGGAGCCCAGGGTCTGCCGGTGCGCCTGGCGGAGCCCCTGCCGGTCGCCGGATTGATGGCGGCGATGGCGCGCGACAAGAAGGTGCGCGCGGGGCGGCTTCGCCTGGTGGTTCTGCGGCGGTTGGGCGAGGCGGCGACCCGCGATGACATTGCCCCGGCCGCCATCGAGGGGGTGTGGCGCAAGCTGGGTGCAACCTGATTTCGGATTGCGGCAGCTTGGGGTTGGATGGTAGATATCTGGTTACCGCTGGTTGCGGCCGCCGGTGCGTCCCGGAGTTTCCACCAGTCGCCGGCATTCAAATTCCTGAATCAACATGTCCGCCATCGACGAAGGCATCGTTCGCGAATACTTCGAGCAAAACGGTTTCCTGGTGCGGCAGGCGCGCAAGTACCAGGCGCAGGGGCGCCGCAAGACCAGCGACGAGGAGGTCGATCTCGTCGTCTACAATCCGAGCTTCCAGCGCGGAGCCCCAAAGCCCGACTTCTTCCTCTTCTCGTCCGAGCTCCCGGCGCTGCACCGCGCCATCGTGGTGGTCAAGGGGTGGCACACCACCGCCCATTTCACGCCGGCCATGCTGAAGGGCAGCCCGGAGATCTTCACGTTCCTCGCCGAAAACGTCGTCAAGGAGGTCACCCGTTTCTTCCCCGTCGATCCCGACGAGCCGGGCAATCACCCCGACATCACGAAGATCCTCGTGC
>CAZKDK010000221.1:0-6294 GCA_964551145.1 uncultured Opitutaceae bacterium | reverse complement strand
TCGAGGAATTCCGCGACCGCATCGAGACGGTGCGCGACCCCGCGGTGGTCGGGCAGTGGCTGGAGAAGATGAAGAAGGCCACGCGCTACACCTGGAAGCTCGGCGCCCCGGGCGACGCCCCCCTCGTTTTCGACAGCCTGGAGGAGGCCCGCGCCCATGCCGTGGGCAACGCCCGGGACCGGATGGTGAAGGCGGTCGAGACGGCGCGTTTCCATGGCAAGCTCATCGAGACGCTTCCGCCCGGCGAGGTCCGGCGCGCGATCGAGGGGCATTTCGAGCGGCAGCGCCATTTCCCGCTCGATACGGCCAATGCCCTGCGCGGGCGCCTGCGCCGCGAAGGTTTCACCATCTTCAAGAAGGGCGCGAAGGGCATTTCCTACGTTTGCGCCGTCAAGCGGAAGTTCCGGGTGCCGGGGCAGGTTTTTGCCGAGAGCATCGGCACGCTCATCTCGTTCATCGAGGTGAACCCGATGATCACGATCAAGGAGCTGCCGACGAAGCTGCTGGGCATCACACCGCCCTCGACGCCGTCGACGCCGCCGCTGGCGGTCGCGGCGCAGACGGCGCCCGCGGAACCTCCCGCGGCTGCCGAGCCTGCGGCCGCCGTCGAGCCGGCCCGGGCTGCCGTGCCGAGCCCGGCCGCGGTGCCGGCCGAGCCGCCGCTCGCGCCGGAGCAGCAGGAGAAGCTCAGGCGCCTGAGCATCGACCTGCGCTGGCTGGTGCAGGAAGGGTACGTGACCGAATTCGGCGACGGACGCCTGTTCACCCCTCCGCCCATGGCCGAGGCGCGCGCCAAGTCGGCCGAGTCCGGCGAGATCGAGGAGAACGATCCGGTGGCATTTCCCGAGGCGCCGGCCGCCGAGCCGCCGCCGCCGTCCGATTCCGCGCCGGCCGAACCTCCGGCTGCGGCCGAACCGCCCGTGCCGGCGGATATGACCATGCCTCCCCTGGACCCGTCGACGGGATCTTCGGCTCCCGCGGAGCCTGCCGCGGACGCGCCCGCCCGCTCCGAGGAATCCGCCGCTCCGTCGGAGCCGCCGGCCGACGTTCCGCCTTCTGCGCCGGATTCCGGGAATCCGGATCCCGCCTGATCGGGCGGCTGCCGCCACCTTGTAGGCGGGGTCGGTGACCCCGCCAGAATCCGAACGTTTTTTGCCGCAAAAAGGCGCAGCGCGACGGAGTCGCAATCAAAGATGGAGGGCGAACCTCCCGGTGAGCCGCGCTCGCGATTTCGGATTCGGCTCGGCAGGAGCCTCGCCCTCCACGACAATCTTCGCGGCAGGCAAGGATCTGGACCTACAGCACCACAAAAAGCGCCGCTGCCTCCGGCCGAATCGCCGCCGCGCCTATGGGCGCGACAGCGACTCACGTGTAGCGAGCGGGCCCCCTGTGCCTTTTGGCGGCAAAATCGACTCCGGAGTCCGACCTCATTGAATCGCGCGGCGAGATGGATCTTGGCCGGTGACACTCTGTTGGCACATAACCCTGTTAGGCGAGAGCGCTCATCAACCGACAATGACAAAGTATTTTGCGATTGCGGGGGCTATTCTCGGAGCTGGACTCACGCTATTTGTCGCATACTGGACGCCCGATGAGAGATTCGATCCGTCGCATCCGAGTTCGAAGCACTGGCTTGGTCTTTTCGCCGTGATTGCGGTGGTGTCAGCCGTCTTCGCGGGTCTCGGATATACGCTAGGTTGGGTTTCATCGGCGCTTTGGCGGATGATCCGGAAATGAACCGAACGCCGAACAAGCCGCCGCTGCCATTGCCGGGAACGCGTCCGTTCTCCAGTCGCCGTCTGCCGTCCGGCACGGCAGGCCTTTGAACGTTCCACGAGACAATCATGCGGCGCCTGTTCGCAGTAGCATGGATGCTTCCCGCGACGGCCTTGGCGGGATCCGCCATTGCCCCGCTCCGATACGAGCCTGCCGAAGTCACTCTGACCGGTGTGGTCCAGCTGCAGACATTCCCCGGCCGCCCCAACTACGAAGACGTCAGCAAGGGCGACGAGCCTGAAGTCTACTGGATTCTCCACTTGAGCTGCGCTGTCGATGTTGTCGGCGCGAACGGCGACGACATCAATGTGTCCGAAGGCGATGTCCGCGAGATCCAGTTGGTGCTTTCCCCTGAGGAATACACGAAATATGGGGCGCTGGCCGGCGAGCGCGTTGTTGTGACTGGCTCCCTATTTCATTCGATCACTGCTCATCACAAAACCGCGGTTCTGCTTCGCGTCCGCGACATGAAGAAATCGCCGGACCAACAACCACCGAAAGCGACGTCGGGGCAGCATTCGGCCGAGGCGCCCAGCCGCACGCCCGGCACGCCTCAGCGCTGAACCGTCCGCGAAACGAGGCGGACCGGTGGGAAGAATGGGCGGCGGGCCCAGCGGTCCACCAACCCGGGCACGCAGGAGCGCGGTGGAGCGCCATCGCCGGCCGCGTCGCGAATATGCGGTGAGGTGGACCGCTGGCACCGCGGCGGCGAATGAAACGCGACGAGGGCGTCGCGTCCCCACGAAAGCAGGACCTCAGCCCTTGAATTCGCGGATGGCGGCGGCGACGTAGTCGACCTGCGCGTCGGTGAGCTCCGGATACACCGGCAGGCTCAGGCACTCGCGGGCGGCGCGCTCGGCCACCGGGAAATCCCCGGCCTTGTAGCCCAGGTCGGCGAAGCATTTCTGCAGGTGGAGCGGCAGCGGATAGTGCAGCGCGGTGCCGATGCCCCGGGCGGCGAGGTGGTCCTTGAGCCGGTCGCGCGCCGGGTGGCGGACGACATAGAGGTGGTAGACGCTCTCGGCCCAGGGGGCTTCGTGCGGCAGGCGCAGTCCGGCCGCGGCGGCCGGGGCCAGGAGCTCATGGTAGCGGTGGGCGATGCGCCGGCGCGCGGCGTTCCAGGCGGCGAGGTGCTTCAGCTTGACGGCCAGCACGGCGCCCTGGATGCCCTCCATGCGGTAGTTGTAGCCCACCTCGTCGTGGTGGTAGCGCACGCGGGAGCCGTGGTCGCGCAGGGAGCGGGCGCTGGCGTCGTATTCGGCGCTGGCGGTGACGAGTGCGCCGCCCTCGCCGCAGGCGCCGAGATTCTTGCCCGGGTAGAAGCTGAAGCCGGTCATGGCGCCGAACGTGCCGATCGACTTGCCGCGATACCGGGCGCCGTGCGCCTGGGCGGCGTCCTCGACGAGCGGCAGCTTGTGGCGCCGGCAGACGGCGAGGATGGGATCGAGGTCAAAGGGGTGCCCGTACAGGTGGACCGGCATGACCGCCTTGGTGCGCGGCGTGATGGCCTTCTCGAGCAGCTTCGGGTCGAGGGTCATCGTCGCCTCGTCGATGTCGACGAACACCGGCCGGGCGCCGGTGTAGACGATGGCCCAGCTGGTGGCGATGAAGGTGAAGGGGGTGGTGACGACCTCGTCGCCCGGGCTCACCTGGAGCAGCCGCATGGCGATGTGGAGGGCCGAGGTGCCGCTGTTCACGCCGACACAGTGCGGGCTTTCGACGAAGGCGGCGAAGTCGCGCTCGAAGCCGGCGACCTCCGGCCCCAGGCAGAAGGCGCAGGAATCGAGGGTGCGCGCGATGGCCGCATCCAATTCGGGTCGGAGCGCACGGATCTGCGCCGGCAGGTCGAAGTACGGGACGTTCATGGCAGTGAGGTGAATGCGGGCGCCCCGGGAAACCACCGGCGGGGGGGCGGTGCTTGGACTTATCAGAGGGTCGCCATGGCACAAGCGATTTTACCGCGGTGCCGGCGGCCGGCGGTCCTTTTTACGCCGTTATCGCAACCTCGCGCACGCCCGTCACTTGCCATCGGGACGGCCCCGCCCTCACCAGAGCGCGAACGCGGCGAGCCGACTCTTGTAGCGGCGGCCGACGACCTCGGGGGAGAACAGCCGGCGGATGTCCGCCGCAGCCTGTTGTCCGAGTCGCTGGCAGAGCGATTCGTCGGCGACGAGCTGACGCATGCAGCGGGCGGCGTGGTCGATGTCGGGATCGGCCCAGGTCTGGCCGCGGGCGTAGGGGCCGTGGTCGCGCTCGAGGCGGACGAGGCGGTAGTTGATAGGGCAGCCGTTGTCGGTCGTCACGAACTCGGCGGGACCCGACCAGTTGGTCACGATGGCGGGGCGGCCGAAGAACATGGCCTCGGCGACGCCGAGTCCGAAGCCCTCGGCCCGGTGCAGCGAGACGAAGCAGTTGCACGCGTGCAGGAGCGAGCTCACCTCGGCCCGCGGGAGGGTGCGGTTGATCAGGTGGATGCCGGGGACGCCGGCCAGCTCGGCCTGGAGGGTGGCGAAATCCCCGGGTGCGCGGTCCGCGTTCTGGCACTTGATGACAAGCTCGGCCGAAGCGGCGCCGGGGAAGGCGCGGCGGAAGGCCTGGATGACCGCGTGCGGGTTCTTGCGCTCCTGGGTCGAGTTGAAATCGTAGATGAACAGGAAGAGGAAGGCCCTTTCGGGCAGGCCGAGCCGTTCGCGCGCGCCCGGCGCCGGGGCCGGCAGGTCGATGGCGTGCGGCATGGCGAGCACGGGCTTGGGCAGCTTGGCGGCGAGGGCGGCGCGGGTGAATTCCGACGGGCACCAGATCTCGTCGAAATAGCGATGCTGGCCCACCCAGCCGTCGGGAAACTCCGGCAGCTCCCAGGCCCAGTACGCAATGTTGTAGCGGTCCGCCCGGAAGGCGGCACCGTGGTGGTGGTCGATGTCCTGTCCGACCGGCGGATCGATGTGGAAGATGTTGACCGGATACGGATTCGTCGCCTGCAGGCGGCCGGCGTAGGTGTCGTCGCCGAATGTGTTGAGGCAGGGGAGCTTCAACTCGATGAGAGCGGCTGGCAGGCCGGCGGCGGCGCACGCCCGCGCCATGCAGCGGACCGACTCGCCGATGCCGAGCTCGCCCCGGAACCAGCCCACGAGGTTCACACCGGCCGGGGCGCCGAGCTTCCGCAGGCGCGGCGCCAGCGGCGGCCGGTACTTGAAATCGAAGACCACCTCGTCATCGGCCACCACCTGGCAGAGGCGCAGGCGGCGGTTGCGTCGCTGGGGGCGGAAGGCGGCGGCGGCCATGCGCCAGCGTTGTGGCAGCGGCCAGTTGGCGATGATCCGCCCGAGCCAGGCCAGGAAATTCGTCCGGCCCACGCCGAGCAGGGTCACCTCGACCCGCGTGGGGTGGTCGGGCACGGCGGCCGGGGCGTCGATCCCAAAATTGAAATGGTCATCCGGCAGAGGGAACACCCGGGCGGTCTGGACGCCGTTGACCCGGAGGCGCAGGCCGAGGGCGCCGGCAGACTCGGGGTGGGCGGGATCGGCGGGATCGACGTAGCCGTTGAGAAAGAGGTTGGAGAGGGGAAACCCCGGAGGCAGCTCGAGGCGCGCGCGTTCGCGGATCCACGCCGTGTCGGGGTCCGTGGCGAATTCGGTGCAGCGATACTGGCTCGGGGCGAACGGCGCGCCGGAGGCGTCGCCCTCGCCGAAGAGCTTCCGCCAGCGCCGCTCCTCGCGCCGGCAGGCCTGCTTGGCGTGCCCCCGGGCGATGGCGGGCGGGGCGCCGGTCAGGCCGGCCGCGGCCGGCAGGCAAACCAGGGCGGCTCCGAGGGCTTCGCGCCCCTGCCGGGCCCGGGCGGGGTGCACGGCCTCCCGCGCCCAGGCGCGCGCGGCCGCTTCCACGATCTCCGCCCGCCACCGCCGGTAGAGCCGGCGGCTGTTCTCCTCGTCGCGCAGCGTCTGCGGCCCCCGCGAGGCGCTGACGTGGTGCCCCACCACACTGTCGAGACAGACGAGGGTGCGCCGCCCGCGCGCGCGCAGCCGGAGGGCGAAGTCCACGTCCTCGCCGCCGTTGCGGTAATCCTCGTCGAATCCGCCGAGTTCGAGAAACTCCGCGCGGCGCACGAGGCAGCAGGCGGCCGTGACGGCAAACGCCTCCCGCAGGCCGCGCGCCGGCCAGGGCAGGCGGCGCCGGTGGGCGATCTTGGCGGAGGCGCTGACGTCGATGCCGGCGTGGTCGAGCGCGCCGTCCGAGACGCGGCGCTGGACGTTGCCGACGAGCGCGACGCGGGGCCGGAGCAGACCGCGGAGCAGGGGGGGCAGCCAGCCCGGCGCAAGCACCAGGTCGTTGTTGAGCAGCGCGAGGATGTCGCCGCCGGCGGCGCGGGCCCCGCAGTTGCAGGCGGCGGCAAAACCACGATTGCCGCCCGTGGCGACCGCGCGGAACGGTGCCGGCAGGCTCCGCAGCCACTCGCCCGTGCCGTCGGTCGATCCGTCGTCGACCAGGATGCATTCCCAGTCCAGCCCCGGCGGCAGGGAT
>CAZKDK010000220.1:0-6300 GCA_964551145.1 uncultured Opitutaceae bacterium | reverse complement strand
ACCTCGAAGAAGTTCGTGCCGAAATGGCGGTCGAAGATCACCTCGAGCAGGGCGATCGCGATCGACGGCATCGCCATGATGAGCAGGAAGCTCGTGATGAGCGCCATCCAGCAGAACACGGGCAGGCGCATCATCGTCATCCCCGGGGCGCGCAGGTTGACGATCGTCACGATGAAATTGAGCGCGGCCACGATGGACGACACGCCGAGGACCTCGAGGCCGACAGTCCAGAGGTCGGCCGAGATGTCGGGCGTGAACGTCTTCGAGGTCAGGGGGGCGTAGCCGAACCAGCCGGCGGCGGGGGCGCCCGCCTTGAGGAACCAGCCGACGTTGAGGATGATCGCGCCGGCGACGAAGACCCACAGGCTGAAGGCATTCAGCCGCGGGAAGGCCACGTCCCGCGCGCCGATCTGCAGCGGCACGAGCAGGTTGAAGAATGCGGCGTTGAGCGGCATGACCGCGAGGAAGATCATGGTCGTGCCGTGCATCGTGAAGAGCTCGCTGTAGAAATGGGCGGGCACGAAGTGGTTGTTCGGCACGATGAGCTGCGTGCGGATGACCAGCGCCTCGATGCCGCCGAGCAGAAAGAAGCATACGGCGAACAGGCCGTACATCAGGCCGATCTTCTTGTGATCGACCGTGGTCAGCCAGGCCACCAGGCCCGTGCTGGCGCGGGGGCGGCGGAAGAGCGTGAACGGACGGACGCCGGCCGGCGCGTCGTGGCCGATGAATTCGGACTTTGCCAGTGCTTCTGCCATGAACCGTGAAAGTGAGGGTGAAAGTGAGGGCGAGAGTGGCGGTGGCGACGGCCGTCATTTCAGGCTCTGAAGGTAGGCGACGATCGCGTTGATCTCGCCGTCGCTGAGCTCGATCAGCCGCTGGCCGGTGGCGGGGTCGGTGTAGCCGCCATTGTACATCTTGTTGCCGGGCTTGAAATGGTCGGGGCTGGTGATCCAGTCGCGCAGGCGCCGCGGCGTATTCTCGAGGGTGCCCGCGGCAATGGTGGTGCGCCCCCCGACGTGCGTCAGGTCGGGGCCGGTGACGCCGACACCCTCCTGGCCGCGGACGGTATGACAGGCGATGCAGGTCTTCTCCTGGAACAAACGGCGGCCGTCGGCGATGAGCGCCGGGCTCTCCCGCGCCGGGTCGGGCCGCTGCCGGGCCTTCCACGCGGTGAAGGGGTTGGCGTCGAATGCGGGCGAGCCCGCGAGGGCCTCGCCGGCGGAATCGGACGAAGGCATCCGGTAGCTCGCCGGAACCACGCGGGGCCGGGAGTCGCCGGCGGCGGCAGCCGCGGCGCCGACCGCGCGGGCGGGCCCCTTCTGGTTGGCCAGCCACGCGGCGAATTCGGCGGAAGGCAGCGCGATGACGCGGAAGCGCATCATCGCATGGGAGTCGCCGCAGAATTCGGCGCACTGCCCGTAATAGTAGCCGGGCTCGTCCGCCTGCAGCCAGAGGTGGTTGGGCCGGTTGGGAATCATGTCCACCTTGCCCGCCAGCTTCGGCACCCAGAAGCTGTGGATCACGTCGAGCGTCCGCAGGTCGACGTGCACGGGCCGGCCGGCCGGGATGACGAGCTCATTAGCCGTCACGAGCGGCCCGACGCCGGCGATCTGCTCGCCCGGATACTCGAACTTGAACCACCACTGGGAGCCGGTCGCCGTGATTTCATACGCTCCGGCCTTGGCGGAGGTGGGGACGTCGTAGCTGTACGTGATCGCCCGGAGCGTGGGAATCGCGATGATCAACAGGCACAGGATCGACGCGCAAACCAGCCCCAGCTCGACCAGCGGATTGCCGTGGCTCTGCTCCGGCGGCTCCCCGTGTTCCGCGGCCGCCGGGCGCGCCTTGAACCGGATCGTCGCGTACGCGAGCGTCGAGCCGACGACGACGAAAATGAAGGCCGTGACGTAGACCGTCAGCATGAACAGGTCGAGCTGGCTGCGCGCCACCGGCCCCTGCACGTGGAAGGTCGACTGGGGCCCGTCCAGCCAGCAACAGGCCAGCAGAACGGGCGCGGCCGCAGCCGGCACGGCGCGCAGGATCCGCGCGGGACGAAACGGAACGGCCAGGCGGGACATTTCGCGGAAGGGCAGGAAGTTGATGGAGATCAGCTGGAAATGCGGCCGGCGCGGCCGCGCGAGACACCGGCCATCTATACTGCAAAACTCCTGCCCCGCAAATGGCCGGCACACAAAAGGCCGGCCGATTACCGCGCTTAATCCGACGGAGGTTGCAGGATTAGGCGCGCCTAAACAGCTCCCGGCATCGCGAGCGTCCGGGATCCGGACTATGCTGGGACATGAAGAAAATCCTGCATTCAGTCCTGGCGGCGGCATGCGTGGCGGCCCTGGCCGGTTGCGGCGGCAAGGGATCCACGGCGGCGCCGGGCAACGGACCCAAGACGTTCGCGATCACGGCCAGCGACACGATGAAGTACAATGTGACCCGGCTGGAGGTTTCGCCGGGCGCGGACGTCAGGGTGACCCTGACCAACGTCGGCACCCAGCCCAAGGCGGCCATGGGGCACAACTGGACGCTGCTGCGCAAGGGCGCCGATGCGGCCGCCTTCGCCAACGCGGCGGTCGCCCACAAGGATTCGGACTATTTTCCGGACGAACTGGCGGGCGAGGTGCTCGCCCACACCAAACTGCTCGGGCCGCGCGAGAGCGACACGGTTGATTTCAAGGCGCCGACCGAGCCGGGCGAATACCCGTACCTCTGCACCTTCCCGGGGCATTTCGTGTCCGGCATGCACGGCGTGCTCGTCGTGCAGTGACCGGCTGCCGCCGGTCACGGTTCTGGGTTCTGTGTTTTGGGTTTTGGGTCCCCAATCCCAACCCAGAACCCCAAACCCAAAACCCTGAACCTCGCGGCGCCGGCGTCAGCCGGCCGCCGCCGGCCACCAGCGGTAGAGGAAGAAATAGACCAGCACGCCCGTGACGCTCACGTAGTACCACAGGGGAAACGTCCAGCGCGCCCAGCGCCGGTGGCGCTCGAAGCGCCCCCGCAGCGCCAACGTCACCGTGACGAGCACCAGCGGCACGATGGCCATCGCCAGCACGATGTGCGAGGCGAGCATGACGAGATAGACCGTGCGGATCGGGCCCGTTCCGCCGAACGGGGTGTGCGCTCCGGTCTGCAGGTGATAGGTCACGTAGCACGCCAGGAACGCCACGGACACCGCGAAGGCCGCCAGCATGGCGGCGCGATGGGCGTGGACGCGGCGGCGCCGGATGAAGACGAATCCCGCGGTCAGCAGGACCGCGGCGGTCCCGTTCAGGCCGGCGTTCAGCGCCGGAAAATCGTGGAGGGTCATGGCGAATCGACCACTGAGGCCACGGATTGGGAGCGGGAACCGCCATCCGTGTCAATCAGTGCGATCCCTGGTCAGTGGAACACGATCCGGTCCACCACGAGCGCGGCCAGGAGGAGCGGCAGGTAACCGATCGACGCCTGGAACGCGCGGCGCGCGGCGGCCTCGCGCCCCGACGGGTGCCGAAAGGCGGCCACCCGCCACAGGAACCACCCCCCCAGCCCCGCCGCCGCGGCGCCGTAGGCCGCGCCGGCGCAGCCGAGAACGAGCGGCAGCAGGCTGACGGCGACCAGGCACGCCGTGCTCCCAAGCAGCCAGCCCGCCACCTTCCCGCCCGTCGCGTCCCGGACCGGCAGCACCGGAAAGCCGACCGCCGCGTAGTCCCGCCGGTACATCCAGGCGATGGCCAGGAAATGCGGGATCTGCCAGAAGAAGAGCACTCCGAAAAGTACCCAGCCGAGCGCCGAGATCCGGCCCTCGGCGGCCGCCCAGCCGATGAGCGGCGGGAACGCGCCCGCGACGGCGCCGATCTCGGTCGACCAGCGCGAGCAGCGCTTGGCCGGCGTGTACAGCGCGAGGTAGCAGGTCATGGTGGCCAGCGCGAACAGCGCGGCCAGGCCGTTGGCGAACTGGAACAGGACCGCGAGTCCCGCCAGGCAAAGGCTCCATCCCAGGACGAAGGCCGATCCGGTGGCGATGCGGCCGGCGGGAATGGGCCGGTCCCGCGTGCGGCTCATCCGCGCGTCGGTGTCGGCCTCGAGCCATTGGTTGAGCGCCGCCACCCCGCCCGCCGCCAGCGCCGTGCCCGCCGCCACGGCGGGCAGGCTCCAGCCGTTGCGGGCCGGCAGCGCGGCCAGATAGCCGACCAGCGCGGTCAGCACCGAGAGGAAACTGAGGCGCGGCTTGGTCAGCTCGAGATAGTCGGACCAGCCGGCCCGGGGCAGCGCTTCGCCCAGCAGCCCGCCGCGGGCGGTCGACTCGGGAAACGGTGGGGTGGGCGGGCTCATGCGTGGACGGCGGCGCCGCGGACCGCGGGCTCATCCTCCAGCGTCCGCGCACCCTGCGCACGCGGAAGCTCGATCACGTCGCGGTGCGCCAGCCAGGCCAGCAGGAAGGTGACGGCCGACAGCAGCGCGCCCACGAGCACGTGGGCGGTCGCGACATAGGGATCGCGCCCGGTCCAGACGATCGCGGCTCCGAGGGCGACCTGCGCGGCCAGCAGCGCCAGCATCAGGGCGGCCAGCCGGGGCAGGGCGGCCCCTCCGCCGCGCGGCCGGCCCCGGGCCCGCCACACGGCGGCCGCCAGCCCGGCGACGGTCACCGCCAGCCCGAGCGCCATGGCGCGGTGCGCGAAATTGATGCCGACCCGGAAGTCCCACCGGGCGGGCACGAGGCCGCCATCCGGCGTCAGGGGAAAGGTCGGGATCGCCAGTCCGGCGAAGCTGTGCCGCATCACCGCGGCGATGCCGAGCTGGACCAGCAGCAGGCCGCAGCAGGCGACCGCCAGGCGGCGGATGCCCGGTCCGGTCCGGTCCGGCCCGGCCGGCCGCCACTCGACCCAGGGGCGGGCCACCGCCGCCGCCACCGCCAGCAGGGTGCACACGAAGATCTGGGCGAGGCAGGCGTGGAGCATGGCGAACAGCTGGCCGAGGCTCGTGGCGGCGCTCGCGACCGGGTAGCGGTCAAGCAGCACGCGCAACCCGCCGACGACCGCCTGCGCCAGGACCAGCGCGACGGCGAATGCGCCCAGCCGCCGCAGCCAGCGCCGCGGTTCGCGCCGCCACAGCCACAGGGCGAGGACGATCGTGATCGCGCTCATGATCCCGGCGCTCAGGCGGTGGGCGTGCTCCGCGAACATCGCCAGGTTGCCCAGCCAGCCCGGAGGATCCAGCGATCCGTCCGACAGGGGCCAGTCCGGGAACACCATGCCCGCGCCGATGCTCGTGGTGAATGCGCCGAGGGTCACGAGCACGAAAACCCACACGGCGCCGAGCGCGGCAAACCACGCCAGCGCCGGCTGGTAGCCTGGACGCCGATCGGAACGGAAAAAACCGGCCATGCGGCAATGAGCCCGGAAACCAGCACCCTGCAAATCGCGAAAGCGTGTTTTTTGACAAATTCGCCGGAATGGGGACCGGTGTAGCCGGATGAAACTCCGATGGGACGGATCCCGTTGGCGGCGACGAGCCGCATTGCTGGGACTGGCGCTGCTGGCCGCGGGCGCCGGCTGCACGCGTTCGCGCGGCGACGCCGGTGCGGGCGATGCCAGCGTGTCCGGGGAGACCCGTTATGCGCTCCACGGCCAGGTCATTGCCGTCAATTCCGGGCGCGGGACGCTGACCGTGTCGCACGAGACGATTCCGGGGTTCATGCCGGCCATGACGATGGAGTTTCCGGCCGGGGCCGGGGATCTGGCCTCCGTCCGGCCCGACGAACGCATCCGGGCCGACTTGGTGCGGCGCGGGGACGACTTTCACCTGGAGAACATCTGGCCCGACGACCGGGTCTCCGCCGCCACGGTCGCGGCCGCGGCCAACGCGCTGCGGCAGGACACGGCCGGTCGCGGCCGCGGCGCGTACCGCGAGATCGGCGAGACCATGCCCGATTTCGCGCTGGTCGACGAGAAAGGGAACGTCGTGGAAGCGCGGCGATTCCGCGGGCGGGAGATCATGCTCAATTTCATCTACACGCGCTGTCCGATCGCCACGATGTGCCCGGCCGCGACGGAGCGCATGGTGCAGGTGCAGCGCCAGGCACGGGCGGCCGGGGTGACCGACCTCCAGCTGGTCTCCGTCACCCTCGATCCGGAACACGACAGCCCGGGCGCGCTCCAGGCCTACGCGCGGGCGCACGGGATCGACACGCGCAATTTCTCGCTGCTGACCGGGCCCGAGCCGGCCATCCGCGACCTCCTCACGCAATTCGGCGTGATCGCCGAATTCCAGGGAGGGCTGATCAGGCACACGCTCGCCACGCTGCTGATC
>CAZKDK010000219.1:0-6313 GCA_964551145.1 uncultured Opitutaceae bacterium | reverse complement strand
CTGGGCCGCGAGATCACGCGCAGCGAGAATTTCAGCGAGGACACCGCCCGGCTGATCGACATCGAGATCCACAAGTTGGTGGACGAGCAGTACAGCCGCGCGAAGAGCATCATCATCGAGAAGCGTGGGGCGCTCGACAAGATCGCGGCGGCCCTGCTGCAGTACGAGACGATCGAGGGCCGCCACGTGAACGAGATCCTCGAGTTCGGTGAGATCCGTTCCCCCGTCCTGCCGCCGGTCATCACGAAGCCCGGGGACAGCGCGGGGGGCAAGAAGGCGGCGGAGAAGCCGGTCCCGAATAGCATGCCGGGCGAGGCTCCGGCGGCGGCGCCGGCCTGAGGGCTTTTGCCCCGCGGGAGGCAGGCGGGGAGGCGGCTGCGGCGTCCGGACGGGCGTGCTTTCAGGTTTGTCGGCGGCACGGCGAAGGGACTCAATGCGCCATCGATGAAGGCAACCGCGGACCGAACCATCCGATTCTCGCCGGCCGGCGAGCGGGCCGGACCTCCCACGATCGCGCGGCTCATGGCGCTGGCGCTGGAGAATCCCCGCCTCCTGTCGCTGGCGGCCGGATTCACGGACAGCCGGACGCTGCCGGTCGCGGCCGTGCAGGCGGCGGTCTCCGCGCTGGCCCGGCGGCCGGGCGAACCCGAGTACCTGCAGTACGGCACGAACCTGGGCCGGCCCGGCCTGCGCCAGCTGCTCGCCGGACGCCTGGTGTGCCGGGAGCCCGCGCTCGCGGGGGCGGATCTCCGGGAGCGTGTGTTCATCACGAACGGTTCGCAGCAGGCGCTTTACCTGGCGATGCAGGTGCTGTGCGCCGAGCGCGACATCGTGCTCGTGGACCGGCCGAGCTATTTCGTGTTTCTGGAGATGCTGGCCGGACTCGGCATCCGGGCGCGATCGATGCCGGTGGACGCCGCCGGCCGGCTGGATCTGCCCGGACTCGGCGCCCGCCTGGACGGGCTGGCGCGGACGGGCGAGCTCGACCGCGTCAAGGCGGTCTATTTCGTCAGTTACTTCTCCAATCCGTCCGGCCGCAGCCTCGACGCCGGGGAGAAGACGGGCTTGGCGCGCCTGCTGGCGGACCGCGGGCTGGTTGTGCCGGTGATCGAGGACGCGGCCTACCGCGAACTCCATTTCGGGGAGGCGCCGGCGACCCCGTCCGTGCCCGGCCTGGACGACTGGCGCGGGTTCCCGGTCCTTTACCTCGCCACGCTGACGAAGCCCTTCGCGACCGGCCTGAAGGTCGGCTACGGCTATTGCACGAACGCCGACTGGCTGGTCCGGATGGCCCACCTGAAGGGTCATCACGATTTCGGCACGGCCAACTTCACCCAGGCGATTCTCGAGGAGGTGCTCGCGGATGGTTCCTTCGACCGGCACCTCGCGATCGTGCGGCCGGCCTACGAGCGCAAGATGCGCGCCCTGCACGAAACCCTCGAGGCCGAGGGCCTGCCCGCCGGCGGCTGGCGCTGGGCGGCGCCGGAGGGAGGGCTCTACCTGTGGCTCGAGGCGCCCGGGGCGATCGAGACGGGGCTGGCGTCGCCGTTCTGCCAGGCGTGCATTGCCGAAGGCGTGCTGTACGTTCCGGGCGAACTGTGTTTCGGCGACGAACCCCTGCGGAACTGCGTCCGCCTGAGCTTCGGCGTGCTCGCTGAGGACGCCCTGCGCGAGGCGGGCCGGCGGTTCGCGCGGGTCGCCCGGCGGTTTGGCTGAGGCGGCAGGGCCGGCGCGGTGGGCCCGGATTGCGAAAGATCCGCCTTGGATTATCGGACGCAAGCCGCCAAGGTCGTCGCCAGCACTCCACGCATGAACATCTGCTGTATTGGTGCAGGCTACGTCGGGGGGACAACGATGGCGGTCATGGCCCAGCGGTGTCCGACAGTGAAGGCGACGATCGTCGACATGAACGCGGCCCGCATTGCCGCCTGGAATTCCGACGAGCTGCCCGTGTACGAGCCGGGCCTGGAGGAAATCGTCCGGGAGGTCCGCGGACGCAACCTGACCTTCTCGACGGACATCGCCGGGAGCATCCGGCGGGCGGATATGATTTTCGTTTGCGTCAACACGCCGACCAAGACCTACGGGGTCGGGGCCGGCCGGGCGGCGGACCTGAGCTATGTGGAATCGGTGGCCCGGACGATCGCGGAGCACGCGGATACGCCGAAGATCATCGTGGAGAAATCAACGATCCCGGTGCGGACGGCGGAGTCGATCTCGACGATCCTGCGGGCCAATGGGCGCAAGGTGCCGTGCCAGGTCCTGTCGAACCCCGAGTTTCTGGCCGAGGGCACGGCGGTGGCCGACCTCCAGAATCCGGATCGCGTCCTGATCGGGGGCGAACCCACGCCCGAGGGCGCCGCGGCGGTCCAGACTCTGGTGGACATCTACGCGCACTGGGTGCCGCGGGACCGGATCATCACGACGGGGCTCTGGTCTTCGGAGCTCTCCAAGCTCGTGGCCAACGCCTTCCTGGCCCAGCGCATCTCGTCGATCAACTCGATCTCCGCCGTCTGCGAGGCGACGGGCGCCAACGTCGACGAGGTCGCGAACGTGATCGGCCGGGACAGCCGGATCGGCGCGAAATTCCTGCAGGCATCGGTGGGCTTCGGCGGATCGTGTTTCCAGAAGGACATCCTCAACCTGGTCTATCTCTGCGAGCATTTCGGGCTCCCCGAAGTGGCGGCGTACTGGGAGCACGTCATCCGCATGAACGACTTCCAGAAACAACGGTTTGCCGCGCTGATCGTGAAGGCGCTGTTCAACACGGTCGCGGACAAGAAGATTGGCATCCTCGGATTCGCCTTCAAAAAGAACACGAACGACGTCCGGGAATCGCCGGCCATCACGGTGTGCCGGGACCTGCTCGCCGAGCGGGCCCAGCTGGCGATCTACGATCCGAAGGTGGCGCCGGGCGACATTCGGCGCGAGCTGGCCGAACCGGCGGATGCGGACCCGGGCGCCCCGGCGCCGGGAGCCCCGCGGTTCACCATCGCGCGGAACGCCTACGAGGCTTGCGAGGGCGCGCACGCCATCGCGGTGCTGACGGAGTGGGACGAGTTCAAGTCGCTCGACTACGCGCGGATCCTGGCCTCGATGCCGCGGCCGGCATTCGTCTTCGATGGCCGCAACATCCTCGATCTGGCCAGACTGCGGTCGCTGGGATTCCAGGCCGTCGGAATCGGCAAGTAGCCGGCGCCGGGCTTTCCCGAAAGGCCGCCGTCAGTTCAGCCGCCGGCGCCGCCAGGCCACCGCCAGCCCCGTCAGGAGAAGCAGCGCCGCGCCATAGACCGAAGGCTCGGGCACGGGCGTGATCTCGCTGTCGAATGACTGCCATTTCGGCGGGCCGCTGAAACCTTGGAAGACGATTCGATTGAAAATGGAGGGATCGGTCATGCCCGGGTCGATCAACGAATAGAAGTAGTCGACCGTGTCGTTCCAGTTCTGGATCGTCAGAATGGCTGCGGAGTCGATGGTGACCGAGCCGAGGATTTTCAGGACGGAGCCGCTCCCGGTGCCGAAATCGAGGATCGAATTGCCCGTGACCGAAAGGGAGGCAAACGTGCCGGAAAAACCGCCCAGAACCAGCTCCCCGCCGTTGAGGACGAGACGGCCGGCCATGTTTTCGCTGGCACCCAGGGTGACGGCTCCCGCGCTGATGGTCGTGTCGCCGGTGTAGGTGTTGGCGCCGGAAAGGACGAGCGTGCCGGTGCCCGTCTTGGCGATGCCGCCGGTGCCTGAGATCGTCCCGGAGAAGGTCGTGCTGGTGTTGTTGGCGCCGGCGGTGAGCGTGCCGCCGCCGAGCGTGACGATGCCGCCGCCGGCCAGCGAACCGATCGTGTCAACGTAGCCGTTGAGGTCGAAGGTGGCCCCGGCGGCGACGGTCACGGCCGTGTTGTTGGAGAGTGCGTTGTCAACACCGGCCCGGAGCGTGCCCGCGCTGACGGTGGTTGCGCCGGTGTAGGTGTTGACGCCGGAAAGGAGGAGGGTGCCGGTCCCCGTCTTGGTGACGCTGCTGATGGTATTGTTGATGACGCCGGAAATGGTGACATCGCCGGCACCCGCCACGGTGAGCGCGCGATTGGTGCCGCCCGATCGCAGCACCGCCCCGCCGATCGTCAGCACGCCGGCGTCCGACTGGATCTGGGAATTGGCCGCCAGGCCGACGCTGCCGGCCCAGGTGTTGTTGCCCGAGACGTTGCGCAGCGCGCCCAAGTTGCCGACGCCGGTTCCGGACAGCGTGAGCGTCTCACCCGTGACGTTGATGCCGCCCTGGAGTTGCAGGGCCGACCCATTGGCGACCGTCGTTGTGTTGCCCGCCGCGCCCAGTGCGCTATCGCTCCGGATTTCAAGGACGCCTGCGCTCACGGCCGTGGTGCCGGCATAGGTGTTGGCGCCGGAGAGCACCAGCGTGCCGGCCCCGGTCTTGGTCAGGTTGTAGCTCCCGGAAACGGCGGCGTCGATCGTGAGGTCAGCGGCGGTTGCAGTGCTGTCGCCGACCGTAACCGTGCGGTTCGCGCCCAAGGCCAGGTTGCCGCTGATCACCGCGCCGTTGGGATTGTTGGTGGCGGTGTAAGTGACGGTTCCACCGAGCGTCAGGGTGCCGGTGCCGGTGTTCACGACCGCGGCCGTGCCCGCGGCGCCCCGACCGAGGTTAAGGGCGCCGATCGCGTCGTTGAAGTTGTTCAAGTCGAGGGTGCCGCCGTAGACGGTGACCGCAGAGGCCGGCAGGACATTCGAAGCGCCGAGCCGAAGCGTGCCGCCGGCGGCGCCGCCCGACGTGCCGATATAGGTGCCGCCGGTGTAGGTGTTGGCGCCGGAAAGGACGAGTGCTCCCGAACCGTTCTTGGTCAGCGATCCCGTGCCGGTCGTGATGGGGCCGGTCACCACAGTGTCACCGCTGCCGGCGATCGTGAGATTGCGGTTGGTGCCCGTGATCCCGGCCAGGGTGACCGTGCCGGCGGAACCGTTCGTGAGGGTGCGGGTGCCGGTCAGGGTGGTGGTGCCGCCGACTGAAATCGGGCCCACCCCGGCCAGCGTCAGGTTGCCTCCGAGGGAGACATTGGCGAAGGCGAGTCCGCCGCCGCCGGCGTTCCACGTCTGGCTGGCGGAGATGGCGACCGGGGCATTGAATATCTGAAGCGCATCGTCGTTGTTGACGATGCCGCCGGCGCCGATGGTCAGGGTGGCGGTGCCGGCGTTGAAGGTGAACCCCTGCGCGCCGCCCGCGCTCAGGAATGTCATCGAGCCCACCGTGCGGCTCGTGTTCTGCAGGGTAATGACGAACTGACCGTTGGCGTTGCCCGAGTCGAACGAGACGTTGGCGCCCGTCCCAGGAACGGCATTCGGATTCCAGTTTCCGGCGGTGGCCCAATTGCCCGTAGCCGCGCCGCCGTCCCAAACCTGCGCTCCCAAACGGGGCAGCGCAAACAGAACGGCGCCGAAGGCGATGAGCAGGCGCCTCCGAACGGCAGTCGGCTCATTTATTCGTTTCGTGCACTGCGGCGTCATGGCAGTTTCAAAGGGGCGATGCCGGTACCGGCGGATTGGGGTATAAAGGGAAACCCCTACGCATACCAATAGAAAACCGTTTGCAGCAGTTAAACAATTGTGAAAGCCACACCGCCATAGCGACTTGGCCCGCCACAATGTTCGGCCACGCGGCGCCGCGCCAAAAGCCCCGGCCTAATCTTGAGATGCGCCGCGTGCGAACGTGGGCGACCGTTGCGCGCGGCAACTCGAGATCATCTGTCGATCCGGTCCGGCGGTTGAACGCGGGACGAGGCGTCAGAGCTGCTGGCGGCGACGGCGAAGGGCGGCGAGCACCAGGCTGAGGCCGAGCAGGGCCGCACCGTAGGCCGAAGGCTCCGGCACGGGCATGATCTCGTGATCGAACGACTGCCAGCCCGTGTCAGCGCCGGGGTAGCCGCTGAAGACGATGCGGCTGCGGACGTCGACGCCCGGGTCGCCGAATTGGGCGTAGAAATAGTCGACCGTATTGGTCCAATCCGCGACGGTCAGGATCGCGGTCGGATCGACGGACAGGGAGCCCAGGATGTTGAGGATCGACGCGCCGCCGGTTCCGAAGTCGACCGTTGAACTTCCCGTGACCGACAGGGAACCGAAGGTGCTGCTGAAACCGCCCAGATTGAGCGTGCCGCCGTTGAGCATCAAGGTGCCGGTGGACAGATTGATGTTGTTGCCGAAGGTGAGCGTGCCGGCGCCGGTCTTTTCGAAGGTCGAGGCGGGGTCATTGGAGAAGGTGCCGCCGAAGGTCGAGGAGGCGCCGCCGGATCCGACGATGAGGGTGCCG